>JBGSJB010000246.1:0-3567 GCA_041742175.1 Pirellulaceae bacterium
AAGCCGTCGACTTCGATCGGCCACTGTTCAAGGTCGACACACGAGGCTAATCTCTCCGAGCATGTATAACCGAATCCTAATCGCCAATCGTGGTGAAATTGCCCTGCGAGTCATTCGCGCTTGCAAAGAAATGGGTATTTCTACCGTAGCCGTTTACAGTCAAGCAGATCGCGACTCTGCACACGTTCGCTATGCGGATCAAGCGATCTGTATCGGGCCCGCGAAGTCGATCGATAGTTATCTGCGCATCGACCGCATCATCAGCGCGGCCGAAGTCAGCGGTGCCGAAGCGATCCACCCCGGCTACGGCTTTCTCGCCGAAAATTCACACTTTAACGAAGTCGTCCGCAGCAGCGATTTTCACTTCATCGGCCCAACTCCCGAAGCGATGGAAAAGCTGGGCGATAAAAACAGTGCCCGCGCGGTTGCGATGGCTGCCAAAGTGCCGGTGGTTCCAGGCAGCGATGGACTCATTACCGACGAAGAACACGCGGTTCGATCCGCAAAGGAAATCGGTTACCCGGTGCTGATCAAAGCCACTGCAGGCGGCGGTGGAAAAGGCATGCGCGTGGCCACGAACGAGCCGATGCTTCGCGTAGCGCTGCAACAAGCCCAGACGGAAGCCCAAGCTGCTTTTGGTAACGCAGGCGTGTACTTGGAGCGTTTCATCGATCGACCGCGTCACGTCGAAGTGCAGATGATCGCCGACTTGCACGGTAACGCTTGCCACCTGTACGAGCGCGATTGCTCAGTTCAGCGACGTCATCAGAAGTTGATTGAAGAAAGTCCTTCGCCATTTCTCCCGGCAAAGACCCGCGAAGCGATCTGCGAAGCGGCTAAGCGTTTGATTCTCGAAGTCGGTTACCAGAATGCCGGCACCGTCGAATTTATCGTCGATCAAGAAAACAATTTCTACTTCATCGAAGTCAACGCGCGCATCCAAGTCGAACATCCAGTGACCGAAATGGTGACCGGTATCGACTTGATCAAAACTCAAATCCGCGTTGCATCAGGCGAACCGCTGCCGTTCAAACAACAGGACATCATGCTGCGTGGATCAGCCATCGAATGTCGTATAAATGCTGAAGATCCAACTAAGAATTTTCAACCGTGTCCTGGTTTGATCAAGAGTCTGTTTATTCCTGGCGGATTTGGTGTTCGCTTCGATTCGCACGCGCAAGCTGGTTACACGGTGCCACCGCATTACGATTCGATGATCGGCAAACTGATCGTTCACAAAGAGACGCGTGAAGAGTCGATCGCTTGCATGCTCCGCTGCCTTGAAGAATTGCAGGTTCAAGGAATCGCTACCACCGCTGCGTTCCAGATGCGAGTGCTACGCGAGCCGACTTTCGTAGCGGGCAATGCGGACACAAAATGGGTCGAACGCGAGTTGCTCAACGCTTAACACGCGCAGCCCCGCGACCTCTTATTACACATCGTCAAACTCTCTAGCTTTCGGATAAGCCCATGTCAAAGTCACCGCTCAAAAAAGTTGCCATGCTGTTCGCTGGCGGTCCAGCTCCAGCCGCTAACGCTGTCATCGGCACAGCAGCACTCGCTTTCCTAAACGATGGAATCGAAGTTGTTGGTATCAAGCACGGTTACTCCAACTTAATCGACTACGACGCATCCAAGCCGCTGGTCGCTAACGAAGCCTACATTAACATCGGTCATGAACATCTGCCGCATCTTCGCACGTCGCAAGGCATCTTAATCGGAACAGCGCGAACGAATCCCGGCAAAGCGGTTTCAGCGCCAGAACATCTTGTTGATCCCGAACGCAGCGCGCCGCTGAAACGCGTTTACGAAGCTCTGTGCTCCTTGGGTGTCGACGCACTGATTTCGATCGGTGGTGACGACACTCTGAAGACAGCAAACAAGATGAAGTTGTTCCAAGACACCTTGCCGGCGGGCTCGAAGAAATTCCCTGTGATTCACTTGCCGAAGACCATCGACAACGACTACATGGGCATCGACTTTACGTTTGGCTACTTTACCGCAGCCGAGTTTCTGGCCACTGAGATGCGCAATTTAAACTACGACGCATCCGCTGGACAAGCTTACTTTTTGTGCGAAGCGATGGGACGTTCGGCGGGTTGGCTCGCTTACGGAGCTGCAATCGCTGGCGAAGCTTCGATGGTGCTCAGCGTCGAGGACATTGTCGGTCCGTACCGCGGCGAAGAAACAGTCACCGATACGACCGGCAAGACGATCACTCGTCCGATCATGATCGTAGACAAAATCGTTGATCACATTGTCAAATTGATGATTGCTCGCGAGAAACAAGGCCGTAACTACGGCGTGTTAGTCATCGCGGAAGGCATGGCCGAGTACCTGCCTTACAAATACCTTGAAGGCATTCCTCGCGACGACCATGGTCATATCTCGATCGCCAACGTCAACCTCAGCAAGATGATGGCCAAAATCATCGGCGATGCGTACAAGACGCAAACCGGCAAATCGCGAAAGGTTACCGGATTGCAACTCGGTTACGAAGCGCGCTGTGCCATCCCTCACGCTTTCGACGTCATGCTCGGTTCGCAAATCGGCGTTGGAGCTTACCGCGCGCTCGTCGAAAAAGGAATGAACGGCGTCATGGTTTCAGTCGGTGGTCAGTTGGATCTCAGCTTTGTGCCCTTCGAAGACTTGGTCGATCCCAAGACGCTGGTTACTAAGGTGCGTTACATCGAGACCGACAGCGATTTTCACCGCTTGGCCAAGTTTGTCGAAACCTATATCGATGATTAATCGCTAGCTGCGATTATCCGTGGGTCAATCTTTTAGCAAGTGACATAGCGTTCTCAGCGTTGCGACGTAGGTCCAGCATAAGACCACGGATGACAAAGTGGTCCCACGGATGGAGAACGTTCAATGCCTCGGAGCAGTTGCCAGGCTGAGTATCACTAGTACGGCTGCGGCAACCCACTGCGACTGCATTCAACCGTGGGACCGCAATGCCATCCGTGGTCAATCTTTTAGCAAGTGACATTGCGCTTTCAGAGCCGCAACGCAGGAGCAACCTAAGACCACGGATGACCAAAAACCGCGGATGACACCGTGGTCTTGAGTGTTTAACAGTTCATCATTCAACGAGGTTCAAACGACCTGTTTGTGCATCCTCATAGCAGCGAATACAGTTACGACAATGGCCACAATCTACAGCACCACTGTGTGCTGACACTGTGTGCTCAAACTGTGTGGACCTATCTGTTCCGAGTAACAAAATTTCCGCTGCTTTTGAACATCTCTTGCTGAGCGACCAGTGGCGGCGCGCTTCGTAGTCAGTTCATGGCATTGCAGCACAACCAAGCGTGCATATTGAAGCTCGCGGCACGCTTTTCAGCCGACAGCGGTTTCGCTGGATGTAGGTTCATATTGTTGTTCCATCTTATCGAGACAGCGCGCGATCTGGCGAACCGCTTGACGCAAACGGTTCTCGTTCTCGACCAAAGCCATCCGCAAGTAACCTTCACCGGCTGGTCCGAATCCGGTTCCTGGACTAACCGCCACGTCGCCATGCTCCAGCAACATCATTGCAAAGTCGAGCGTGTTCATACGCTTTTG
>JBGSJB010000247.1:0-3870 GCA_041742175.1 Pirellulaceae bacterium
GGTCACTTGCTTGACCTGCGAAGATGCAACATCGATTTCGAAGACTTGCTGCGTACCGCGAAATTCACTGTCAAACGTTAGTCGCTTGCTATCCTCACTCCAAAAAGCATGATGCGTCGTCTGATCCAAACCGACGGTGACTTCACGAATATCACCGCTTGATCGGTCGTAAATCATAATGCGGTTGCGATCCGCTTCGAATCCAGGACGTTCCATCGAATGAAAAGCGATGTAGCGGCCATCGGGCGAGTACGTAGGTTCGACATCGTAACCAGGCATCCCAGGCGTGATGTTCTTCAGCGGACCACCAGCGGCGCTGACCAAAAAAATACTCGTGTCGGTGCTCTCAGCAGGGTTGTTGACGAGCTTGATTGTGAGCGCAAGCTGCTGGCCATCAGGCGAGAATGCGAATTGCTCCGCGCCACCAAACGGCGGTACCGGACAATCGGCTTTCAGCGATCGCATGAGATCGATCGCTTCGAGCGCCATTCCCTCTGCGTCCAGTTTCGCGACATGCACGTGACTGTACGCGTAATCGTGCCATGCGTTCCAGTGGCGATACATCAGCGAGTCGATGATGCGCGCGTCGGCTTTCGGTAAATCTGGATAGAGCTTCGTCACATCGCTATCCATGGTGATGTCCAGCGTAAATGCGATTGCGTCACCTTTTGGCGAAGGCATTAAGTTGCTGACATCTTGTTCCAGCTTCGTGATCTGCTTCGGCTGTGGATTGGCTGGGTCGAGCATCCAAGCTTGCGAAGTCGATTTTTCTCCTTCGGTTGGCGCCAAGTAAATCAGCCGAGCGCCTTCTGGACGTTGAATCCAACCGATCGAATTGAGTCCCTTGACGCCCGCCAACAATGTCTTCGGTGCAGCGGTTTGTAATGGAGTTGTGAAGCCGACGCTGCGAGGAAGTTGATCGAGCTGTGCTGCGGGTGGAAGCGTTTGCAAAGTCTGAAGCAACAAGTCCGACTTGCCATAGTTTTCAGCTAAGTCGTACTTGGTTACCAAGTACGCGACCTGCCTGCCGTCGGGCGAAATGGCAACTTCGCCAACGCGACCGAGTTTCCACAATAACTCCGGCGTCATTCGCTCGCCCGCCATCGCAAGCTGCCCCACGGCGAGCATCAAGAAACTCAAAACGCTAACCGCTTCCCGCCAAACACATGCAGAATTTTTCATCGCTGTCTGAATCTCCTACGCGGAACGAGCCTCATTGAATGCCGACGCGCACGATCGGCAATAAATCTCCAGCAAAAATTGCTGGCAGCATTATAGTTGCCGCTGCGGACTGACGTAGATGGGTTCGCAGCCGCGAACCGCTTGATTATGCAACAGGATCACGACTCAATCATTCGTGTCGCAGTGCTTCAATTGGATTCATCTTGGCTGCGCGAATTGCAGGGTAGAGACCGAAGATCAAACCCACCAACAATGATATACCGAACGCGATGGGAATCGACTCAGGCACAACGGTAGGCGTAACATTACGCACCACGTCCGGTAGCGAATTCATGGTGTCGGGCCAATTGCGGTTCATAGTATCGCGCAACGCCAATAGGAGTGGGCGACAGATAACTCCAGCCAAAACGCCGGTTCCACCACCAACAACGCTGAGCACTGCCGTTTCGACCAAGAACTGTCGAACAATGTCGCGTTGTTTGGCTCCCAAGGCACGCCGAATACCGATCTCGCGAGTTCGTTCCGTTACCGTTGCGAGCATAATATTCATAATGCCGATGCCACCAACCAAAAGTGAAATGGCAGCTACCAAACCCATGAAGACCATGAACATCATCTTTGTCGTGCGAGCTTGTTCGAGCAATTCGAGTGGCACGACGACTGCAACGTCTTCCAATGTATCGTGCGACCGCAGCGCAGCACCGATCAACGACGCTGTTTCTTTCACTTCACTAATATCGCCCACGCGAACTGTGATTTGATTCAGCTCCAAAATTTCACCTTCAAACGTCGCTCCTGTGCGGCGCGTAACCATGTCACCGATTCGCTGCTGCAAAGTTGAGATCGGAATGTAGATGTCACTTGAAAAGTCCTGAGCATCCATTGAACCGCCGATCGCTGCCGATGCATTTCGGTGCTCTAACACTCCTACAACGGTGTAATAATCTGTGTGTTCCGGAATGTACACGCGTTTTCCAAGCGGACTCTCATAGGGAAACAGTCGCTCTGCAACGCGAGCCGCCAACACGCAACTCGTCGCTTTTCGAAAACTCTCCGCGTCCGTAATGAAGTGCCCTTGATCGATCACCAAGCGTGTCAGTTCGGCATACTCGGGAGTGCAGCCAACCAGACGCCCGTCTACGACACGATCTTTGTAAGAAAAAGTGCGGCGAATTTCGCGAATGGGAATCGCACTTTTGATTGTCGGCACCGTTGTTCTCAACATGTCGAATTCGGCTCGCGTCAATCCGTAAGGCGTTACACCTTGCGGATTCAGTTTCTCGTTCGGCGGTTTCACCGATCGAATCATGATCGTATCCGCACCGAGACTTTCAATCTGTCGCTGCGCCTCGCGACTGATCCCTTCACTGATCGCCAGCAACCAAATAACGCTGGCGACGCCAATGAAGATGCCAAGCACTGTCAACAGTGACCTAAGCGGGTGAAGCCACAGGCTCTTGATACCTAGAGTTATCGTTCGCATCCAAAGCATGTTCTAGGCCTCTGAAACCTTTTCGAGCTGTTCTTCTTTTTCTTCGTCTTCTTCGACTGGCAAGTTGGCGAGCGCATGCGCCGCAGCCGCTCGACGAACCTCAGGCGAGTTCGTCACATCAGACTGAAGCTTGCCATCGCGCAGCCGCACCACACGCTTGGCTCGCGCCGCCACATCATCTTCGTGCGTCACTAAGATGATGGTACGTCCCTCTTCATTCAAACGATCGAACAACCCAAGAATTTCCGCAGTTGTCTTCGAATCCAAGTTACCCGTTGGTTCGTCGGCAAGCATAAAGTACGGATCGTTCACGAGACTGCGCGCGATCGCAACACGCTGCTGCTGACCGCCGGATAGCTGCGTCGGTCGATGCGAAAGACGATCGCCGAGTCCCACCATCGCAGCCAGATCGGTACAACGTTTGCGCTCTTTTGGACCCAGCTTACCCTGGTAATAGAGCGGCACTTGAATGTTCTCAACCACGGTTAACTGCTGAATCAGATTGTAAGCCTGAAACACAAAGCCGATCCGTCGCGAACGAATCTCGGCAAGTTGATCGTCAGTCATATGAGCTACGTTGTCGTCGCCCAAAAACAGATCACCGGAAGTCGGTTTGTCCAAGCATCCGAACATGTTCAATAGCGTACTTTTGCCAGAACCCGACGGCCCCATGATGGCCACATAATCGCCTTCGGGAACATCGAACGAAACGCCACGCAGCGCGCGAACGGTTTCGCCTTTCAGTCGATATTCTTTTTTTAGATCGCGGATTGAACATGCAAGTCGCACAGGTCGCTCCAAGTGTTGCTACAGTTTTCGTCAAACAGGACCGGCATTCCTTTGCAACGGGCATTCAAGGACCGACTAGCGCGGGCCGCCGAATCCACCTCCAGGAGGTCCACCACCACCAGCTCCCATTTGCTGGCGGGCTTTGTTCATCGCTTTGATAATTTCACTCTTCTCAATGAAGCCATCGCCATTCGTGTCATATGTCGGAGCACGTTCGCGCATCCGCTCGTCCATTCCAGCGATCTCTTCGGTACTGATCTTTCCATCGCCGTCAGTGTCACCTGACTCCAGAATACGCTCTGCGATCGCCTTTGGATCAAAGCCACCACCAGTCCCCGCACCGCCCGGCCGACCACCCGGTCCACCAGCACCAGCACCAGCAGGCCCTGGCCCTGGTCCACCTGGTC
>JBGSJB010000248.1:0-2045 GCA_041742175.1 Pirellulaceae bacterium
ATCACAGTCCGCAACGGTAACTGCTACCTCTGCCACAACTGCGGGAACTCGATGGGATGTAGTTAGAGGGTTAGCTGCTTTAGATTGAACTAAACTCAAAGCCGCCAGCGTAACTGCTGGCGGCTTTTTTGCAGCAACAACGCATCTGTTCTGGTAAGCTGTCATCAGAAATCGCAGCCGATTTTGAGTGCCCACCGATGCCTTAAACACGGGATGATTCGGCCATGAGAATTTTGCTTTCGCTTTGTGTATCAGCTCTCCTGTCCACATGCGCTCTTGCGCAGCCTGGTGTCAACGACTCTGCCTTAGATTTGGATGCGGGAATTAAGGCGCTGAACAATGAGTACTTCGATAAGCTAAAGGAACTGCAAGCGGCGCAAATTGAATTGCTTGAAGCTAGAAGAAAAGAAGCAACGACACGCGATCAACTGGACGAAGCAATAAGGTTGCGCGACGCGATTGAGAAAATAAAGACTGAGATGGGCATGCCCATTCTGCCTGATGGCAACGACCGTCTCTCGCGCGAGAGGGCAAGGCTTGAAAGCGTCTTGGCTCGATCAAAATGGAACTGCACGAATACGCCAAACCTGTTGCGCATGGTGGATGCTTTCCTCGTTTTTCACGAGAACGGTACGATCGTCTCCTCTAGTAATGAACAAGCGAAGTTACCGCACCACCGCTGGGCAACATTAGACGGCCGTACAATCGTCGGGATGTTTGGTGACTACATGATTGTTTTTCGTCTCAATGAAAAGGGTGATGCGCTTGACGTGTACGAGATTGGCGGCACCAGCGACACTAAAACGACCCGCCACAGCTACGTCGTTCAAAGTCAGTCATTGGCGAAATCAATTAGGGATGGCAAGTAGGCGTTCACGAAAGTTTGAGTCGCCATTGGTCCAACTTGCAAGGAGGCAGGCATCTTTCCGCAAAAAGACGCGTACCACGCTTGCATTTTCCGCGTGCATAGAAACAGGTGATACGATTCGCCCAATGGCACTCAAGATTCAGCGCACCTAGCAATGCAGCATTCAGAAGGATCTACTGTTCGTCGCAATAGGCGGGTGGTCGGTGTCTTGCAAGCAATACACAAGAAAAGTAAGGTCTTCAGCCGTCAAACTCGTCCCTACCGCCACTTCCACGTTTTAGGTTGCAAAAGTAGTGCGTAACTCGAAGATTCTCGCGGACATCCTTTCCTCCCTTTGCTAACGGCTCGCGATGATCAACGGCCAGTTCATCATGTATGAACAGCTTGTCATTGCAGATCGGGCACTTGTTTCCCTGGCTTCGGATTAGCTCTTGCTTTTCCTCCGTTTTGAGCCGAATCTTCCGTGCGTCAACTGCATAAGTATCGCGAAACTCATCTACTAATGATTTGAACGTCGCAATTGACTGTGCAAGTTCTTCGTTTGGATCGGCATTCTTCATTAACTCAAGCAGGGTGCGAATCTCACTTTTCATCGTCGCGCGATGCTTGAGCACGATTTCGTGGGTTAACGCATGGCTCAAATACCAGAGCGAATAATGATCTTGTCGTTTGCGTGCGTAAGTTTTTCTACCTAGCCAATTTGAGAATTCTTTTGCAAGCCATTGGTCGATGTTTTCGCTTTCATCAGTATCGAGCAGGATAGTCCGCAATCTACGAATGTACTTGTCAACGTTGCGAATTGATTCGCAAACGTTCTTCAAGACACCTTCATCTCCAGATGCTGAGTTCAAAAGATTGGTGATATCACTCTTCTGCTTAATCCTTACTCCAACGGTAGCTTGCCGCCTAAATAGATCAATGAAGTCCGCCGATGCCGCCTGTCGCGATATGCACCTTCTCCAACTGTAATCCATGTACGCGAGGGTAATTACCAACTCCTCGTTGCTCATGCGAGAGTCATTCTTTGGGTTGGTCAAGTGTTTTGCCCCAGCTGAAACTGGAGTTTGGAGTTGATCGAGTTATTCTACAAGCCAAAGGAGGCTCTCAAAATGACACGATCACGAAGAACTTTCACCGCTCAGGAAAAAGCCGCCATTGTCTTGCGACATCTCGTCGA
>JBGSJB010000249.1:0-3446 GCA_041742175.1 Pirellulaceae bacterium
CAGCTCTGCGAGAACGAATCGGCATCGAACTGTTTTGAAAAAGACGAATCCTCGCGACTGATGTCGAACGCCTCTCGAGCTCTTGGGCTCTTGATCATGTCGAAGGCTTTTTCATTGAAACGATCTAAGCCTTCAAGCAGCTGATCGTCCTTGTCCATATGCTTAAATGCTTGGTCGAGATCGGCGAGCAGTCCCTGTCGTCGTTGGATCGTGTCGACCGTTACGCCATTGCCGAGCGAGATGCCTCGTACAGCGAATGGTTGGCCAGCGTTTGGCGTCGCGCCTGTGTTCATAGGCGCGTCCTGAATACCTAGAAAACCCGCGCGCTGGTTGCCACGTGGAATAGCGACAAACGGTGGTAAGTCGGCGGCAACAGGCATTTCCTTGGTGATCACTGCGCCGTAGCCAGGGTACTCAAGCGACGCGAGCGGCCGACTGCCGGTGTTGACGTATTCGCTGCCAAGACGATGAGCAGCCAACGTATGACTTACTCCTCGGAGGATTGTGAACTTATCGGCGCACTGCGCCAACTTTGGCAAGTGTTCGGAAACTTGGATGCCAGCCACGTTTGTTGAGATGGCTTTAAACGTACCACGAATGTTATCAGGAGCGTTGGGCTTAGGGTCAAAGGAATCGATGTGCGACGGGCCACCGTTGAGATCGATGAAGATCGCGGCTTTGCCTTTCGCAGAAGCAACTTCGCCCGCTTCGGCCAATCTTAGGTAGTTGGCAAGCGTAAAGCCTGCGGCCGACAACGAACCAACTCGTAAAAAGTCACGTCGAGAATGGCCGTCGCATGTTCGATGGAATGACATAGTTAACTCCGATATCGTCAGTTGAGATTGCTTACTGTTGTTAGACTGGGTGTGGTTAGACTGGGTTGTTTAGACTGGGCTCAATGCAGCCTAGTGATTGATGATGAACTCTTTGGTGTTCAGTAAACTCCAAATCAGATTTTCCGTGGCGGCGGTTGGGTTGCTTTCGGATCGCAGGTAATTGACTGCGATGTCGAGCTCCGAAGCGTTCGGTTTACGCGAAAGGCTGCGCAAGTAGGCTTGCTCAGTCACCCACAAAGCTTGTTCCTCAGTCATGCGATCGCTCGAATCGGTTGACGCAGATGAACTGTCATCGCGTTCTTTGCCTTGCAATACCGACGGATTGAGGCTCTCGACTTTGGCTTGCTGTTTGAGAATTAGTCGTTTGCGTTCTTCCATCGTCGAAACCAGTTGGTCTTGGCCTTTGGCTTTCGCGTCCGGTAAGCGAGCTTCGATTTTGGCGAGCTGCTGCTTGCCTTTTTCCAGTTGCTCAGAAAGACGAGCTTGCATTTCGTCGCTCATCTTATTGCCTGGTCGCTCTTGAGCCTTGGGAGCTGGCCAAGAATACTTCTTCGCGACCGAAGCGACCCAGCTTTCGCGCGGATCGTTGAGCCACGAGAGTACCGCTTTATCATTTAGTAGGAAAACAGTTTGCAGCAAGCTCGGTTCACTTGATCGGTCACAGTCGCAGTTGCTTTCTCGCACACTACGACCAAACACGGACAGAGCGTAGCTCATATCGTCGCGCGGCGCTTGGCTGCTGGAACCACCACGTGTTAGCGCACGGCTGACCGACAGCGAATGCGCTTCTTCAGCCAATTTATCGTTGGCAAGCGCCATCCGAACCGAATCGTGCGTGGCTTCAGCAGAGATCCTTCGCAACAAACTGTGGCTGAAGTTGCGTTTGTCGTGTTGGTTCGTTTCGTTCGTATTCCAAGATCGCTGATACGTATCCGAATTCAGAATCTCGCGATGCAGCCATTTGAGGTCGAAATCATGCTCGCGGAATCCTTCGGCAAGATAATCGAGAAGAGGCGCGTTGCTGGGAGCGTTGGCAAGGTTTAAGTCGTCTGGCGGATTGACGATACCGACGCCGAAATAAGCTGCCCACACGCGGTTAACGATGGCTTTGGCAAAGTATGGATTGTCGGGCGAGCGCAGCCAATCCATCAACTTGCCACGCACATCCTTAGAATCGAGTGAGACCCAATCCCCGCCTAACAATTTTGCTTTGCTAACGACCGGCTTGGCATTCTTGTCCTTTTTTCTCTTGTCATTCTGACGATTGCTTATGACCAATTCTGGGAAAGGAAACGTGCGGCCGGCATCGTCGTCACGCATCATCTCACCGACGGCTTTGCGAAGCTGATTTCCCTTCAGGCTCTTGTCAAGTTTCAATTCGTCAATGAGCGCGTTGTATTCCTTCTTCGCATCGGGTGCCATGCTGTTCTGGTTTGCAACCACGCCGTTGAATAGACGTTCGAAGTTGTCGAAGTCCGCTTTCGCCCACTGATCAAACGGGTGCTTATGACACTGAGCACACTGAATACGAACTCCTAAGAACGAGTACGCGAAACCGATCACGCGGTCTTCGCTCGTCTTGAAATTGTTACGCGCCCAGAAATGCATCATCGAAGGACGCTCGGCAAACTTGTCGCCTGTCTTGTCCTTGCAAGCTTCGGTCATCGCCGCGCAGTAATCGCGGTACGATTCGTCGGGCACCCGGCTGGTCGCAGTGACCAAGCCTTCGACAATTTCATCGTAAGGCGTATTGCGTTCGACGCGTTCATAAATCCAGCGATACCACTGAACGCTCGGATCAACGCCTTGCGGGAAAAAGTTACGAAGTTGGTCGTCGTTATTGCCAGTGATATCACACAGAAACGTGGTCCACTGAGCGGCGTAAGTCGGGCGGCTGAGCAGTTCTTCGATCTTCTTCGCTCGCTTCTGTTCATCGCGATCTTGAGTAAACGCAATCACTTCTGCCGCAGTTGGCAAAGTCCCAGCGACATCCAGCGATGCACGACGCAAAAACTCTTCGTCTGTGCAAAGCTCCGATGCAACGATGCCAAGTTTACGTAGCTTGTCGATTACTAGACGATCGATCTTGGTTGGCGTGGGTGTCGGTGGATACTGATCGTCCACTTTGGATGAAACTGGTTGCAAGACGAGAATAGGTACCACGGCGTTGTCATAAGATACAACGACATGCGTATCGCCTCGTTCGCCCGCAGTGACCAAACCTGCCTCATCGATAGCCGCGATTGCGGAATCATTTGATTGGAAGCGGCAGAGGCAGGTGACGTCTTCAGAAGTGCCATCTTCCCAGTGCGCGATCGCTTTCAGTGGTTGTGTCTGGTCCTTATCAGTGAAGCGAATTTCGGCGGGTGTGACTTCCAGCTTCTGGATGGTTTGAATTTCCTTCGGATTGTAGGAGGCCCGCGATTCAATCCAGCGTCGCAGTACCCAATACTCCCAGCCTTCATTCTCGAAACGCTTGCCACCTTCGTGCGCGTCGGCATCGGTTGGTTTCGTGAGGATCAAACTATCGATCGCTTTGTCGAGATCCACACGACCGGAATCGGATTCCAGTAACGCTTCATGGTCAGCTTGAAAGTCGTAGCCGAAAAG
>JBGSJB010000250.1:0-10343 GCA_041742175.1 Pirellulaceae bacterium
AGAATGCGATAAATCCGAGCATTGGGATCAAGTGATTCCCAACAATCATTTCCATTCACTTTTTAGATTAACACCGATCAGCCTTCACTCCATTTCACGCTGAACCAAAACAGTTTCAGCCGCGATATTTCACAGAAAGCAGTTTTTAGGGGAACGAAGTATGCGATCTCAGACGAATTTTTGGAGTTGTTTTTTGTTGGGCTTACTTGCCATCGGGTGGTCAAGCACGAGCCAAGCGGCCATTGTGAATGTAACGGTGACCTTCCAAAACCTCGCGCCGACCAACAGCGTGGCATATGCACCACTGCGAGTTGGGTTCCACAACGGAACCTTCGATGCCTTCAACATTGGCACAACAGCCACCGACCCAATCATTTCGATTGCGGAACGCGGGACCGGTGATACGTGGTTCCAAGCTTTCGCTGCAGCGGATCCGACTGCAGTGCTTGGTACCGTCGTTGGCAGCGGTTCTTTGCCCCAGATAGTCCCGGCTGGAAACGCAAATATGAATCGCGCGAGTTCGGGTTCGCAAACCTTCACTGTCGATACGAGCGTGAACCGCTTCTTTACCTTCGCTTCGATGGTCGTTCCCAGCAATGATCTGTTTATCGGAAACGACAATCCGATGGAGTTCCAAATCTTAGACGACGCTGGGAATTTGCTCATTTCCCAGATTAATCAAACGGCATCGCAAATATGGGATGCCAATTCAGAGGTGGCGATTCCTCTCAACGGAGCCTTTGTTCAGGGTGGAACGAATAGCAATCGCGTGGCAGAGAACGGTGTGGTTGCCTTTGACTTCTCGGAGTTGGGCGCATTCAATGGTTTCACAACTGCCCAAGGGTACGTTTTCTCTAACGCTGACCTCTTCGGAGCAACCAACATTGGTCTGATCACGTTCTCGGTTTCGGCTGTACCGGAACCAAGTTCTATGGCATTGGTCGGTCTGATTGGCGTGGGCGCGGCAGTTCGACGTTTTAAAAAGAAGGCTGCCAAGGTCTAGTCGATGAGCTGCTACTAGTCAAAACACGCGCAGTGGGCTTCGTCGTGAGGCCCGCTGCCTAGTCACTCTTTATAAGAATTATAAGAAGAAAACAGGCGCAAGCGCAGACGCCAGGCCACTTTTCCGAAGGGAGTCGTGATCCACCGGATTCCGAGCCAAGGCAGCTATCGATCGCGTCAGTCGTTTGGCAAATGCGCCGCCATCTGCCCGCTCTGCCAACCGGCCACAACTCTTTCGCTGCCAGATCTCTTCGATCTTGATTCATGAATGATATCGCCAGAGCCGCCTCCGCTTGGAAGTCAATGGTGTTCTGAGTCTCCGACGAATCACATTACTGATCTAAAGTGTTAGTCAACACTTTAGGGACCTCACTACAGAGCGCGGGATGTGGGTCATGTGCCAGTCGATTCCGTCGAGCGCACGCGGACGCGGAAGGGTTGTCTGACGCCGGTTCCGTTTTGTTCGAAGGCGCGCAAACGGTAGATCAAGGTCGCTGTCAATTCATGGCCTTTGGTGATCAAGATGTCGCCGTTACGAGTTAGTACGTTCTCATCGAGAATCATCTGCTCTCTCAGCTCTTTCACATGCACCAATCGCGACTCGACGGATCCGAGAATCATCTCAGTGAACGACCGCAGTAGTTCCGCATCGTACTTGCCGCCTTCAGAACTTTCCATCCGACTGATCGCGTCGTTGATTGAGCGATGCTGGCAGAGCGTGTCGAAGTCGATCAAGATGCGCAGCATGTTTACACCGAGTTCGACGGACGGATTCGAGCTGCGGTTTGCGTTTCCGGGAATCTGGCCAGCGATCATGGCGGCAACGGCCTCCAGTCGCGGGATCTTGGCGATCAGTCGGCTGCCTACTTCGGCTTGTGATTGCAAGAGTTCCTTCTCGGCAGCGGTTGGCTCGTGGCCGTGTGCAACTCGGTCGAGCAACTGTTGAGGAACCGCGACGCATCCGATTTGGGAAAGCATTGCGGCGATTTCGTATTGCCAACTCTCTTCAAGCTCCAAGCGCGTGCTGAACTGCTTCATCAGTTGACGGATGCGGCCGCCACGTCCGAAAGCGTTGGGATTGACCAGAGCCAGCAGCTCGGTGATCAAACCGATGGTGCCAGTTAGTGTGCGTGTTAGCAGAGTGCGTTCGAGCGTCAAAGTCTGATGCTCGCGAAGCGCGGACTCCAGCGTCTCAGCGAGTTCTTCGGCGGGACAAGGTTTATTGAGAAAGCGATAGATCGCGCCTTGATTGACCGCATCAATGGCGGTTTGTTGATCCGCGTTACCGGTCAACATGACACGCATGGTGTCCGGAGCGATGCGTTTGGATTCGGCCAGCACCGAAAGCCCGCTGATGTCTGGCATCTGCATGTCGCAAACGACGACGGCGAAGGGCCCATCATCGTGCAGCGCCTTGATCGCGGCTGGCCCTCCTTCGGCTAGATGCAAACTGAAGCGACCATGCAGCCCGCGGCGCAGCGCTTGAAGCACTTTCGGCTCGTCATCCACTAACAGGATATCATCGGACATTGAACGCTCCTTTCGTCTGGAAGATTTCCGCCCACTGCGTCGACGACATGCTGCGGAAATCCCCAGATGGCTAGCAGGTAACCGCCGACATTCGAAGAAGTCGTTCCAAGTATGCGTTGCTCGGCTTGTTCCGTTTGCAACGCTTGCTGCGCCACCAACTTCACTACTTGGCGATACTGATCGGAGAATAGATGAGCGAGCACGATCGTGCCTACGCTTCGCAGGTAAGTCGATATGAAAGCGACGTTTGCAGCGCGTTCGTTCAGGCCTTGCTCAAGAGATTCGTTTCGAGTGATTTCCGCAGCGAGCATTGAGGATGCACAAAGCGCGTCGATATCGAGCACTTCTTTTTCAACCAGTAGCGGAGTGAAAATTCCCATCTCTCTGAGCAATCCCGCAATCAATTCAACGCCGAGTAAAGCAACGGCTTCGCGAGGACAGAAAACGGCGGCGCAGCGCCCGAAGAACGACGATGCCACCAACTGCATAATCTTGGCTGACATTCCGATATCGGAAGCGATCAGATTGGCAACAGTTTCAAGATTCGGTTGTGCAAGTTGCAGTTCACGGTTCAGTTCGCGAAGAACTGTGGGGCGACATGGCACTGCGGAGATGCGAGCCACGGCGCGTCGCACTTCACCGGTCGGCAATCGCTCACTCGATTGTCGAGCTCGCTGGACCATGCACTCGATCGCCTCTTTGGTGCATGGTTTTGAAAGGAACTGATGCGCGGTTCCAGCGACATTGACCGCTTGATCGCGATCCGCGTAACCCGACAGCACGCAGCGCATCGTCTCCGGCTGATACAGAAAACTTTCGAACAACAGTCGGCTACCATCGACATGCGGCATCCGAATATCGGTCACCAACACGTCGTAGTGTTGGTCGCGAAGCAATCCTAGCGCGGCCTCACTGTTGGAACAAAAGGTCATCTCCCATTCTTGGCGATAAGTGTGCAACATTCGCTTCAAAGCTTGAAGAATGTTCACTTCGTCATCGACAAATAGGATGTTGGTTTTGTTCATGGCGGTTCAGCTGGCCCCTATTCAGTTTGCAAAAACGAGGAGTATTCGACTGCTGGGGATGCCGCGGGTGGAACGGTCGCCTTCGTGTCGCCTGCCAGAGGCAACCACACATGAAACACGGTGCCTTCGCCCGGTGTTGAAGTAAAGAAAAGTTTGCCGAGGTGCTTTTCAACGACGACGTTGTAGCAAATTGCCAGCCCCTGACCGGTGCCTTTACCGACCGACTTGGTTGTGAAAAACGGATCGAAGATGCGCGTTTGAATTGCCGCAGGAATACCGCAACCAGTGTCAGCGATCTCGATGACCGCCCATCGATCGCTTAATCGCGTCGTGACGGTTAACAGTCCGCGCTCAGAGGCTTTCTTGGTCGCCAGCCCAGCCTCAATTGCATGCGCAGCATTGACAACCAGGTTCAAAAACACTTGATTGAGTTCGCCGGGCAAGCAGTCGATGGAGGGCAGGTCCTCGCAGAAGTCTGTCTTGAGATCGGCGACATACTTCCATTCGTTTTTACAAACGGTCAATGTGTTTTCGAGGGCTCTGTTTAAGTTGACCCGCATCCTCTCTTCGGAACCGGGATGCGAAAAGTCTTTCATTGCGCGAACGATTCTGGCAACACTGTCTGCACCTTCGAGAGTTTGATCTACTGCCGCTGGAATCTCATCCCGCAGGAATGCGAGGTCGACTGTCTGTTGCAAGGCCCTTAAGGTCGCAACATGGTCATCAAGCTCCGCGTGTTGCGCGCAGCGCGTGAGCAACTGGTCGGTCGCTTGAAGAATCTGTTCGATGCCGTCGAACGCGCTCTTCAGAAATCGAGTATTGTCGCCGACGTATTGAATCGGAGTGTTGATTTCGTGCGCGATGCCAGCGGCGAGCTGCCCGACGGATTCCATTTTTTGCGCGTGCGCGAGCTGAGTTTCTAGCTGCTTGCGGCGCGTTAGATCGCGCAGCATGGCGGTGAACGAAGTGCGGTAAGCGTGCGTGAATTCGCTAACGACGATTTCGAGCGGGATGGGTGTCCCGTCGGACTTCAAACCTTGGATTTCGCCGCCGTGCTCACTCTGACTAAAGGCGAGCAGATTTACGGCACAGCCTTCGATTGAGTCGCAAAATTTTGCCGAAGGAACGAGATCGCAGATATTCTTACCAATGGCCACGTAGAAGTCGTAGCCAAATATCTGCTGCGCCGCACAGTTGATCGATTCGATGTTACCGTTGGAGTCGAATGTGATGATGCCTTCAGCGGCAGTCTCAACGATGGCTTGTGTGCGTCGAACTTCGTCTTCAAGAGCGGCCGCCATTTGCGTTAAGGTCGCATTGGATTGGTAGAGTTGGCGACTGCGCACTTCTAGTAGACGTTCGGCTTCCTTGCGGGCCGAACGTTCACGCTGAACGAATCTCTCTAGTACCTCGTTGGGGACCATTGCGATTGATGTACCACCTGTTGCTAAGTTTGTGAGATGAGACGATTGCGATGGCTTAGAGTAAACATGGCATGAGTTCCAGGTTCGCCTTCGAGGTCTGTGCGAGCGATCTCGATATCTTCTTTAAAGTGCTCAACGCTGGCTTCGATCAGACCGTGAGCGAGGTCAGCGAATGGCCGCGTTGATTTGTAGACGACTTGCATCTCGCCTTCGTTGACTTCTGGGAAGCTGAACGATGGCAATTCGGCTTCTGGGTTCAGCTTCTTCACCTCAACGTGAATCACCTCTTCGACGCTTAGCAACAATTCGAAGGTCGAAGCGACGCGTTCGAAAGCGGCCGGATGACTCTCGAAAAACTTGCCGAACATGTGCTTGCCGAACACATGCACGAGCTGTCCGGAGGGAGTGCTCGACAGTTTGCTCAGTTCGTTCACCATGGAAATCAAGTCGCGATGATCGTATGAGCCGACGGAGGTGAAGCCTGTGCTTTGAAACGGACAGCCGCGCGTAATCACCTGATCCGCAGTCTCCATTCCGAAGCCGGTTTCGACCAATTCGAGGAACTCGGTGAATATGACACCCTTCATAAGTTCGCTTTCACGTTGACGACGCGGATACAGAACTGCGACAGGTCGCTAGCGGTCTGATGATTTAGTCATCCGCCCGCTAAGTTTGCTTGGCGATCCGCACTAATCGCTCTAGCTTCGTGATCAGATGTTCAAAATTCAATGGCTTGTGCAGAACCGCAGCGACATTCAACTGCTTAAGCCGCGTGGTCAAGGTAACTGCGTTGCGACCTGTGAGAACGATGATCGGAGTTTTAGCCGTGTTTGGATTTGTCGCCAAGCATTCAATCAACTCGTCGCCAGAGGCAAGAGGCATTGAAATGTCAGTGATGATTACATTCGGCTTTTCGGTCACTGCGGACATTATGCCTTGCATGCCATGGTAAGCTCGCGTCAGTCGAACTTTGTAGGGTCGGAAATTGCGTTCCATTGCAGCGACAATGTTAGGATCGTCGTCGACAAACAGAATTCTTGGCCAGGTAACTTCGCGTAGGCCCGAATGCGAGGCGGTGGGACTCGTTTCCACGCCAAGTGCATTTACAGTCATTTCGCCACCAATTGTGTTTTAGGGAGTGAATCGCTTCTATGTCCTTAGTGGGACTTCGTTCGACGTTCGCATGCTTGCTCGGGGCGATAAGTATGCATGCGGTGCGAAGCCAATTGAAACGTAGCTCAGATTGTGGATTCATTCGGGCATCGCTACGTGATATCAAAGCACCGTACTTGTTCGTTCTCGCGTTTGGCGCTTTTAACGGGATCGCGCTGATTGCGCCGACGCGCTCGTAAAGACGGGTCTGGGATAGCGAAGATGTAAAGTTTGCTGGCAATTCGCCTACATTTTGTAGTTTTTGGAAGCGCATTGTAAGAAAGTAGGCACCGCGCTCGGCTGGTACACGATGGCACGTGCCTTAAACCAGCGATGTAAGGGTCTTTGTTGAGCAAGCGGAATCCAGGCACCAGTCCGTAAAGCTCTGGGATTTCATCAATTCTCGCCCCGTGGTTGCCTGAGCTACCGAACAGCTCGCTGGCCGTTGCCACTTCAAACTAGTGAATGGTACAGCGTTCGCTTTGTAGAGCCCTCACGATCAGCGGATGGCTGAAAACGGATTGCCTGGAAACGAACTTAAGGAGATCGCGATGCTTGTTTTGACTCGAAAACACAATGAAACTTTGCACATCGGCGACGACATTGTTATCACGATTGTCCGCGCTCGCGGAAGTTCCATTCGAATTGGCATCGAGGCGCCAAAGGATATTAATATTCAACGCGGCGAATTGATCGGGAAACCCAAAAAACAAGTCGCTGCACCGCAGTCGCCAGAAACGACGAAGAAGGTCGGCTACGAAGAGTTGCTTGGAAAGCAGCCAGTTCAGTCAGAGAAGCCGGGCCAGTCAGGGAAAATTGGCCAGTCCGAAAGTACGGCTGGGTCGGGTCCGCTAAGCAAATTCCTGAAGGTGTTTCCCAAAGTGGAACTTGCACAGGCTTCGTAGATTGCGGCCGTGCTGAGTAGCATACCGGCGATTTAGCGTGGCGCGAGTTAGTACCCGCCAAGGGCAGAAACCGGAGACTTGCGCCTTCCGGCTGATGATGAACACGAATGACTCATGGGCACGTGCTTCGAACGGCGACTCAGTCGAGAATTGGCAGCTTGTAGCCGAGTGCACCGATCGCTTTGCCGGCTGGAACGCCTTCATAGTTGGAGTGACACAAAGTGCATTTTTCCATGACGACCGGAATGGCGGTCGCAGCGAGCAGATACTTCTTGCCGTCCTCCGTTACCACTTCGTCATAGGACGCTTGACCGGCGAGCAGCTTCTCGATCGCTCGCTTTTCGAAACCATCTTTTGGTGCATTGTCTGGTTCGTAGGGATCATTGGTTGCATCGAGCAAACGAACTTCGTGCCAGCCCTTCTTGGCGACCGCTTCGAAGAGCGCCTTGAATGCACTGCCGGCTGGAAGGGAATCCTTGCCGTCGACGTAATGTGTCGTGATCAGGACGATACTTGTCTTATAGATATCATCCAGCAACCGAACTTCGCGACGAGCTCGTTCGAGTGCGGGGTCCTTTTCGGCTGAATCTGTGTTCGCCGCGCTTTTGTTGGCCAGGTTCTTGTCCGCGGGACTCTTCGTTTGCGGCGTCGTCTGGCCATTTGTAATGGCGATCAAGGACGCTGCCCCGAGCGCGGAAAGTGCTAAAAGACTGAGGATTTTGAAACGTTCCATGTCGTGCTCCGTGGGAATTGGGATGCCGCTCAGCGGTCTGAAAAGCAAATAGGACAGATAGCTCCACTATACCGCTCGCAAAACTGGACGTCAATGTCGTGTTTTAGCCAAATGGTCGATAGCGGTCCGTGCGTGGGTTCGTTAGAGGCACACTTGCAAGCCCACGGGCGGGCGTGGCAAAAACGCCAACTCGCCGCAGCCGGGCGTTGAAACACACTTGAAGCGATTAAAGTAAATCGGAGAGTTTTCTCAGCCAGCCCGTTCGATGTCGACGCAAATCGTCTTCCCTCAATTGCAAAATCCTGGGACAATCCGAACGCGTACGGCGAACGATAGAAAAACGTCGAGTGGACGTTGAACAGATAGTGTCGAGCGGAGCGCGTTCGATGTCGCTAGACAATTCCGAATGAGGTTTTAGATACGTTATGAGCAATCCTGTCCCACCGCCGGTGATTCCTTTTAAGTTGAATTGGACTTATTCGATCACAATCGTGCTGGTGCATCTGCTTGGATTGGCAGCGTTGCATCCGTATTTCTTTAGTTGGACCGGCTTGGCGTTTTGCATTGTCGGCATTCACGTGTTTGGGCAAGGCATCACGATTGGTTACCACCGCCTGCTGACGCATCGCAGTTTCAAGACGCCGAAGTGGATGGAGCATATCATCGCGATCGTGGGAATTTGCTGTATGGAAGACACACCAGCGCGTTGGGTATCCGTTCATCGCATGCATCATGTGCACTCCGACGAGATTCCAGATCCTCACAGTCCGCGAGTGAACTTTTTTTGGTCGCACATGGGATGGCTGATGTACATCAACCGTCAGACGTACAGCATCGCGGGCTTGGAGAAGTTCGCAAAGGATCTGTTGCGTGATCCGTTCTACATGCGGCTGGAAACGAATCCTTATCTGCAGTTCGCTTTTATCCTCGGCCAAGTTCCGGTTTACTTTGCGATCGGTTTCTTAATTAGTCTCGCTACCGGTGGCGACATGGCGGCTGCGACACAGTTGGGTTCAAGTATGGTGGTTTGGGGCGCGATCGTTCGAGTCATCTGTGTTTGGCACATCACGTGGTCTGTTAATTCGCTCAGCCACATGTTCGGTTACCGCAACTACGAAACGGGCGAGGACAGCCGCAACAACTGGTTGGTCGCACTGCTGACAGTCGGCGAAGGTTGGCACAACAATCATCACGAAGACCCGTCCGCAGCAACAGTGCAACATCGCTGGTGGGAGATCGACATCAGTTACTACGAGATCAAGCTGATGGAGTTGTTCGGTTTAGCGAGCGACGTGATTCCACCGCGCAGTCGGCGTCAGGGACATCGCGAAACAAAAGAGTCGGTCCCCACCGATGTTGCAGCTTAGGTTGAACCGCGGTATGCATAGTTCCTACTTTCTTCCGTAGTCATTCGCGTTCGTCGGTGTTGTAATCACAGTCATTTCTTGCTTAGTAGGTTACTACTGAAATGGGATGACGACGTGTCGTACCACAGCACACGAGGTTCTGGCTGGATTCCAGATCTGCCGGACGCGCGCGATTACACGGCTCGGACTGAACAAGTTCAGCAACTGTTCGACCGACTGAATCCAAGAGAAGAAAAACGTTTGCCGCGCGAAGTCGATTTGCGTTGCGATAGCGAAGGACAATACTTTTCCGAAGTTCGTGATCAAGGGCCGCTGCAGTGCTCGACCGCATTCGCAGTGTTGAGCTTGATTGAGTATTTCGAGCGTCGCACGCGCGGTCGCACTTATTCCGCGTCGCCGATGTTCCTTTACAAAGTTACGCGCAACATGCGCGAACGGACGCCTCACTTTCTGGCTGGATCGCAGCGTGTTGAATCGCATTCGCAGGGTGATTCGGGCGCGGACTTACGAACCACTCTAAAAACGCTCAAGGCGTTCGGTGTCCCGGACGAATCGACTTGGCCTTTCGAACCGCACAAGTTCGACGTTGAACCAAGTGCCTTTGCGTACGCGAGTGCGACACAGTTCCCGGGGATAGTTTACGTGCGACTGGGCAGCGAAGCGGGCGATACTTGGTCGCAGTTGAAACCATTTCTTGCGGCGGGTTTTCCTATCGCGTTTGGCTTCGCACAGCCGGCATCGATCACGGAGAGCGGCGACATTCCCTATCGAGCGAACTGCGAGCAAGTGGCAGGCGGTGCGGCTGCCGTTGCGATCGGTTATCGCGAAGATTACCTCGGGCTCGGACAAGACGCGTTGTTGATCCGGACCTGCTGGGGAAAGCAATGGGGAGACAATGGGAACGGTTGGCTGCCGACAGCTTTTATCAAACACGGCCTGGCCCGCGACTTTTGGATCGTGGTTAGCGAAGCTTGGATGGACGGCAACGAGCTCTTGCGACCGCAAATCTGATGCTAAATCGCCTTTTGCCACGCTCGCCGATGCACAACCGCACCCGTTCTCGACATTTCGCAGCTTCGTAGCCAGGGCGACCGGCTACGCTTCTTCATTCCGAATTCGTTCCGTAGTAACCGAATGAACTGGTGGCGAAGATATGTCAGTAGTAGAGACTAGCTGATTTGCCCCATCGGAGAGTTAACTATGCC
>JBGSJB010000251.1:0-2451 GCA_041742175.1 Pirellulaceae bacterium
TGATAGGCGAAGTTCATTCCGTATTGCCGCAACGTGACCATACCGAAGTCCGTTGCACGGGAACGCAGTTCATCCGTCGTGCAGTTTTCCATAATCATGTCGCGCAACGTGTCGTTCATCACCATCAACTCGAACAAGCCCACGCGACCTTTGTAACCGGTGTTATTGCAGTTCTCGCAGCCTTTGCCGCGATAGAATTTCTGCTCACCCAACTTGTCGACATCAACACCCAAGTCCATCAACATCTCGCGACTGACCTGCGTCTCTTCACGGCACTTACCGCACACGCGACGCACGAGCCGCTGAGCCAAAATGGCTTCCACACAAGCGGTAATCAAGAACGTGGGAATACCCATGTCCTTCATACGCGTGATCGTGCTGGGCGCATCGTTCGTATGCAACGTGCTAAACACCAAGTGCCCCGTAAGCGAAGCTTGAACGGCGATTTCCGCAGTCTCCAAATCGCGAATCTCACCGACCAAAATCGTGTCCGGATCCTGCCGCAAAATGGCTCGCAAACACGATGCGAACGTCACCCCAATGTCGTGGTCGATCGGAATCTGCACGATCCCATCGATGTCATACTCAACCGGATCTTCCGTAGTGATCAATTTGTCTTCAACCGAATTCAGTTCGCTGAGCGCGGAATACAACGTGGTCGTTTTGCCGGAACCCGTCGGACCCGTCACCAGCACAATACCGTTCGGCCGATCGATCAACTTGCGGAACTGCGACAACATCGTTTCATTCATGCCCACGTTCTGCAGATTCAGCGACACCACCGAGCGGTCAAGAATCCGCATAACCGTGCTCTCGCCGAACATCGTCGGCAACACACTGACTCGCAAGTCGACCTGGTGACCACCTACCATCAACTCAATTCGACCGTCCTGAGGCATGCGACGTTCTGCAATATCGAGGTTCGCCATGACTTTGATGCGCGTCGTAATCGCGAATGCCAAGTGACGCGGCGGCGGCACCATTTCATACAGCACACCTTCAGCTTTGATCCGAATCCGAAACTCGTCTTCGAACGGTTCAAAGTGAATGTCAGCCGCGTGATCTTTGATCGCCAGCAGCAGCACCATGTTCAGCAGCTTGCGAACCGGCGCGCTATCGGCGAGCGCTTCGGCGTCCGTCAAATTGAACTTGTCACCCGACAACTTCGAAGCCGCTTCGAACAGCTCCGCATCGTTGGCCAAGTCAGCCACAACGCGTTCAAACGTGTCGAGGTCCGATGAGTAATGCTTGTCGATCGCCGCCAGAATGTCACGCTCGGTAGCCACAACCATGCGAATATGGAAACCCAAGAACGTCCGCAGTTCGTCTTGGATCGTCAAGTTTTGAGGATCGCAAGTTGCCACTGTCAACGTATCGCCGTCGAAGTGAACCGGCACGATACGATACATCTGCGCCATCGTTTCGGTGATCTTCTCCAAAACGTCTGGGGGCAGATGCGCGTCGGCTAACTGAACGGTTTGCATCCCCAGTTGCTCGGCGAGCGCCTGCGAAAGCTGATCGTCTGTGATCAAACCCATGTCTTCAGCGATCTTGCCCAGCAACGCACCCGGACGCTGCTGCTGCTCATCTAGGATTACTTCCAATTGCTCATCGGAAATGAAGCCTAAGTCGACGAGGATTTGACCAATTCTGCGAACTGCCATGTTGTTTCCAACTAGTTATGACGTTTTGTTACTGCTCGGGTTTGCGTCTCATCAGCCGGTAGGCGCCAGCCTCCGGTTTACTTTGTGTTTTCGTCAATCGGAGGCTAACACCTTCCGGCTGATAACTTGCTTACCACCGCGTCCACGATCAATGACCGCCGCCGCCTTCTTCCTCTTCCACCGCTGCGCCGGTATCTTCCATCCCGCGACGCGCATTCACAATGCGCTTCGCCAAGTCATCCGGCCGATGGCTCTTCGCCAAAATGTCTTCCACAGTCACTTTGCCTTCGCGCCACAAATTGAACAGCGCATCATCCATCAGCGTCATCCCATACTTTGCACCGGTCTGAATCGCCGAATTGATACGGAACGTTTTGTTCTCACGAATCAAGTTCGCGATACCCGGCGTTACAACGAGAACTTCGTAAGCCGCACAGCGACCGCCGCCGATCTTCGGCAACAATGTTTGAGCGACCACACCGATCAGCGAAGTACTCAACTGGGTACGAATTTGGTCCTGCAAGTTTCCGGGGAACGCGTCAATGATTCGGTTCACCGTGCCCTGCGCGCTGTTCGTGTGCAACGTGCCAAACACCACGTGGCCCGTTTCCGCCGCGCTAATCGCCGCTTGAATCGTCTCCAAGTCACGCAACTCACCGACCAAAATCACGTCCGGGTCCTGTCGCAAGGCTCGACGAATCGCTTCCGCGAAACTCGGCACGTCCACACCCACTTCACGCTGATTCACCGTCGACTTGATGTGCTCGTGATAAAACTCGATCGGATC
>JBGSJB010000252.1:0-2791 GCA_041742175.1 Pirellulaceae bacterium
CGACGTAGCTTACTTGGATTCATTGAAAGCGCCATAGCCCAGGCGGCGCGAATGTGGGCTTAGTGAAACGAACTGAAAGTGACTATTTAAACGATACTCAGTTCCAAGTGCGAAGGGAAGATGACCTTTCGCTTGCGTTAACTGTTCAAAACCTTACTGGTTCAAAACTCACTGACCGAGCACATAGGCGAAGATCAAGGGCGCCACGATGGTAGCGTCGCTTTGGATCATGAACTTTGGACACTCTGCGGAGAGTTTATTCCAAGTGATCTTTTCATTGGGGACTGCGCCCGAGTACCCGCCGTAGCTGGTTACTGCGTCGCTGATCTGTGAGAAGTAGGCCCACAGATTCGTTTCTTCTTCGAGGTCTTGGATCAGCATGGGAACAGCGCAGATTGCAAAGTCACCTGCTATGCCGCCACCGATTTGGAAGAAACCGATCGGGGCTTGCTTACTTTCACGTCGATACCATTCGGTCAGCATTTGCAGTTGTTCGGTACCGCTTTTGAGAGCTGCGTGAGATTTTACAGTGCCGTCCATCACACGAGCCGTGAACATGTTACCGAGCGTGCTATCTTCGGATCCGGGCGAAACGATTGGGATTCCTTTTTGTTTCGCGGCGTAGACCCAGCAGTCTTCGATGGGGATTTGGTAGTGCTGTTTAAGATCCTCTTCTTCGAGCACTTTGAAGAAGTACTCGTAAGCGAATTTGCCTTCGCCCTTTTCGGCTTGTTCGACCCAGTACTTTGTCAGTCGCGACTGCATGTGCTTCATGACGGTTTCTGGGATACAGGTATCCGTGACTCGGTTGTAACCTGAATCGCGCAGATCAACTTCGTCTTGAACGCTGAGAGCTCGCCAATCGCTGATAACTTTGTATTCGTTGTGTGCGAAGAGGTTGAACAGATCTTCTTCCAAGTTGGCGGCGGTGCAACTGATGGCATGGACTTTGTCTTGCCGGATCATTTCGGCTAGTGATACGCCAAGTTGAGCGGTGCTCATCGCTCCGGCCAGCGAGACCAGCATCTTCCCACCATCTTCAACGAATTGCTTGTAGGCTCGTGCTGCGGCGAGTGTTTCGCGCGCGTTGTAGTGTCGATAGTGTTTTTCCATGAACGCTGTAACGCTCATATGGCTTGCTCCTCAAGAGTTGTTGGCAAGTGGGAAAGGCATCTTGCCAGTTAGTCGAGAGCCATGGGCATAACAACGTAGGCGTAACCATCTTCTGTAGTCATCAAAGCCGGTTGAGTTGCTGAGACGACGTCCATCTTGAACTTCGATTCCGGTTCTAGCACTTTCAAAAAGTCGCTTACGAAACGGTAGTCCAGTTTCAAACGAATGGATTCCCCTGTGTAGTCGATTGGCATTTCAACGCGACTTTGGCCGAGGTCAGCGGTCTTGGCGGTCAACAGCAGTGTTCCATCGCCAAATTCGAAATCGAGACCACGCGTTTCTTGGTCGGCTACGATAGCGGCTTGACGAATGACATTAAAGAACGGGCCCACGGACAGATCGATCATCACAGATTCCGTTCGCGAAGGAATCACTTGCCGCCAGTTTGGATAGCGTCCTTCGACGAGTCGCGAGTAGATCGTGCAGCGACTGGTTCGCAGCAGCACATCGTTCTGTCGGGCAGCTATGTGAACGACTTCTTCTTTTTCGCCGATTGAGCGCTCCATCAAGCTGAGCGAACGCGTAGGAACGATAGTTGTGTTGCCGGTTGTTTGATGACCGCCGACGCTCTTGCCTTTGCCATTCATCCGAGCCAAGCGGCGACCGTCGGTACCGACCGCGAGAACTTCTTCGCCGTTCAGTTCTAGCAGAACGCCACCGAGTGCGAAACGCGAGCTGTCTGGATCCGTTGCGAAGCTGGTTCGCTTGACCATTTCTTTGAACAGCCGCGCGGGGATCTCGTGATAGACTTCTTCTTCGAAGGCGGTGACGCTTGGGTATTCATCTGGGTTAGCGCTGGGCAGTTTAAATTCTGAGTGGAGGCCTTTGACGACTGTAGCTGTTTCGTCGGTTTCGAAGAGCAGTTGGTCGTCGCTGCTTTCGCGGAGGATCATACCGACGCGGCCTACGTGGAGCAGAGCTTTGCCAGGAGCTTGGACATCGACTCCTTCGACATCGATTCGGATGCCGGTTTCCATGTCGGTGGCCATCAGCGTTACACGTTCTTCGCTGGCATCGATTTTGATGTTCTGAAGAATCTCTTTGGGGCTGCGAGCTTGAGCTACGCTGCCCGCCAACTGAAATGCCGCGGCTAGTTTTTCACGGTCGCACGAGATTTTCATAGTAACGGACGCTCCCACTGACACTTGCTCGATTTTATAAGTGTGTTGTTGTACTACTTGGACGAACTTTGCAAAACCCGCCCGTGGCAACAAAAGTGAACTTTGCTACAGCACGCTGGGGCTTGCGTTGTCTGGCTTTAGCTTGGCTTTCTTCCTTTTAGATATATTTACAGTAGTAGTAGGAAGAGCGGCGGCAGAACCAGTTATCCACAGTTGCCGTCGCTGATGTAATCGACGATGCAGCAATGATTTAAGCGAACTTAGTGACATGCAACTGACCGTGCAGAAAACGTGCGGCAATTGTCAACGGGTGTTCGGCAGGTGTCAGTCGTTACGGGTTTACTGACATGCGGTTCCAGCGAGGGAAATAGCGAGGCAATTCACCAACGAACGTCGACAACCGATCAACAACTTGTTCACATAGTCAGCCAAGTAGGGTTGAACAGGCTAGCATCGAAAACTTGGACAACGAACAGAACGAAGTCCGACCTTAATGC
>JBGSJB010000253.1:0-1584 GCA_041742175.1 Pirellulaceae bacterium
AACAACTAGGTTCGGAAAGTGAACCGCTGGAAGCCTGAGAGAGAATCGCGAAAGACCGCGAAAACTGGGGCCGGAAACGAAAAAACGCCCGTGTGTCATCTCTGACATACGGGCGTTAACTGCGGTGTCGAAAAGGTCGAACCTTTTCAACGAGCTCCCCGAGCGCAACCCTCTTCGTAACAATACTCTCTTTTCTGAAAATCGTAAACACCATATCTGCAAGCACTTACAGATTCCGAGACTGCTTCGGTCGCACGTGATCGGAAGCAACCCTGTACGAAAAACGCGACACATTAGAGGGGATTCGCGGCGCTCTCTGTTTTTGCTCTGACCTGCCAGTTAACAGCCAACCCATTTTCGGCTCAGTCAAAAACCGTCGAGGCCACAGTGAGATCATCTACCAACAGTCAGGGAATTGCAATTGCCAACTTCATTTGACTTCTCCAAGGACAAAGTGTGTCGCGAAGAACTCGGCGGTCAACTCAAATCCTATCACCGAGTCGCTTAGCTTCCGCTCGACTCTCTAGTGGCTAAAATCTTCTAAAGGATGACCGATCGTTGCTGCGCTTCCAACGAAGATTAGCGGCGGCGTCTCATTTCATTTCGATCCGGCTAGTGATTTTTTCTATCCGCTGTGCATCATTTCTCGCAGGCGAAGTTCAAAATGAATAGCAACTTGCAACAAGACACATGTGGCGACGTTTTTGTACCGCGCGTTTAATGACAGGCCAGCGATTTTTTCTTGCTTCCTTAACGAAACTTACGCATTCCGCTCATTTCTGCTTGCTATCTTATGGTCCAAGTAGTATTTGCGACAACGAGATAGATCACGCAGAACGTCCCGATGTCCCCTCGTTGCTCGCAATAACCCGACGCCGTTCGAATGAACACCATCGCAGTCTCCTGGAACACGCTTGTATGTCAAATGACCTCGAAGCGACGGATAACGACGCAAGCGATGGTGATCTCACGATCCTACTCCGGGCTTATGCCTGCGGCGATCGACAGGCCCTGCATTCGCTCATCGGAAAGGTGTACGCCGAATTGCGCTGCATTGCTGCGGGACGACTTCAAGGCGAATCCCGAAATTCGATGATGGGGCCGACCGCGCTCATCAACGAAGCTTATCTCCGGCTTGTTGGTGGCAAGGTTTCCGCGGAGTGGGTCAATCGACGCCACTTTTTCGCTGCGGCGTCGGAGTCCATGCAGCGAATTCTCGTCGATCAAGCTAGGCAGCGCCTGGCAATCAAACGGGGCGGGGCGGTTGTGCAGCAACCGTTGGACGAAGTCTCCATCGCGGTTGAAATGCCCGATGATGAGCTGCTCGACCTTGATGCTGCACTTCAGGAATTTGCACAGATTGAGCCAGCGAAGGCCGAGCTGGTCAAACTTCGGTACTTTGTGGGCCTGTCCGAAGCCGAGGCAGCAGACACTCTGGGAATTTCTCGCGCCACGGCCTCCCGCCACTGGACTTTCGCAAGAGCCTGGTTGTTCCAGCGGCTGAAGCGGCGGGAATCAGATTTGGCGTCTGGGGACAAAAAGATTGGAAAGTTGTGAGGCGCCTGTCATGGAAAGGACGCTTGA
>JBGSJB010000254.1:0-2095 GCA_041742175.1 Pirellulaceae bacterium
CGGAGCCGATGATAGTGCATACCAGCGTGAAAGTAGGTATCGCCGGTTTTTTAAATCCCCTGCTAACGTTGTTAGCGGGGGATTTTTTCGTTTCTACACCCGCAGCGTTTCAGGCGACAAATGCGTTCGCTATTCGATAGAGCGGGCCAATGACTGCGTATCAAATCGTTTGATGGGTTAATGTGCCGAGCTCCTGCAGCAACCGAAGCGCAGCTCCTGAATCAATAGCCGAATGAGCGCGTTGCGAACATTCTTTCAGATCGGTGGATGCTCCGAAGATCCAAAGCGCACAGGCGGAATTTAACACAACCGCATCGCGACACGCTCCGGGATCTCCTTTGAGCACTTCTTGAATGCATTTCGCACTGGAAGCCGGGCAATCTGCATACAGTTCAGCGCGATCAGATAATGCCAGTCCAAAATCACTCGGATGCCATACGTGTTCAACTAAAGTTTCTGCAGCGACCTCGATGACTTTCGAGGAAGTTGAAATGCTTAGTTCATCAACTCCGTCATCGCCACGGACAACTATCGATCGTTTCGTTCCCAACTGTTGTAAAGCAGCGGCGAGTTTTTGTTGAAGCACTGGATCGCCTACTCCCAACACCTGACATTCAGCACCCGCAGGGTTACTTAGCGGTCCGAGCCTGTTGAAAATGGTTGGATGTGGAATCGATTTGCGAACTTCAGCCACGTATCGCATCGCTGGGTGGAAGCGTGGCGCGAAACAAAAGCACAAACCGAGCTCGTTGAGGCATTGCTCGACGACAGCTGGCTGCGCATCCAAGTTGATCCCTAACTCGGCGAGCACATCCGCGGAGCCGGTAGCGCTTGTGATTTTACGGTTTCCGTGTTTCGCAACAGGAACTCCGGCGGCCGCTGCAACTATTGCGGCTGCGGTACTGATGTTGAAAGTCTTTGCTCCGTCGCCCCCGGTTCCGCAAGTATCTACAACTGGTCGACGTCGCGAGTTGATCGGAACCATGGAACTCCGCAGTGCTTCCGCAGCGCCTACCAGTTCTGCAACTGATTCGCCTTTCAAAGCAAGCGCGACCAGTAGAGTTCGCATCGCGTCAGCTGCGGCGGAACCCGATAAGAAGTCACTGACGATCGTGCGCATTGCTTCGCGAGTTAAATCCACACCGCTAGTGACGATCTCGATCGCATTTTTCAGTTTGTCATTCATTGGATTGTCGGTCATCGGCTCACTGTTCAGCTTGTATCACGCAATAACTTTACTTCAATGCATCCGCCTCGGCCTTGCCGGGTTGCGGCGGATTGGCTCGACCTTCACAATGAGCTTTGCACGAACAACATAACGTACGAAGCTGTTTCCGCTTTCGGCTTCGGTAGTTTAGGACGCTCAATGGCACGTAAAGTTATCATCGATTGTGATCCGGGAATAGACGATGCGTTGGCGTTAGCGTTAGCGTTGTTCGATCCGCGCTTGGAGGTTATCGCCGTCACGGCCTGTGCGGGAACCGTCGACGCTGAGCAGTCGACGCAGAATATTCGTGCTTTGGTGGAGCGACTTGACCCGCCGCGAATTCCACGAATCGGTTCTGCTTTGGATCCCGAGACGGGTGCCGCTGTATCAAACGGAACTCTGCTACACGGCGATGATGGGCTAGGGAACGTAAAATGGGAACCAGTCTCGCGGCAGCATACTGTTCCCAGCGACAAGTTGATCAGCGATTGCTTGCGGACGTATCCTGGCGAAGTTTCGATCCTTTGCACTGGTCCATTGACTGGCGTTGCGAAAGCGATCAGTCGTGATCCGGTAATTATTCCGATGCTCGACCGGTTAATTATGACCGGTGGTTCGATCACAGGTTTAGGCGATGTCACGCCTGCAGCTGAGTTCAATATGCATCTTGATGCGCATGCCGCGCGCTCAGTCTTTCAATCGTTGACTACCAAATCGTTAATCCCATTCGAGATTTCGGAAAAGCTCAAATTCGGGTGGGACTTGATCGATCTATTGCCGCCAAAGCACACACGTATTGGAAATGTGCTCCACGACATCGTGCCGCATTTGTTTCGAACTACTCGGCAGTTGCTTGGTCACGAAACAATATCGCTTCAAGCGGTATTG
>JBGSJB010000255.1:0-1790 GCA_041742175.1 Pirellulaceae bacterium
CCATCTGACTTTCGATGGTGGTTATTTGTGCCAGCTTTTTATCGTAGTCAAAGACTGTCCCGGAGCTGAGTCAGTCGTTGGCGGATCTGGGCTGCACGATCCTCCAATTCATTTTCGCTCATCGAGACGCCTCGTTCATAATTGAGAAACACTTACCAGCACGCATGCGACATAATTTTCGCGCTACTTGCACTTCCGGTCGCACTTTTCGAACGTCGATTGTAGCGACGACTGACGATGCGTAGAATCCCACGCCCGCGATTCGCGAACTAGTCGCTGGTTTTTTGACGGCGCAGTTGATCGAAGCTGCCTTCCGCGAAGTGGCACAGGATCTCGACCACCAATTTCGCTTTCTCGACCAGCGATTCGACCTGCACGCATTCTTGGTCGCTATGCAAGCCATCGCCGCGCGGGCCAAGCGTATCGATGTTCGGCAATCCAGCCGCAGCCAATTTGTTGCCGTCACAGACGCCGCCCGTCGACTGCCATTGAACGGGTGGCAGCCCAAGCGTGGTCGAGCAGGATTCGATAACCCGCATCAGTTCCGTTTGAGCTGTATCAACGCACTTTGGTGGCGAAGTGAAAGCACCTTGAACTTCACAAGAAAAACCATCGCGATCCACACTACTTTTTGCGATTTTGCCCAGTTGTTCTTCGAACCATAACGCCGACTCTTTGTCCGGCGCGCGGACGTTCAGTTTTACTGTCGCGCGGTCAGGCACCACATTCACTGGTCCACCACCGCTGATGAAGCCCACGTTAATCGTCGTCTCTGCCCGCTGACCGTTCAACGCATCGAGTGCAGAAACGATGCGACTGAGTTCAGCGATCGCGTTGCGACCACGCTCGAAGTAACGCCCCGCATGAGCCGCTTGACCGCGAACGGTGATACTGAAATTTCCAGAACCTTTGCGGTGTGAAATCAACGCTCCGCTTGGCAGTGCAGGTTCAAACAACAAACCGAAATCAAACTGCCGAGCAAGCTCATGCATCAGCGCAACCGAACTGTGCGAACCGACTTCTTCATCGGGATTGAGCAACACCGTCCAGCCCAAGTCCGCCGCCAAGCCGAACTTTAAGAGCGCTTGCAATGCGTAACGCAGCACGACGATCCCGCCCTTCGCATCGGCAACACCAGGCCCGCGCAGCAACGCGGAAGAAAGCATTTCGCAACTTTGGAATTCATGCAAGGCACCGAATACGGTGTCGTAATGAATCATCAACAACACGCGTCGTGACGCTTGCGGTTGATAGTCCCACTGCAAAGCCGGTCCGGTCTCGACAGGCTGCGGACGCCCCGTGTCATCAATTTCAACGCGCGCAGGCAAAGCGATCGAGCGAAACGCGGACCCTTCAAGCGCGATCCAATCTTCCAACTTGCTGGCCATCAGCAGCAATCCCGGCAGGTTGTTAGATCCTGAGTTTTGCGTTGCTAGCGCATGCAAATCTGCGACCATCTCGTCTTGCTGTGACTCGAGCCACTGATGTGCAGATTGTTTGTTCAACTTAGCAGCGCCTGAGTTAGTGTTGTGCAGCGGGGACCTAACGCAAGCTTCAGTCTACTGAAAATTGAAAATGAGGGTTTGGTATTTCCGTGCGCGGTCGTTCCGCAGTCCGGTTTATCAAGCAATCGCGGTCGCGAAATTCGCAACCAAAACTTATCAAGTGCCAGTGATCCCAGATGTCAAACCGCCATCCAGAACGATCGTCTGTCCGGTAATGTAAGTCGCATCCAAGCCCAAAAAAGCGACTAATTTGGCGACTTCCGTTGGTGTTCCCCAACGTTTGCC
>JBGSJB010000256.1:0-3661 GCA_041742175.1 Pirellulaceae bacterium
CTTTACGTCGCCATGACAGCCGCTCATTGGCCGATGCGCGCTAAGGAGCAGGATATTGCCAAGTACAGAGGCCGTTACGATGCGGGCTATCAGGCGATTCGAGCGGCGCGGGTTGAGAAAATGAAGCAGCTCGGGCTGATGGATTCGCGTTGGCTGGTTTCGCCAGCGGCAGGCGATTGGAACGAAGTTGACAACAAAGCTTGGGAAACTCGCTGCATGGAAGTCTACGCGGCGATGGTGGATTCCATGGATCAAGGGATTGGACGGTTGGTCGCTGCGCTGAAGGCGAATGGCCAGTTCGAAAACACGCTGATTCTTTTCCTTCACGATAACGGCGGCTGCGCGGAGGGACTTGGCCGGAACGGGCCCTTCAAACCGCGGGCGGAAGGGCCGACGCTCACGCCGCTGGCAAATGATTTTCTGCAACCAGACATGATTCCCAAGCAGACTCGCGATGGGTTCCCGGTGCGGCAGGGACGTGGCGTAATGCCTGGCCCAGCCGATACTTACGTCGCTTATGGCCGCAATTGGGCGAATGTCAGCAACACTCCGTTTCGGGAATACAAACATTGGGAGCACGAAGGCGGAATCAGTTCGCCGTTGATCGCTCATTGGCCTTCGGGGCTGGCCAAATCGCGAGCCGGGCAGCTTGAAGCGACGCCGACTCATCTGATCGACATCATGGCGACCTGCGTCGACTTGGCGGCGGTGCAGTACCCAGCTGAGTTTGCAGGGAATTCGATCCAGCCGCTGGAGGGCGTCAGTTTAGCTCCGGCGCTGGCCGGTTCACCGATCGAAAGAGCCGAGCCGCTGTTTTGGGAGCATGAAGGGAATCGCGCTGTTCGCGTCGGCGATCTCAAGTTGGTATCCAAGCACGGCGGCGATTGGGAGCTCTACAACATCGTGGCCGACCGAACGGAGATGAACAATCTAGCTGAGCAGCAGCCCGACCGCGTTGCTGAGTTATCAACGTTGTGGATGAGTTGGTCGAAGCGAGTCGGTGTTGCCGATTGGCCGCTAACCAGGAAATTAATGCTGGTAGCGGGACTCGCTTGAGTTCCGGAACTCTGGCGAGTCCGCCACGAATGGCCTGGCGTTGATGCTAGCGAGTGCGAGCGAGTTCGGTGAGTACGGCGCCAATTACGGAGCGCGCAACGGGGGCGCGATTGGCGTTTTCGAAGCCGCTAGAACTGCTGCTGAACCCAGGTCGCACGCCCCCGGCGCGGGGTGCAATCGACGGATCAAAGCTGGGGTGGCGGTTGGGTTCAAAATTCGGCTTAACGATGGGTTTCCCGAAATTTGGCTGACCAAACCCCGCGGAGCCAAACGGGTAGTTTGGAGTCTTAGCGTCGCCAATCTGGGATCGCTCGAATTGAGGTTCGTAAGTCCTTATGTTATGGCCCCCAGAGCGTCCATTGTAAAAGTCTCGATTGAAGCGGTCGGGGACCGGGTTTCCGAAACTAGGTGAGCCGAAGTTTGGCGAGCCGTGGTGTCCGGTTCGGCCGGCGTCGCGGACGTAGCAAGCTACCCAATCGTCGAGTATCGCGAGTTGCCGACCGGCGTTTGCTAGCGTAGCGGCGATCAGCCGATTGTCGTGCAACCGACAATCTTTCTGGATGCCGACTGAGGAACGCGTGAACCACAACTTGCACTCGTCCACTATGCAAGCGATCTCGAAAGGGCTGTGTCGCCAATCGAGTTTTGCGAGCAGCTCCTGGCTGGCCGACTCGAGTCGGCAGACTGAGCGAAAAGTGTGAGCGTCCGCGCCGACGGTTTCGAGCAAGCTGTGCAACTTGCAGGCGTCCCCGTTGAGCGCTTTCGCCCGGCGGATCAGTTCGTAAGGAGCTTGCGCGAAGGCTGTCGAGATCGCGAAGAACGCGAGACTCACAGTCATCACAGCAGTCAGAAAGTTGTGGCGCATTTTCAATGTCCTTGGTCATTCGACCTGTCAATTCGACTCGCGGCTCGCCGATCCGAGCGATGATTGCCCGGCACTTCCTGCACAGTTTGCGAAGAGTCCATTGGTTTCTGTGTTCGCTTCATGCCAACCAGCCGCCAACCCGGTGGCGACCGAATTTGTCAAATACACATCGTGTACCATTTTGACTTCATGCTGCAAGAGTTCGGTAAGCGTCGTTTTTCCGGACTTGCGTTGACTTTGCCTCGCTGTCTGTCAGCAGGATGCGAATCTTTAGACGACTAGAGATGTCAATCTGATGTATTTTGTGTCGTTTTGATTCGAGTGGTTTAGAGTTGCAGGCAACTGGATCGGCGAGAATTGCGTTTACTTCTTTTGGCGTGCTGCGTGCGGTTTTCGGTGGCGAGTAGTGGACGTCTTGAGCTGAATTGCAACTATTTTCTGGAAAACTTTCGATGCTCCAAGTTGGACACTTGGTTTTCGGTTATTCGCGAGTTGCCTAAGTTTTGAGCAGTCTCGGGCTCGGTCGAAAATTGAGCGGGCGTGCGCAGGAAATAGGCAGCTGGCGGTCAAGAGGCTTAACCGCTAGCAAAATAACGACTTACGGCGACGCTATTGCTGGCCTTTGCATTATTGGGCGTGTTCAGCCGACGGAGCGTTGAACGAACGGGACCCAGAAAACCAAAGGTAAGAGGAAGTTATGAATTCGAACCCAATGCACTCGACTTACAGCGGAATGGACTCAGGCCGCTCAACGGACAACGGCCACAATCACACTGGTTCGTCAGCTGCGGCCACGAGTTTTACCAGCCAATCTGGCACTAGCGGCAATCGAATCGGCAACTTCGATTCGCAGCAGCCCGCTTCAGCTTCTTCTGTTGCTCCCACCTCCGCTCCGGCTAAGGACAACTCTTCGAAGCTGGCAGACGACTTGCAGAAGTTCCAGTTGGTCGCCAAGTCGATTCGCTGCAATTTCAAACCTGTTGAAGACTTCAACGCTCGCTGTCAACAAGCGTTTGATCTGGCGAACGACCTGTTCGGCAACGCCCCTACTTGGGTGTGCTTCTACCGTGAGCTTATGGGGGGGGAGGGTCTGATTCCTCAGCTGTTCCCGTCGAACGAAGACTTTGGTAATTTCCTTCGTTGCGACCAATACTATCAAATTCAAATGATGCTTACCGCGCTCCGCTCACGGGATTTGCCAGAGAACGACCCGAACGATCCGCAGCGGATGATCACGGTCCGTTTGCCGAAAAGCTTGCATGAGGCGTTGTGTGACGAAGCCATCCGTCTGGGTATAAGTGTAAACCGTTTGTGCATCAGCCGAATGTTGCAGTTGTTAGACCCCAAAATGATTCCTGAGACGGGCATAAAACCGCGTGGTCGCAAACCTCGAACTCGCGGCGCGGTAGCGACCACGACAACTCCTGTGGCGGCGGCTGTGCCCCAGACGGGCGCGGCGTCAGGTTCGAATTTCTCGTAGTTGTTAAGCCAGAGAAACAGTGCTGAGAACTTGTGTTTGAAGTGGAGGAGTGGCCGGCGGTTTTGGTTCGGTCGCTCGAGTGGGATCAGTGCGTAGTCGAGAAATGACGATGGCGTTTAAAGTCGAGATGAACGAGTACTGTGGGCCGATGGAGCTGCTACTGTACTTGGTCCGTCGCGAAGAGTTGCCACTCAGCGAGCTGTCGCTGGCGAAGCTGACTGATCAGTACCTCAATTATCTGGAAGTGCTGACTGAGCTGT
>JBGSJB010000257.1:0-1542 GCA_041742175.1 Pirellulaceae bacterium
CGCCCAACCGAGTTTAAACTTCCAGCAGCGGATGTCGTGCTCGAGCTTCAACGGGCAAAGACCGGCAAATAGTGTATTGTTCACACGTTGTTCGTCGCTGGCTCGTCTCTGGTCTCTTGTCGGAAGGAATACTAACGGCGGAATCTTGAACCAGCGCTAAGACATCAGTACTTTCAAGAATCGGAAGGTCGATTCGTTCAGCGGCCTTGCGAAAGCCGGTCTGCATGAATTTCTCGGATCAATGGATTCGCTCGAATTTTATCGGCGGTGATCTGGTGGTCGTATTCGACGCGAACAAATCGAAGTTGCTGATCGCGAAGAATAACAAACGATGCTCGTGGATCGCTGTCTCGAGGTTGGCCGACCGAGCCAACGCTACAAATGCATGGACCGTTTGGTGTGAACCAACCATCTCCTACCTCAAGTAAGCTTCTATAGTTCCAAGGCGTTGTAGAGGAGTCGTGGGTGGTTCTGAGATGCACGCCCGCTAGATGGTTATGACCGCAAAACGCAAGCGGAGCTGATTGCTTGATAACACAATCTAGCTTCTGCGGAGTGAAAACATCTTCTGGAAAAATCCAGTCGCTAAAATCGCGTGGCATCGCGTGAAAAAAGGCGATGTCACCAGCGAGTTTTGCAACGCAACCTGACTTGAGGATCTGCTGTACGGATTCATCGCCAGCGATCTCATCGCGAACCCATTGCAATTGCTCAAGCAGGACCGCTGGCCAACAAGGATCGTCCGATGAAATCGCGGCGGCATCCCAGTCGCCGACGATGAATGTTTCACACTGCCCCAGCAAGTGGATGCACTCGATGGGGTTCGGGCCGTAACCAACGATGTCCCCCAAACACACGATCCGTTGAACGCCGATTGATTCAACGTAGCCTAACACGGAAACCAAAGCTTCGAGATTTCCGTGAATATCGCTGATGATCGCTAGAGCGTCCGATCCTGGACTGGGGTTGGGAATGGAATTGCGATTCATAGGAGTTTCTCCAAAACAGCCCTTTGCTCTCCATTCAAATCGACGCCTGGTCGAATCGACTTCACCATCGCGATTGCGTCTGTCGCCGTTTGTGCTTTTCCCGTAACAAGCAGAAAAGCAGCAGCAACAAGCCCTGTCCTACCGTGACCTTGCGCACAGTGGATTAAGACAGGTTTCGGCATATCATCGATTTCCGACGCCAACCCACGAAGTTCATCTGCCGTTACTCCTGAACCGTCCAGCATTGGAAAACAAGTGTATGACTGAAGCTTCCAGCGATGGTTGGGCTCAGTGAATTCGCACGTCAAGTCAACCAACGAAGCGATATTCTCTGGTAACTCGTAATGAAGTAGGCGACGAGAAAGCACGAGATCGTCGCCAAGCCAGTTCAATTTCGGTTCGTGTGACAGCAATCGAATCAGATGCCACACTGCGGTCACGTACAACACGTACGGCAACACAAGAAACGTCCCGAGCTTGGAACGCCGCCCATCAAAACGCTTGCCAAACACACCAGGTGCAGAGAACAAGTACGCTGCCGAAACGACTCCGA
>JBGSJB010000258.1:0-12882 GCA_041742175.1 Pirellulaceae bacterium
AAGCTCCCGGATTGTGAACGAGTCCCAGGGGGGCGGAGGACTGCGCGCTTACTATCCGGGAGCAAATTTCTTTTTAGAGCGGAGTCGATCGAAACCTCCATGTTTCAATCACCGCTTTATCCGTAACCGATGTTCATCACAGCGGATACTTTTTCGTTTAGCTGGCCTCTGGAAGAAATAGCAAACTTGGCATCCGTGCACAAGAGCTTTTTTCCCTGATCGCAAACATTGTTGTCACCAGTAAGTGTCAATAATGTTCAGTGCAATCACACCTCATCCAACCGTGTAGCCGACAGTTTCACTTGCGAGCCACTGTCAGCGACGGAGGTGAAGATAGAGGCAGATAGGTACTAAGGTCAAGTCGACTTTAAGGCCTTGTTCACGCTTTTTCGAAAGTGAGTTTGCAAGAGAGATTGCTATCACCGAAAGCAACTTTCCAGCAATCACCCAGCTAGCGCATATCTCCAAAAATCGTCCCACCGCAATACGATGACAGCAGCCGACAGTCCATAAAAAAACTAGTCGCGCTTTCGTGCGACTAGTTTCAATAGTTGTCAACTTGCCGGGCTTCGCAGAGTTAATTGAACTTATCAGCAGCGATCGTAACTGTGCCGAGATCGTTCATGCCTTCTTTAATGTCGATGTCCATTCGACCGCGACTCCACTTTACTTTCTTGCCATTGATGGTCACCTCGTCAAGCTTGCCCACCTCATGCCATGCACGCAAAGTAACCGGTCCAACAGGCAGGTTTTCAATTTCAAGCACTCCATCTTCGCTTGAAATGCCGATCGCTGGATGCTCCTGCACAATCAAGTGAGCTCGCATCCAAGGATGCACGTTGCATTCAACAGGGATTGGAGCCGGTTCCTCTGTCTCAATCTTCAAATCCTTTTGTCCACCAGCGGGAACCAAGAAGTTGACCGCTTGGTTGTTGAAGAAATTGAAGTTGGCATTGTGGCCCGTCTTGTCGCTATTGGTAACTTTGATCGTCTCGCCGGGACGAACGAATAAGACGTGCGGTACAAACACACAGTTCTTATTGTCGAGAACAATCGGCGCAGCCGCTGGTTTCTCCAACGAAGGATGGATATCTTTTGTCTTGCTTTTCTTATCCATGAAAAGAGCGACGTTTTTCACAGCGCCGTCTTTTCCAACAATCAGACTATCAGTCATAATTGGAAATGCAGCACAGAATGGATCTGCAGCGGCATTCACCTTGGTCGGGTCAGGAACTTTTCCTTCGACAACGAACTTTGCCTTTAGCGTTCCCCATTTTTTCGCTTGCGCAACGTATTTCACCTTCGCATCAGTGTCCGAAGCTGCGACATTCGTTTGCGCCGTCGCATGGCTGGAATACCCTGCGGCAAGCAAAGCGAATCCAACAAATGCGGATTTGGTCAAGAATTTTTTCATTTGTCCGTTTACTCCAAAGTTAGCGACCGCCTAGAAAACTGCAGTCGTCGAATCAGTTAACCTGAACTTCTGGATTTGCAGAAGTTGCTTCGACCGACAGCGTTTTAACATGTGTAGAAAACCTAACCTACGATCGCTCGTAGTCTAAACAGTATAGGTAGAGATGCTAACATTCCCAATCACCCTATTCTGATTCTGACAGAGCAGAAATGGCCTGCTTTCTCGCAGCTTCAAACTCGTCGCCGTCATTCCACTTCGGCATTTCCGCCTGATCTGCCACTACCAATCCAACATGCATAAGCAACTGTGCATCATCCACAGCGCCCGTTAAATCCCAACTTTCTTGGAATTCATCGCTAGGCTGGTGGTAGGTTTTCTCGACCCAAATCTCGAGCTGCTCTTTGCCCCAACCATCGGGTTTGCCCACGACATTTATTCCGCTGTGCAGATAGACACCTGGAACACCGACTTTCGCCAAACTGAACTGGTCGCTGCGGTAGTAATAGCCTCGGTCAGGAAAATAATCGGGAACGACGGTTCGCTTCTGAATCTTCGCAACCGCTTCGATGACGGCATCGAGGTTGGATTTGCCGTTCCCAATCAAATTAAGGTCGTGAGTCCTGCCTAAAAAATTGATACCGTCAATATTGATAACCGCCGCCATCTGTCCAGGTGGAATAGGCGGGTTGGCAGCCATGAATTTCGAGCCCAACAAACCTTGCTCCTCCGCGCCGACAACGGCGAACATGATCGAGCGTTTTGGTTTCGGGTCAAGTGAACTAACCGCGTTTGCAATTGTCAGTAAGCTGGCGGTACCAGAGGCGTTGTCGATCGCTCCGTTGTAAATGTTGTCGCCCGTTTCGTCGCGCTCGGCGGCGAGCCCCAGGTGATCGTGATGAGCCATGAAGATCACATGCTCTTTCGCAAGCCGCGGATCGCTTCCAGGTAGTACACCGAACACGTTCCCAGTTGTCTGTTCGCGCACCTTGCAAGTCACAGCAGCAGACATCGTGACACCCAATGCTACCGGCCTAAAATCGCGCGACTGTGCCGCGGTTCGAAGTGCGTCGAGTTCTTTGCCGGCCAGCTTGCATAGCGACTTGGCGGATTCGTCTGTTAACCAACCGCGAAGACTCATGCGCGGCCCCGAAGCATCCGCCAGCTCGAATTCCTCGCCGCTCCACGAAGTTTGAATGACTTGGTAGGGATAGCCCGCCGACGGAGTTGTATGAATGATGAGCGCGCCGGCGGCGCCCATTTTCGCCGCCATTTCATACTTGTAATCCCAACGACCGTAATAGAGCCGACGCTTGCCTGCAAACAACTTTGGATCATCTTCGGGATCGTTATTCATCACGACCAGAATTTTGTCACGCACATCGACATCTTTGAAATCATCCCACTCGTACTCCGGTGCTTGAATTCCAAATCCGACGAAAACCAACTCCGCATCTTTAACGCTCACACGTTCCTGCTGCTTGCCGCTGGATAGCATCATATCGTCGCGATGCTGCAGCGTTACGACTTGATCGCCGCGTTTAAATTCAATGGTCTTAGGCGATTGCGTCGTAACTCCCACGAGAGGTACCGGTTGATACCACGAGCCGTCAGCGCCGCCCGGCTTCAATCCCATCGCCTCTAACTGCGTTGCCACATAGAGTTGTGCGAGTTCGTCGCCGCGCGAACCGGGACCTCTGCCTTCTAAAAGGTCATGCGACAAGAAACGTATGTGCGCTTTCAAAGCGGACTCGCTAACACGTGCCACCGCTGCTGCGTTCTGATCGCTAGGACGCCACGCCTCGTGAGCATCCTGACCGTTCGCTAAGTCATGAACCGATGGAGTCGAAGCCATTGCAATGCAAGCGATCGTGACGTGTAAGCAGAGTGAATTTGGCCGCATCGAAGACTCCCGTTTTAAGTTGGCGTTTTGGCGAAGGTTGCTGCCTCGCTGCGGATTGAATTAAATACAGAATCCGAACGATTGGCTTCCGGTATTAATGACAGCGAATCGTGTACGAATTGTAGTCGACGCGGCTGACGATGTGGCGATTGCGACAATTTGCATCGCGATTCGCGAGCAGCTTTTGCATGCAGTTGACGTTTCTGCAGCATTCCACATGGTTCGCTGATCTTCGCAGTAACTTCTCGGTCAACTTTTCGTTAGCGTGAAAAAACACCGACGATGGGTGTAACTATCCGCCGATGAGACTGAATGACTAGGCGAACTGAATGACTGGGCGAGTAGTGCCGAGTAAGTGCGACGCCTGTTTACCGTACGTTCTTGTCGAGCCAATTGATAGCCTTATGACTGATCAGCTCAATCGCCGCTCTGCAATTCGACTGTCTGCTGCCGCGATCGCTGCCGCAACGAGTTCGTTGGCGAAAGCGGATCGGCCGACAGGTACCTTGAGCGAAATGTTGTCGCGGCGCCAGACCGGCAGCTCAGATTACAAGCTGACTGCGATCACGGATTATCACGCGAACATGGCCGAGTTTGGTGGCCAGTTAAGTACTCCAATTGAACGGTTGCTGATGCCGATAGCGCGTCAGTCTCCGTATCAATTCGATGTTCTCATCGTGGGATCTGGTTATGGCGCGTCTGTATCCGCAGCTCGACTCGCCGCTTCACTTCGCCCCGGCGCTCGTCTGGGCGTACTGGAGCGCGGACGCGAATGGATACCAGGCACATTTCCTGATCGCTTGAAGGACGTAACCAACGCATCGCGACTCGAACTGCTCGGTCGAAACAAAGGTGAAACGCACGATCCGATTGGCCTTTTTGATGTGCGCCAATTCGATGAAATCTCGATCCTTGCCGGCTCGGGTCTCGGCGGCTCATCGCTAATCAATGCGAACGTCGCCTATCGACCCGACGCAGATGTGTTTCATCAGCAGGTTTGGCCGAAAGCCCTCCGCGATCGCGCGTTTCTCGACCCGTATTTTGAGCTGGCGACTGCCGAGTTGGGCGCGAAGGTCGAGCCGCTGGATTATAGCTCCAAGATGCTCGCCCAACGGATCGCCGCAGAACGCCTTGCCTACCGCGGCGCTCGCTTCGAACCAGCCACGCTAACTGTCACGCGCGCTCTGAACAACTTTGGCCCATGTACTAACGGCCCAGGTACTAACGGCCCAGGATTTAACGGCGCGAATAGCGGCTTGCCGATCATCAACCGACAAAGCATGCGTCAGCGCAGTTGTATCGACTGCGGAGATTGCTTGTCGGGCTGCAATGTAGGTGCGAAAAACTCGCTCGCTATGAACTACATCCCGATGGCTCGTCGCGCCGGTGCGCAGTTCTTCACACAAACAGAAGTTCATCGCATCGAAAAGTTGAGTGCGGGATATCGAGTCTACTTCACCGTTACGCGCACTACGGCGGATGGATCCGTCATTCGCTGTCCGGGCTCAACCACAACTCGCATCTTGATCCTAGGCGCAGGCAGTCTCGGGAGCTCTGAGCTGCTGTTGCGATCGCAATCAGAATGTCTCGAGTTCACGCAACGACTTGGTTGCAATTGGACCGGCAACGGCGATGCGCTCGGATTCATTACAAACAGCCAGTGCCGTACGGGCGTCGCCGGCCAGTCGGCTTACACAGCGCCTTGCCCGCCCGTCGGACCGACGATTCAAACCAATGTCACCTATCCTTATCGGCCACTCGCTGGACGCGTGCTGATTCAAGAGGGCGCAGCAGCTCGCGCGTACGCGAATGCGATTGGAACGTTGATGCTCGATCCCTTAATGGAATCGACACAGATTTTACTCGGCATGGGACATGACGGCGCGGCCGGTCGAATCACACTCAATGATCGAGGATTCGGGGTGGTATCGTGGCCGGGCCTACTCGAAAGCGATTATCGCAAACTGATTCGTTCCGAATTCGAGCAAATTGCGATCGCACTCGGTGGTAACTATCGCTTTCTAAAAATCTTCGGCGATAAGATGATCTCCGTACATCCGCTCGGCGGATGCGCGATGTCCGACGATCCGTTGCATGGCGTTGTCAACGATAAAGGCCAAGTCTTTGATGGTCGCGGCGGTGGCGATACGGACTACCAAACCGGATTGCCGCGCGTTCACGGCGGCTTGTACGTGGCCGATGGGGCGATCTTGCCGACCTCCATCGCCTGCAATCCATTGCTGACCATTTCTGCGCTCGCTGAGCGGGCGAGCGATCTAATGCTCGATGAACCTCAGTTCGCGGATCTTTTCGCGATCAGTTAAGCGCGCACTAATTCGCTTCTGCCGATTGCTCTGCGATGTATTGCAGAGCTTTGTCGCTGATATCTTTGCGGCACCAAGCTCCAGCCCAGCGAATTTTTTGCACACCAGTGTAAGCGTTGAGTTTAGCCACCGAAATCGAGTCACCAACCGCAGTGACACCCAAGACTCGGCCGCCATCGGTCAGCACCGCGTCATTCTCCAGTCGCGTTCCAGCGTGAAAAACTTTGACATCGGGCAATGCATCCGCCGCTTCAATACCAGTAATCGGTCGGCCCTTTTGGTAATCGCCCGGATAACCTTGGCTGGCCATAACGACACACAAAGCCGGACGCGGATCCCACTCCGGTGCATCGATTTGATCTAGCTTCTGGTCGACAACTGCCTCAAGAATATCCATCAGATCGCTTTTCAATCGCATGATCAGCGGCTGACATTCAGGATCACCGAAACGACAATTGTATTCGAGTACCTTGGGGCCAGACTGTGGCGTGATCATCAGACCGGCGTACAGGACGCCACGAAACGGCTTGCGATTTCGCTTCATCGTATGAATCGTTGGAACAAGCACATGCTCCTCGATCCATGCCATCAACGCATCATCGACAACCGGTGTCGGGCAGTACGCACCCATGCCGCCGGTGTTCGGGCCGGTGTCGCCATCAAAGGCTGGCTTGTGATCCTGTGCTGGCGGCAGTGGCAAGATGGTCCGCCCGTCAGTGATGGCCAGCACACTGGCTTCGGGGCCGTCGAGACGATCTTCGATGATCATCTGTGAGCCCGCCTTGCCGAACTCTTTGCGGCGGGAGATTCGATCGATAGCATCCAAAGCATCATCGCGGCGCTTGCATACGATCACACCTTTGCCAGCCGCCAATCCGTCCGCCTTTACGACCACCGGACAGCGATCGCGTTCCCCGGGAAAACGACCTTTGATAAAACGCATCGCATCATCAGGATCGCGGAAAACCTGAAAATCTGCTGTCGGCACATCCGCTTGGCGCAGCAAGTTCTTGCAAAACGCTTTACTCGCCTCCAACTGCGCCGCAGCCTGCGAAGGGCCGAAGATGCGCAACTTCTCAGATTCAAACGCGTCGACGATGCCCAAAGCCAACGGCGCTTCGGGACCAACAACCGTTAACTCGATTTTCTCCGCTTTCGCGAACTTGATCAGACCAGCGATGTCCTCGGCAGCGATCGGAACATTGACAGCATCCAGTGCAGTACCAGCGTTACCCGGCGCGACGAAAACTTCCGTGACGCGCGGACTCTGCTTGATCTTCCAAGCCAGTGCGTGTTCGCGACCTCCATTGCCAACAATCAGAACTTTCATTTATCACACACCCGGAAAAGCTGGTCGCCCGCGCCTGAAACCCACAGAGAAAACCTAACGAGGATCGAGCCAGATTGTAGGCGCAAACCATCGAAACCGGAACCCACGACCAAGAAAGCAAAAACCCGTCATGCCAAGCTCACTGTTGCCAACCTGCCTTGGACGCGCCGCTGGTCATCCACACCCTCATGGGCTACAGCATTCCGACCGGAGCGCAGAAGGCGAAGCCGCTCCAAACACTTAGTGGAGCGTCAAGGCTTAATCTTAGGGCAACTGGGTTTGGGTGGCACGCAATTGGGTGCAGCCACGAGCCCTTCGGATGGACGGTACCTTGTCACACCGCCGATACCATTAGTCCCGAAGCGATTTCACTTTATCCCTTTCGACTCCTCATAATTGTTATTCGAACGCTCCGCATGAATTTGTTGAACGCTCCGCGGATATCGAGAAATAGTATACTCAAAGAATCGCTAGTCTATTAGCTTGCCCAGTGCGCATAGCTTGCCCAGCGCACAAATGTTCGCTCCATCCCGCAACTCGACGGCCTATGCCATCCAGGCGAGACTCGTTCTCAATGACGATGCATCAATGACAACACATCCAGGTACTCACTGGTCAGGGCGAGCTAGACGCACTTTGCATCAAGCGTTTGAGGAACAACGCGTGCTGGGATTGGAAAGCGAACTTATTCGTTTGTTCGATCGCTTGCTTATGCAATTGTTTCCGAACGAGATGGTGGTGGTTTACCAGCGTGCTGGTGGATTTGATCGACACAAGCTTCAGCATGCTTTCATCGTGGAAACGTTCTTGATTGCGAACGACACCGGAACAACTGACTCATCCCGTGGTCGTGTGGCGGTGGTCAAGATAGGAGTCGCCGATAACATTCGAAAGGAGGTCGAGGGTTGGTGCTCGGTTTGCCCGCCTGGTTTCGGCAACGACGCAGTGCTGCTTGGACTGGGGAATTTGGAAGCGACGGAAAGCGATTCGACGGGACGCGACTGGAAAGCAGTTTTGTACGAGGATGCCAATCAAAAGATTGGGGCGACAGAAATCGTCACGCTCGAGTCGACGATTCTCGCCGCCTGCCGCACCAATTCGCCGACTTGTTTGTCGGTCAGCGACTGTATCCTCGATGTGTTTCACCGACTGCATCAACATTTCTATTCCGGCGCGGTCGAAGAGAACATCACGAACACTACGATTGAACATCGAATTGTTGGATTACTCTACCCGCCGCACTCGAAGCCCGATGATGCTGCGGCTGATTTGAGCCACTCTCAGCTAGCGGCGCGAGTCTCGCGATGGCGGACCGACCCAGTCTGTCGCCGCACACGCCTGCAAGCGAACCAGCTGCTGCGCGAGTTCGCGAGCCAACGGAACTCCGCTAATGCACCACTGCAGGCGCGCGATCCGATCCAAGCGATCGACGACCTGATTGCGATGTTCTCGATCTCAGGCGGAGTCAACGAAGAGGCAGAGTCGACCCGCGAGTGGCTAGCCGATGGGTTACCGCCGCTGATGCGAGGCAAGACACATGGTGACTTGCATGGACGCAACATACTGGTCGGCTTGTATGAAGAGTCCGCAAACTTTCCAGTTGTCTTTGACTACGAGCACACAGGCGCAGGCAAACTGATTGCATGGGATTTCATCAAGCTGGAATTCGAAACGAAGATACGTGTTCACGAAGCGGTGCTTGGACCACTGCCCCTACGAGCTTTCGGTCAAGCGGTGATTCGCTTCGAACAGCAGCTTTGGGATGGTACAGAAAAGCAGAGTCCACAACAACCAGTTGCATTAGAGCCCGCCGAGCCGCTCGATCGATTGCGAAGCTTACTGCTGACGCTGCGCCGTCGAGCAGCGTTTTCGCTGGGCACCAGCCAGGCGCGAACTGGCGATTGGCTGGAAGAATACAAGTTTCTTTGCGCGGTCTATGCCGCCACTAGTTCTCGATACGCGTACAGCGAACGGCAACGCCTCGCTTCACTGCTGTCAGCAGGCATCGCAAATGGACGTTCCCGCTGGAACGAGCGAATGGTTCAGTGGGATTCATCGCGTTGGCAAGCAGCGATGTCTAGTGAAGCATTGCGAACGCGGTCGGTCGTAGGTTGGGAACAGCCATTTGCGATTGCTCGCGGTTTGCATCGCTCTGGCCAACCACAGTCGCTCGAGCAAGCCAAAGAAATACTCAGCAGATTGGTGACTGCCTTCCCGCACATTCCTCAGCCTTGGGAAGACTTAGCGCTTATCTGTCTCGATCAACAGCAGTCCGACGAAGCCGACCGAGTGCTCACGCAAGCCCTTCGCAGCCTTGAGCCCACCGAAGAGTTGCTGTGCCGCTTCGGACGCATCGAAAAGAACCGAGGCAACGATCACTTGGATCAACAGAACTGGGCTGCCGCTGAGCACCATTACGAACGCGCTTTCGCCCACTATCAACGAGCTCATCAGTTAAACGCCGGTCACTACCCCGCCATCAACATGTCTTCGGTGCGACTCTACCAATCCATCGCCCAACGGCAACTGGGCCACAATGACCGATGCGATCAATTGAAACAAGAATCGCGTGACATAGCCCAGCGACTTCTCGACACTCGCGCCACGTGGCCCATCGTCCTCGACAACGACACCCTCTGGCACTTAGCCACCGAAGCCGAAGCCTACTTCCTAATCGGTAACGAACCCCGCTCCACCCAACTCTACAACCAAGTTGCCAATCATCCACTCATCACACCTAGCGATTGGAATTCGATAGAGTTGCAAAGGGCGAGAAATCTCAAGAGCTTGCAGATGCTTTAACATTGATCGATACAGTTGCCGATGCGAAGGCTGCGGGAGAATACTGTTGCAGCATGGCAAAATTCTTGTAAAATCGCCTCTGTGCTGCAGTCGTTATTTCACTACACAATTCGGACGGAGCAGATGAGCGATGCTGCGCATTTGTACCGACACCTGTGGTACCTACGGTTACGCGAAAGTGTACGGAGGCGATTGCAACACAGCGTCGAGGCGAAGTATAATCCGACTGCTGTACATAAATCGCAACCATGCTTCTATCATTGTCAACTAAGTAGCGCAAATGCCCAAGGTCTTCTTGTCATTTTCGCATTTCGACCGTGACCAAGCTTCGCTTATTGCACTCGCGCTGAAGGAAGATCAGCATGAATGCTGGACTTACACTTCTGATTCGGTTGCAGGCACCGACTACCTAGAAGAAGTATCCAAAGGCATTCAAGCATGTGATATTTTTGTGATTCTAGTCACCGAGAAGTCCATTGAATCGCACCAGGTAAACAAAGAAGTCAGAGTTGCACACCAGTTCGACAAACCGATTTTGCCCATTTTAATTTCGGTATCTAGCGATAGATTCAAAAATGACCGTCCAGGATGGGTAACAGCATTCAGTACGAGTGTTTATCTGCAATGGCCGGAGTTGGGGTGGCAAACCATTTATGCAAAGCTAAGGCAGGCAGTCTCATTGATTGCAGCGTCGCGGGCAGAACGACTAAGTGATTCAACTGAGAGAAAGGGTGATGCCGAGACCATAAAGCGGCACAGCAAGTCTTGGGCTGCCGAAGCTCAACTAATCGATATCGCAAGAATTGGTGAAGTTGTATATCGTACGCCAGAAATTGATGAATTTCTTGAGTCCGAGGGCCAGTACTTTATCTCAGCAAACAAGGGGTTCGGTAAATCGTTAATGCTGATATCAAAGCGATCGTTGCTAATGAATCAGTATTCGCATTCTGTGCGAGAGTTGAGCAGACGACCTCAAGTCACTTTTATTCCAGAGGATCGCCCATATCTCGATATCTTAACAGCCGAGTTGCCTTCACTTTCGTCAAACCACCTGAGTTTCCTGAGCGAGCTTCGCAATTGCAAGCGGCTTTGGTCGTTTGCGATCCGCCTGTCAGTCATATCGCATTTTGAATCCGATTATGACCGACTTGATAAAGGAGTGTTCCAAGCTGCTGCAGGAATTAAGCTCGAACAGTTTTTGAACCCAAAGACGCGACCGACGGCAGTTTTTCAGTCGATTCTGTTTTTGCCAATAAAGAACATTTTTCGTGTGCTCGACGATTTCGAACAAAAGCTCGATCTCGCGTTTCGCGGCATCCATCGCGCTGTTTATATTTTTATTGATAGGATAGAGGAAGGGATCTCGTCACTCGACAAAATGGGGTGGATTGCGGTTCAAGCCGGACTTATTGAGGCCGCTTGGAACGTGATGAGTACTAATAGTCACATCAAAGTTTATGCGTCTCTCAGAGACGAAGCCTATGCTAACTATGAGTCGGATACTAAGCCAAATCTCTTTTCAGCCACTCTTCAATTACGGTATAACGAGAGCGAACTCCAATCAATTATTGAACGATTGTCGATGCTGTACGAACGCCAGGGGTTTAGTGAGTTTGTTTGCATGAAGGAGATCCGAAATCTCGCCTGTGAAACGGTTGAAGATAGTTTCCGCTACGTTCTCCGACATACACTTGGCCGCCCTCGAGATTTAGTCATCATTTGTGCGAAGCTCTCTAGTTACCGAATGCAATTGAACGAGTCGAAATTTCGTTCAGTTGTTAACGAGACGGGTGCGAACTTTATCGTTAAAAATATCTTCGCCGAAATGAAACCTTTTCTCAATTGCCTTCGAACCACGGAAGCTAGGCAGCGGCTTTTCAAGATGCTTGAATGCAATGTCATGTCACGAGCAGAACTTGAGAATATTTGTTATCAGTTCAATGACATGCACCCAAGTTTGCTCGCAAATGAATCCTTCGTTCATGATGTTAAGCACCACCCGTTTTGTGAATTGTACTCTTGCGGTCTGCTGGGCATTGGGCGCGATGATCTTTCTCTTGGCAGTCTTCAGCAATTCAAACAACCATACGACGTCATGGCACCAACGGGTGCATCATTACCGCTTGCAGACTACTACTTCCTTCATCCGTGTCTTCATTCGCTTGTTTACAAAAGTCGCTATGGAGACGGGTACGATTTTTTTCGTTACGTCGTCATCGGGCATAACTACCCTTGGCCTGCGCGAATTCGGGAAGTCTTTCAGTTGCAAAGGGCATTGTTCAAGATTGAGAATCGGCAGATCAAAGAACGTATATTTCGGTGGCTAGGAGACACATTTTGCAATTGTGAGTCTTCTTTTGAGTTTAATCCTAGTGCTAAAAGCGAGGCTAAGCAGATCGCTGACGAACTCTACGAAATGGGTTTTGAAGACGCTTGCATTTCGCTACAGAGTTACTGCGAGTCGCGGGGGTTCATATTTTAACGTTTCGCCCTGGTGTGCTCCACGTCCCGGAAAAAATCTAGCGGTTGAAACCACTTCTTGAATTTGCTTTGGCGCGCGGATGTCAAGCCGGTCGGATTGCGTATGTAATGCAGGCTTCAGTCGATACTTTTTGGTTTGGAGAGCAAGAGCATTGGGGCGGCCGCTGATTGTGCTTACAACGGATCGCGCAGAAAGGCTACCGTTTGATTGGCGACACTTGCCGATCATTCGCTACAAGCACACAAAGCGGGGGCTGGCCGCTCTGCGAGAAGAACTCTTGCCCAGATTGCGACAATCGAGCCGCGATAACGGTCCAGTATGATCGTCTGTCCGAACTGCCCAAAACGCCGGCAGCCATATTCTGACGCAACGTTCCGACAGCCTTCGCGATTTCTGCACCTGATTTTTTGAGTGTTGACAAAGGTGCTTTACAGCCTGCTTAGGCCGCTCTGATGGTAAGCGTACACCAGTCCCAGTGGGTTTTGGGTCGGCGTGGTGTGCGTTGTGTTGTAGGTTTCGTTAGGCGGCTGATGGGGCTGCCAATTCAACTCGAACCTACTTGAGGTGTGTGATGGCTAGCAACGCGGCTAAGATTCGTGAATGGTCAAGTCGACTTGAACGATTTCGGCG
>JBGSJB010000259.1:0-4172 GCA_041742175.1 Pirellulaceae bacterium
CCAACGTGCTGATCAGCAGCGTCTTCGCCAAACCAGGCACGCCTTCCAGCAAACAGTGACCGCGGCTGAAAATGCAGATCAATAATTCATCGATCACATCTTGTTGGCCGACAATGACCTTGCCCAGTTGCGCGATGATCAGCTCACGAGCATCCTGCAGTCGCTGAATCGATTCATTGGAAATCGACGAGTCGCCGTTGCCATTAACTTGACCGCTATGATTCATGCGCCATCCCTATCTGGCCAGTTTTCATCCCATTGTGCCACCGATAAACAGCCGTCTGTTGCCGTCGACCAGTAAGCAGCGTTACGCCCAGCCAGCAGTTTACACGAGTTTAGCCTTAGGATATAGCAGGTTCGATCACACGCCACGCGTTGCGATCGCTTAATCGCGCCACAGCAAACCAAGCATCTACCCCCGCGAATCCGTTACCGCCTTTGCAGCATGACAATTCCATACCGCTCCCGGATCACTTCGAATCCGTGCGACAGCGCTTCAGCCTCAACACTTTCGACTTGCTCTGTCGACTGCTGAAACGTTTCCAAACGATCCAAAATCAGCCAGTCATAATGTCGAATAGGGTCGCCCGCCCGATCCGTAAGCTCGGATAACTTCGTGCGACGTTCCAAGTATTGCCCCACGGTTTCCACGTCGCGGCATCCAATCAGATGACTTGCAATGCGACCAGTTGCCAGACACGCAGGCTCCAAGCGTCGAATCTCAGCCAACTGCGCCAAGAGCCAGCGACCGTCTTCGTCCGCACTTCGACGCCGCAAATCCGAGCCGACGCCATATGTCGTCGCTTCCACCTCTCGCAGCGTCGGCGAACTAAACGGAAACTGCCCTACGAACAGACTTAAAACAAAGCCCGTCATCACCGCAGCCACCGCACTCGATAATTCATTGCTGCGGCGAACGTGCTTGGCCGCCGCCATAGCTCCCGAAATACAGGCTAACCAAAACAACGGCTGTAATGTGGAAGGATACTGAAAAGCCAAGCTATGTGCCGGCTGATGATCCCACACAATCAAAACCGCCAGAGGCAAGAGAGTTGGCAACAAATAGCGCCATCCGTTCAGCAACGCAGGCAAGCCACACGGGACCCACAGCAACGCAACGAACAACACATTGTCCCACTTCAACACTTGCCCCCAAAACGCTTGAGGTCGAAGTACAGGTGACAACACAATCTCCGAGAACGAACTCCCCAGCGCTACAAACCTGCCGGTCTGAAACTCCGCCAAGCCGCTGAATTGGTAGACCAAAGCGAATCCCGCTATCGAGAAGCATGCAACCGCAAGCCATACCGCAGTCGGCAACGCTTCGATCAATCCGCTCGATGAATCTTCTGTGACATTCTCCAGTGACTCCTTCGTGGATCTCAACTTTCGCGACCGCAAGAACCCATCCAATGCAGGCAACAAAGCACAGCAAGCCGCAACTAACGCCACGATGACGAACACACCTTCTTCCATCGACATCGCCAACAACACACTCGCGGCAGCCACAATCTTCCTACCGCTCAGCAGAGCCCAGATCGCGCATAACAACAACGGAATCGCCAAAGTGATCGGATGCCAACCGTACGTGTAAGCCAAATTCATCTGCCCCACCGCAGGCTGCATCAACCAAGCACAGCCAAACAAAGCAGCCGACAAACGCGAACACCCAACTCGCCTCGCAATTCCAAATATCAACAACGCACTGACCGCTAGCGCACCCGCCTGCAACGCAAACGCCAATCCCGCGTCCGGCCACAAACTCCACAACGGCACAATCAATAACAGCCCCGGATTGAAGTGATCCCAGAACATCGGCAAGACCGGCGACTCCATCAACACTCCGCGCCCCGACGCTGTATTCGCAATTCGCTGCAAGAAATGAGCAAAGTCATTGAAGCCCAACATAAAGTTGCGATGGTACTCCAGCGATTGCGCGAACCACCAACCACCGCACAAGAATACCAGCAGTACCAGAGCTAACCACAACCACCGCCCAAATCGCAAGTCAACGGTTTCATTCCAGTCAAACCCGCGAATCAACACTGCAAAACTCTGCCCCGTCCAACCCGCAATCCACAACACTTCCCAGAACTGGGCAGGCCACGCAACCACTCCACCGCCACGCAATCCCCAAACAACCAACGGCAACCAACCGATCGACAAATAACAGCTTGAAATCTGCCGATCAGTGAAACCGCCTGTGGCATCGATGTTTTCTGACTGCACGCTCTTCCAATGCAATCCGACCCACGCGGCCGCTACGACCAAGCAGATCAGAGTAACAGCGCCCGATGCCGCAAACGGTTCCAGAAATGGATCGACTCTTTCCGCAACACCATACTTCACCAAAAAGTAAGTCCTGGTGCTCGCCGCCATCACCACAACCCACCAACCGAATGCCAACAAACCTGGTAGCCACAGTCGACTCAAATCGGCGCCGGTCTCTCGGCGTAAAGTTCGCTCTGGCTTTCTCTTCAATTTTCCACCGCGTCACTTCAGTAACTGAAGAAGCTAGCAATCCTCGACAAGCCTAAGTCCGTAAAACTCGCCTCAATCCGCAAATCTTACCTAAGATTGCGAACACCGATCTGCCGATAGGTAAAAAAGTGATTCTTCGATTGAAGTTCACACTCGGATTGAGTTCCGTTTCGCTCTTGCCAGCGACCAGTAACTCAATCGCCAGTCGCTAGCAAGGAAACGTTATGCGCACCGCATCCGCAAGCACAAGTCGCCCGCCTAAAGCTAATTCATTGCTCAGCGGAAAACACTCGCTCCTGCTAAGCCTTGTAGCCATGTCGCTGCTATCCACAGGATGCAGGCTGTGTGCACCCGGCTACCTTTGCGACTACGCAGGCGTCGGTGGCAAGTGGCAACGATCAGACCCTGAAAACGGTCGCGTCGGCTCCATCTTCAGCGACCCCAACAGCGTCGTCGCGGCCAGCCATAATACCAGCCATCACCCTGCCGAAGTTGCATCCCCGATCGAAATCTATCCCGAAGCACTCGATCAATCCATCCTCGAACCAAGCATGGGCGTTCCGACAGATGAGGGCGGCGTGATCATCCTTGGCGAAGACTGGTAAGTCGATCGCCGTTTCGAACCGATTCATACCGATTCAATGTGCAAGCTGCGTCGACGACGCTCCGCACGACGAACATCATCGAACAAACCCGCTACTTCTGGCACTTTATCGATCCCGCTCAGCACCATTTCCGGATGCGTGCGATCGCTGCCAGTCAAGCGAATCGTGCCCACACCCAGCATCCGCTGAATGATGCCCTGCGTGTAACTGACATCATCAATGTCGATGACTTCAATGCGATCCGTGCGTCGCACTAGCAACCCGATCTGATGAATGAATCGCTGCGTCGTCAATTCGTAATGCACACTCAAGCGACGGTAGATGTAAGTTCCGATGGCGATGACCCACCAAAAAATCAATACCGCTGCCGCAATCGGCCAAATGTTTGGAACTTCCATCGCGAAGATCGCAATCAAAATTATCGCAGCGATAGTCACGATCGCCGATATCGCCCATGTGCCATACATGGCTTTAGGTGAGTAACCTCCCTGCCACAGACTTCGCTCGACCAGTCCCGGCTGGTCGCCCATCTTCGCCGCCGCAGCGGCCAGGAATTTATCTCGAGGCGAAGACGGGCTTTCAGGTTGATTGGCTTCGTTTGACATTTACCTTCTCTTTGGTTCAATTCGTGAGTGACTAGTTGCTGATCCATTGACGCAGTTAACCGTACCCGGCTGGCTGTGAGAAAGTGGCTCAGTCGCTTGCAAAAGTGGGCGCTAGATTACCACATCTGCACAGTCACGGACGCGAACTGCGGCATCTAAAAGCGCACTAGACCCTTCAACTGATCCACTGTTGCGGTTACGATCAAAGTCGGATTTTTTTTCTAGGGTAGCATCCCGGCCTGGAGCTGACCATGATCTGCCCACATTGTAATGCAGATAACGACCGAGTTCTCGATTCGCGCGCCTGTGAAGATGGCAAAGCGATCCGACGTCGACGCTTCTGCAGCCAATGCAAGAAACGCTTTACGACCTACGAACGCGTCGGGCACTCGTCGCTGCAAGTTGTCAAGAAAGGTGATGTTCGCGAGCCGTTTCAACGTGAAAAAATCGAACACGGTGTAAAACGTGCCTGCTGGAAACG
>JBGSJB010000260.1:0-11841 GCA_041742175.1 Pirellulaceae bacterium
ACGCAACAATTTGGCTTCGGTCAGCAAGTCGAGCGCATCTCCAGACTTTGGGATGAACACTACGCGACAAATTGAAAGCAGGTCAAGGGCAGCTTCGAAGGGGCTCTTCGGTCGCCGCGCACCTTTGGCTAAGACAGACAACTTTCCAAAATTGCGAGTGTAGATGCTCGCAATGCAGCTCGTCTCGCTCCACGGATAAATCCGCAACACTAACGCATCTGTCTGCTCGGCGGGCAATCTGACTCAGCCTTTCTAGCTGCTGCGATCATGCGACAAGAGCTTTTTGAGAGGAGTTCGAAGGCTCACATTGTAGCCGTTGGACGCAAAGTTGAGTCTGCAGCCACAAAATCGTTGGCGGAAACTTGCATTAAGCTTGGCAAGATGGTTAGATTATCGGCGTGCGTTGGTTTAGCGAATTTTGAAGGCGGTGTGCCTCGCACGAAGCAGGTCGCGGATCGCGCGAACGCAGCGTTAACCGCTGCACGTTAGAATATTCTTGACCGGACGTCGGTCGGTGTCATTGCTGGGGAAAGTGAATCATGTCGAACCCTAAATGTTGGGTGCGCCAGCGAGCCTTCACGCTGGTCGAGTTGTTGGTGGTGATAGCGATCATTGGTATTTTGATCGCGCTGCTGTTGCCAGCCGTTCAAGCGGCTCGTGAGGCGGCGCGGCGGATGTCGTGTAGCAACAACGTGAAGCAGTTGGGTCTAGCGCTGCAACTGTATCACGACAGCTACAAAAAATTTCCGTTTGGCACCCGTCGCGCTGGTTTCGGCAACCTGAATCTTGCGCAAGGCGTCGCGCCCTACGGTCCTTCGTTCTACGTGGCCATTCTGCCGTACGTCGAGCAATCGAACATCTTCAATCGCTGGCCGTGGGGTGGTGACGATGGCTATGCCGATTCCGAGAATCACGATCGGCTGCGCAACACTCCGCTCAACTTAAGCAACTTAAAGGTTCCTCCCTTCGTGCGCTGTCCGTCCAGCCCATTGCAAGAGTTCAACGCAGTTTTCTCGGGCAATCAGTATTTGCCATCGTACGTCGGCATTCAAGGCGCGTACGGCAATCAAGGCAATTTCAGCGAGTCGCGCTTCCGGCCCTGCTGTACCTGTTGCTTGCATCAGCCGAATAACGATCAAGTGCGCAACGGCTTTGCGTCGGCTGGTGGCATGCTGCTGCATAACGAAAACACCAACATGGCTCAGTGTACCGACGGCACATCGAACGCAATCATCGTCGGCGAGTGCTCGGATTGGTCGATCGATAGCGATGGATCCAAAGTGCATATCGACGGTGGTTGGCCTCACGGTTGGGCGATGGGTTCAGGTACTGGAACCACGGTGAGCGCTGCTGCGCCCGCCGCACTGCTCGAACGCTTCTATAACTTAACCACGATTCGCTATCCGATAGGTACTGGCACGTACGGGTTGCCTGGCATCGCCATGAATCATGGAGCGAACAATCCGTTGATCTCTGCGCACACGGGCGGAGTGTTGGTTGGCATCACTGACGGCAGCGTTCGGTTCCTTAGCAATTCGACGGATCTGATTTTGCTGAAGATGTTAGCGACTCGCGACGATGGCAATGTCGCTACGCTCGATCAGTGACAAGTTCGATGGTCGAGATAAAGCGATCTGTATCTTGTGCTGTGTACTGCGGCTTGTTCGCTCGGACCGTCATCTTAGTGCTTGTGTTCGAGTTGCTGCTGAGCGGCTGTGCTGGCAATTCCTCAACCGGAACGGTCACTGGCAAAGTGACTTATGGTGGCACTTCGGTGCCCGCGGGTTGCACGGTATCGTTCGTTTCCAACGCAGGTTATGCAGCGGTTGGAGTCGTCGATGGCGATGGCCGTTTTCAGTTAAAGATGGCAGGTCGGTCGCGCATTCCGGTGGCGAAGTACCAAGTCGCTGTAACGGCGCCGGCGATGAAAGGTCCAGCGATGACCGCTGAGGAAGAGCGAAAATTTATGGCGGGTGATCGAGCTACAGTTGCCAAGTTCAGTCAAAAGCAATCGAAGCCGCTGCTGCCGCTGAAATACGCCGACACGAATCGAAGCGGTTTAAATTTCGAAGTTGAAAGTGGTTCGAATGTGTTTGATATCGAGTTGCTGTAGTCTTTATTGCTTCCCCCTATCTACCAACTTAAACGTCTAGCAGGTTTTTCTCAGAAATGACTTTGATTGTTGATATCACGAACTGGATGGAAACGATTGCGCCGTTGCGACTGAGTGCGGAGTGGGACAATACGGGTCTGTTGTTAGGCGATCCGCAGCGGTCGGTGCGGCGGCTGATGACGTGTCTGACGCTGACACCGGAAAGTGTTCAGGAGGCGATCGACGAGAAAGCGGATTTGGTGATCAGTCATCATCCGTTACCATTCCGGCCGCTAAAGAAAGTGACGACGCTTGAACCGACCGGCAGGATGTTGTGGCAGTTGGCGAGTGCTGGTGTATCGATATACAGTCCACATACTGCTTGGGATTCGGCTGCGGCTGGAATCAACGCCATGTTGGCTGAGCGTTTGCACGTTCAAGCATCGCGACCGCTGGTGCCTGAAGTTACGGGCGCGGGCGATCTGGGACTCGGCCGAGTCGGAGATCTGGCGGCTGAGTTGTCTGTGAGCGCCATTGCGAGATTGCTAAGTGAGAGTGTGCCGCACTGTCGATTGCGAGCTGTCGATGTGGGCAAGCCGATTCGACGTGTGGGCATTGTGTGTGGTAGCGGAGCGAGTTTTTTGGATGTAGCGATCAGAGCGGAGTGCGAGCTGTTTGTGACTGGCGAGGCGACGTTTCATCAGTGTTTGGAGGCGAAAGCGGCGGGAGTTTCGCTGCTGCTGATTGGACACTTTGCGAGCGAAAAATTTGCGATGGATCGCTTGGCGGAGCTGTGTGGAACTGAGTTTGCAGATGTTAACGCCTGGGGAAGCCGCAACGAGCACGATCCGGTCCTTTCGCTGTAAACAGCGCTGCAACGATTCAGCAGGAGCCACCGCTAAGGCTCGATTTAACGGTCGAACGAGCTGAGTGAGGCCGGATTTGGTGCAGTTCGCTGCAGTTTTGTGCGATTCGAGCGAGCTTCATTGACCGACCTTGCATCCGTTCTAGAATGCTGAGGTGATTCGATAACTCCCTTCGAGGACTTTTGAGATGGCCAATTGGCTTGCCGCTTTGCCGGTTTACAACGAAGCCGGATACGTAGACAACGTCTTAGACCAAGTGACGAAGTACGCGGACAACGTGCTGGTCGTGAACGACGGTTCGACTGATGGTACCGCCGAGCGTCTGGCTGATTGGCCAAGCGTGAATGTGGTCGACCATGGAGTGAATCGTGGCTATGGCGCTGCGCTCAAGAGTGCGTTTCAGTACGCGATCGATCATCACTACGAATTTTTGATTACGCTCGATTGCGATGGCCAGCATCAACCGCAGCGGCTGCCACGGTTCGTGGCGGCTTGTCAAAACGCGGACATCGTCTCGGGTAGCCGTTACTTGAAGACGTATCCTGGCGATAGCGAGCCGCCGGCGCAGCGATTGTTCATTAACAAGCAGATCACGCGTCAAATCAATCAGCGCTTCGGTATGAACTTGACGGATACGTTTTGTGGCTTTAAAGCCTACCGTGTCGAAGCACTGAAGTTGTTCGACATTCAGGATGATGGCTATGCGATGCCGCTGGAGTTGTGGGTGCAAGCGGCGATGCATCGGATGCGAGTGATAGAGATCCCGGTGCCGCTGATTTACTTGGACCTGAATCGTTCGTTCGGCGGCGCGCTTGATGAAGCTGAAAAGCGATTGAAATATTACAACGAGTGTATCGATCGCGCAGTGGCGGCGATGACGGCGAAAGGTTTCGAAGTTCCTGACGTTCCGCCGCGACGCGAATCCGCTTGCCAGGGATGTACTTGATGAAGTCCGTGGGTGCTGCGGAGTATCGGCAGTTTCGTGTTCCTAAAGCTTCCGGCGAAGCGCTCGTTGATCCTTCCCTTCAGCAGGCGCACGAATCGGTGCGGACGCTGAACGCGAAAGTCGAATGGGCAGGTCTCGAGTTTTGTAGCAAACCGATTTCTGTAACTCGCTGTGAAGCGCGACGCGAGTTGGTGGAACTAGCGCGGCACTACACCCGAGCGTACCGCGATGTGCCTGCGCGATTCGAAGCAGTGAAGGACTCGACGCCGATCATTTTGGCAGGGCATCAACCCGAACTGTTTCATCCGGGCGTGTGGTTCAAGAATTTTCTGCTGTCCGAGTTATCGGTCGCTTCCGGCGCGGTGGCGATCAACTTTCTCGTGGATAACGACCTGTGTCGAAGCACGTCGATTCGCGTTCCTTCGCGAAAAGCGGACGGATCGGTAATCGCTTCTTCCGTTGCATTTGATGCGGCGGCGCGCGAAAGCATTCCTTGGGAGCTTCGGTCGCTGAATGACAGCGAATGCTGGAAGCGGTTCCCAGCCGTCGTGCGCGAAACGCTGTTGACCGAGGTCGACAATCCACTCGTAGACGATCTGTGGAAGTTTGCGAATGAAGCGATCGCGCGCAACCAGCGAATCGGTTATGCGCTCGCCGAAGCACGCCATCGGCTGGAATCCGAAATGGGTTTGGAGACGCTGGAGGTTCCGCTGAGTCGCATGGTTAGCACGCGTGCGTTTGCGCGGTTCAGTATTCAGTTGTTGAGCGAGTTGCCGCGTTTGCGATCGGTTTACAACGTACAGCGGGAGATCTATCGGTCAGCGCATCATATCCGCAGCCAGGCGCATCCGGTTCCAGCGCTCGAACAGCAGCATGGTTGGTTGGAGGCGCCGTGGTGGGTCTATCGCGCGGCAAGTCCTAAACGTCAGCGCTTGTGGGTAAAGCTCAGCGACAGCAGATTGACGCTAAGCGATCGAGCGGGCTGGCAAGCCGTGATTGAAGGACGTTTAGAGTGTGACGAAGCGGCTTCGCAGTGGTTGCAGATTCTCGGCAGCGGTGTCTGTTTGCGACCGCGCGCGTTACTGACAACCATGTACGCGCGGCTGATTATTGGCGATTCGTTTATTCATGGAATCGGCGGCGGAAAGTACGATCAACTGACCGATGCCATCATTCGCGAGTTCTTCGGAGTGACCCCGCCAAGTGTCATCGTTGCCAGCGCGACGATGCGTTTGCCTATTGCAAGCGAGTTGTCGACGGATTCGACACAGCAGCAGCGCGAGCGCTTGTGGCGACTGAAGTATCAGGCGGAGCGAGCTACTGAGTCGGATTCGGCTGAGTTGGCCACGCTGGCGGCGCGCAAACGCGAGCTGCTCGCCAACATCCCAGCTCGTGGCGAGAAATGGGAGTGGCATCATCAGATCACGGAAGTCAATCGAAGGTTGGCGGAGCTGACCGCCGAAGAGACTGAATCGGCGAAAGAACGGCTCGAGCGGCTGACTGTCGACGAGCGTCAGAATCGCATTTTAACTTCACGCGAGTTTAGTTTCTGTCTGTTCAATCGCGAGCTCGTGCAGCGTGAACTGTTGCGAATGGCTAGCCTTTAGGCGCGGTTGGTTGGTACCGCAGGGGTGGCACCGGTGCCACCCATTAGATCAGATGATAAACGGTGCCACCCATTAGACGATAGATGGTGCCACCCATCAACTGTGATCAATTAGAGGAAGATTGATGGCGACGAAGGGTGCTGATAGATGGTGCCACCCATCAACTGCAATCGCGAGCGGACCCTGCTTACTCCGAAGGAGTTTCGTCAGTGAGCCCAGGGTTGCGAGCGGAGCGAGCTACCCTGGGTGGCCACCAATGTACGGTTCTACCCCAACGGGGTTGTGCAAAAGTGCGCGAACAGGCACAACCCCGATCAGAATGATAGATGGTGCCACCCACTGATAGACGATGATAGACTGTGCCACCGGTGGCTCGCGTCGCTCGCAACGCTGGGCGAAAGACGAAACTCCTTCTCAGTAACGCTCGATGAAATGCGGACAAAGCACTACTGGTATGCAGAGCGGAACGCTTGCGCGGCGACGGTGTAATGTTGAGCGGCGTGTTGAATGCGAGCGATATCGTCTTCGTTAACTTCGCGAATCACTCGCGCTGGAACGCCGACGGCCAGTGACCGTGGCGGTATCGTTTGACCTTCGAGCACAATCGCGCCGGCGGCGATGATCGAATGGTCGCCGATCGATGCGCCGTTGAGTACCACAGAGCGGATGCCGACCAAACAATGATTGCCAACCGTAGCGCCATGTACGACCGCTGAATGTCCGATGGTTGTTCCGTTGCCAATCGTACAGGGAACTCCCTCATCGGCATGCAAACATACCAAGTCTTGAATGTTTGATCGCTGTCCGATGCGAATCCACTCGGTGTCGCCACGAATCACCGCCCCGAACCATACGCTGCTTTGATTCGCCATCGCAACCTTGCCAACCAGCGTCGCGTTCGGTGCGATCCACACGTCGGCAGCGATCTGATCGGGCTGGAAATTGGTGTTGAACGGCATCTTGTGAACAACTTCGCTGAGAACGCGTTCGGAAACTTGGAGTCGGGAAAAAGAGGTCGCTTGCAAGCAATTGCCGAGCAATTCTATCAAACGGGCTGCGAGATTGCCGTCGTTTTCAGCAAATTCGGCTCAACCGCTACGATCCGCAAAGTCGATAGAGGAGATGACGGTGTCTCGATCATTGTAGGAGTTGTTGGAAATGTTAAGTCGCCATCGGAATTCTGAAGCGAGTGCAACGCGTTCGAAGATGCGATCCGCGCGTCGGCAATTGCTCGAAGCGCTTCGATCGGCAACGCTAGCTTTGGCTGCCGGGGCGATATTCTGGCCAACTTCCGCCGCATTCGGTCAAGATAAGGAACCGCAGAGACTATTCCGGGGCGGTCTAATTCAACAATTGCGATCTCTTACCGACGATTCCTCCGGTTCCAAACCTGAACCGAAAAACGCTGCCGCGCCGAAAACGAAGAGCGCAGAACGCGTAGCCGAAAATCCAAACATTCCTAGACCGCGCCCGGTTGGCGATGCGCAGCGTGGTGGAACTCCGACCGAATCTCGAACGGCGAACCTGCAAGCATCCAAGACCGGTGCAAAGCCGAGTCAAGCCGCGGGACCAAGTACCAACGCAACGCTTGGTCGGTTCACGGATCAGCCGATTCGATCGCCGGAAGCCTACAGTCCGAACAAGGCGATCTCGAACAAGTCGGCAGCGATCAGTTCGCAAGCCGTAAAAACCGCTCGCGAAGCGGAGATGGGCGTACCGGTCACGAATTCAAAGTTAGCCAACGAAGCTCGCTTTCAACTCAACGACAAATCCGAACCGACCGGATACAGTGCGAATTCAAAGTACGATTCCGCAAAAGCGAAAGCCACGGCGGCGACTGAGGACAATCGCAAAGTCTACAACGAACCGACGACCGTACATGCTGTCGAGAGTATTGGCCAAGCGCCGAAGGTATCGCGGCGGCCGTTGCCAGTTGGCAGCAATACAGCAGCCAAAGTGACGCAACAAGCAACACAACGGACAGATGCAGCGAAGCCAGCCGCCGAGCCGAAGCGGATTGCGAGTGCGCCTCAGCCAACTGCACAACCCACAGCTCAGCAGCCCGAAGCGCCGGTACCGACCGGACTAAAGTCCGTGGGCGGCAGCTATGCACTCGAACAACCCGACGTGCCGGAGAGTGACAATTCGAGAGCAGCTGCGCCAGAGTATCCGTCGCTGCAAACTCCTTCGTTCGCAGCACCAGGTGTGCCGCACGTCCAACGCACCGCGCCGCCGAGTCGTTCGACAGCGTCACCGCAAGCGAAGTTGCCACAGTTTCCAGCGCCGCCTGCAAACCTAGATACTCCATCGGACTCGAACGGCAACTCCTCCGCAAGGATGGTACCTGATAGTTTACCGAACGCCTCGCAGGTACTGCCGAACAATACGACCCTACCGCTACCGCCCACGTCGCTGCCACCGACATCACCGCTTCCATCACCGCAATTAACTTCGCAAGTGCCGCGCCCAACGTTCGCTGCCCCGAACCAAACTCAGCCAACTCAGTCTCAGCCAACTCAGTCTGAACCGACTCAAATACAACCGCCTCACCTGCCGCAAATGACTCCCCATTCTTCAACCGGTTCCAGCCACGATCTGCAAACGTCGGCACCGCGAGCCTTGAATCCGATTCGTTCGAATTCGGCGCCAGCGCAAGATGAACACATGACGATGGAAACTCCACGCTTGCAAGTGCTGCTCAAAGGTCCGCAGGACATGCCAGTTGGTACAGCGGCGGATTATCAAGTCATGGTCCGCAACGTTGATGACATTCCGCTTGACGGAGTCATCTTGCGATTGGAGATTCCAAACGGAGTTGCGATCACTCAAGGCGAACCGTCACACGGCGAACTGCAAACCGAACGCACGCCGGATGGAGCTACGTTGGTCACGTGGTCGTTCACTGATCTTGCGGCATATCAAAATGCTTTCGCGCCGATTCAATTGACCGCGAAGTCGCCTCGCAATTTTGGTGTGGCGATGGAATGGACGCTGCTGCCGAAGAGCGGCGAAGCACAATTCGAAGTCCGTCAAGCGCGCTTGGAACTCGCGCTCGAAGGGCCTTCCGAAGTTGAATTCGGAGTCGCGAATTCCTATCGCTTGCATGTGCGGAATCCTGGTAGCGCAGCGGCGAAGAACGTCCGCGTTAAACTCGGTGCGGCTTCGTTCGGCGCGAGCGAAACGGTTATTGATGAGATTCTTGCGGGCGAACAGCAATCGATTGACGTTGAGCTGACATTCAACGAACGCGGCACAATCAATATCAGCGCCGAAGCGCTTGCGGCGGAGTTGCAGAGCGCCGCCAATATTGATGTATTTGTCAAACAAGCTTTGGTGACGGCGTCGATCTCCGGTTCGGAACGAGTCTATCACGGTTCGCCTTCGCTGTACGAAGTTCGCGTTCAGAATTCAGGCGATTTGGATGCCAAACTGGTTAAAGCTGAGTTGGCGATCCCTGAAGGCGCAGAGGTGTTAACGAAACCAGACGGCGCCAAGGTAATGGGGCACTTGCTGACCTGGGATGTACCCAACGTGAAAGCTGGCGAGACAGTTGCGTACCCGGTGGAGTTGAATTTGTGGACGGCAGGCGAACATCGTTTGGCGCTCGCTTGCAAGACAGAACGCGGCGCACCATCGGTGTCAACCATTGCGACTGTCGTGGAAGCGATTGCGGACTTGAAGCTGGTCATTAACGACCCGATCGCTCCCGCTCCAGTTGGCGGAACTGTGACGTATGAAATGTCGATCACCAATCGAGGTTCGCAAGCTGCGTCGAACGTTCGTGCTGTAGCTCAGTTCTCCGATGGAATTGAACCGACGAAAGCGGACGGTCACGAGCATCGGATCGTAACCGGGCAGGTTATCTTTGATCCCATCGTTCGCATCGAAGCGGGCGAAACGAAGATTTTGCGAGTTCAAGCTCGCGCGGCCACCGAAGGCACTCATCGCTTCCGCGCCGAGATTCGCTCCGACGAATCGGAAGTCCGATTGGTGCAAGAAGAAACGACTCAATATCTCGAGTCCGCTAGCCGGATCGCGCGTCCAGCGAACTCGGGCAGTGTGATACGATAAGTCGAAATTGATTCAATAGTTTGAAATTCAATCAGTTGTGTTCGCTTAAGCTGCGTTCGCAAACTAGAAACAAAGCAAGCGCCTGAGAGTCCTCCTTGGGGGGCGGACTCTCGGGCCTTGTTTTCATTACGCAACTCGCTGGCGGTTACTTATCTTTGTCCGCCGATTCGTCTTTCAGTTCGTTCAAGAACTGCTTCATGAAATCCAGGTCTTGACCGGTGGCAAGCTTAATTGCTGCCTCTTCGATCTCGATCGCCTTGGCTTTATTGCCCTTGAGGAAGTACAGATGAGCGAGCGTGTCCATGACGCTGGCTTTGGTTTCCTTCGGCGCGGAAGCAACCGCCTTCTCGGTTGCTGCCAGAGCTTGATCGACCATGGCGTCCGACTTCAGTCTTCCACTTTCCGTCATCTCGTAGATGGACCAAGCCACCATGTTCGTCATCTCAGAATTGCTGGCGAAATCCTTGAACAGTGTTGTTGTCCACTCAGAAGCTTCGTCTTGCATGTCGCCCATCAAGAGCACTTGCAACTTTGCCATCTTCATCTGAATTCCGTCGTCGCCTTTTGACTTGGCAATCAACTTGTCGATCGCTGCGATCGCTTCTTTGAACTTCTTAGCTTGGATCAAGGCGCCGATCTTCTGCATCGCTTGTTCAGCTTCTTGGCGCTCCTTCATGATTTCAAGGTACGCTGCGCGATCCCATTTGTCGTTTACAACTTGAGCTAGCGGTTCGTCCATTTCAATAGGATGGCCGATCCATTCAATCTTGCTGTCTTTGCCTACGATGAAAGCGGTTGGAATGCCGTTCTGCGCGGCGGCTTCCATGTAGTCTTTGTTGGACGATTGATCAGGGTCCGTTGTCAAGCAGTAAGCGCTGGTCAAGTCGCGGTAGGTTTTGGCTTTCGCGTCCTCTTCTTCTTCTTCGCCTTTAGCGCCGCGAACTTCTCGCTCTAGAAACTTTTCGACCGTCTCTAGATCTTCGTCGCTGATGCTGATCAGTTGCACCCCTTTGTCAGCGTACTTTGTCTGCAGTTCCGCCAAGTGCGGCATGCTTTGGATACAAGGTCCGCACCACGTTGCCCAGAACTCGACAACGTAAACTTTGCCTTTTTCGAATTTGGTAACCGGCTTGAATTTGCCGTTACCGTTTTGCACCCAGTGTTCAATGTTTAACGCTGGAGCTTCCGAGCCAATGGTCAGCAGGTCCGCTGCCGCAGTGGGTTGACTCACGCAGCCCACGGTAACCGCAGCCACGACCAATGCGGTTGTTTTCAATAAGTGACGCACGCTTACTCTCCTGTTCCCAATTTGAATTCAGAATTTTCGGGGCCTCGGCGGCGATTCACCTTAAATTTGCCCTTTCGATAACTATGTTTTAGCCGAAAAGGCTCGGTTTTAGAAACGGTCAACTCAAATTCGTCACGGTTTCCCTACGGATAGCAGGTTTGATGCTGCTACATTACGACTCGCTGCATCGCGACTTGACCCTCCCAGCGAAGCGGCCGGGAGGGTCGGCAAGCGAGCGAGCAGCGAGATTGCCGGGGAGGGCCTGTACCGCCTGAACCTCGCTAAAATGCGTTGCCGAGGGTGAAGTTGGAACCGATCAGCAAGAATTGGGATTTGCGACGCTCCACTAGCCTGTTGCGCGAACGACTCGTACATTTAGAGCATCCTTCGTCACCTAACTGGATAACCAAAAGTGGTCACCAATGAGGCGGATTGATGATTATGCAATTGAATTGAAGGAGCTGAAGTGATCAAACCAGAATTAACGCGTCGCCAAAAGATCGAGGCGATGCTTTCCGACGAACCCCACGACGTATTTTTGCGCTATAGTTTGGCGCTAGAGATGGTGAACGATCACGAATGCGAACCCGCCGTCGTGCTCCTTCAGCAACTTTGCGTTGAAACCCCACCGTACGTGCCCGCTTTCTTTCGATGCGCTCAAATCATGGCTGACATGAACCGAGTCGAAGAATCGCGGACCTTCCTGCGCGACGGAATCGAAGTCGCGCGAGCTCAAGGCGACATGCACGCTGCGGCGGAGATGAGCGAAATGTTGTCAGAGCTGGGGCAACTGAGCTAAAGTTAGCCAACCTTTTGCGGACAGTGGACTCGCGGACAGTTGACTCACGGTGCACGGATGGAATGAGTTCCTTTTAAAAGTTGACGCATGGACCCAGAGCAAGCTCGCATACAAGCTGACTTGCGTGGCCTGATATCGGGCGACGTTTTTTGCGATCCTATTCATTTGCAGA
>JBGSJB010000261.1:0-14653 GCA_041742175.1 Pirellulaceae bacterium
GCTGTTGATTTGCCCCAAGCCTTTGGTGACAAACTGGGTCCGCGAGTTTCGGCAATGGGCGCCGGAGATTCCTGTGGTAGTTATCGAAGGCGATCAACCCAAGCGACAGTACATCTGGAATCAGCAAGATACACCGGTACGAATCGCAAATTACGAATTGCTGATGCGCGATCGCGCTGTGCTTGATATCCCTGACATGCATTTTGATCTCGTGATTCTCGACGAAGCGCAGCGCATCAAGAACCGCAACAGCACCACTGCAGAAATCGTTCGCGCTCTGCCACGCTCGCGTTCGTGGGCGCTGACTGGTACACCAATTGAAAATTCAGTTGAAGATCTAATCAACATTTTTGAGTTCCTTCAACCTGGATACTTGCGGAGTGAAATGTCGCTGAAGGCGATATCGCAAGCCTCGCGCGACTTCATCATTCGGCGCACGAAAGACAAAGTGCTGACGGAAATGCCGCCCAAAATGTTTCGTGACGAAGAGCTGGAACTCACCAGTGCTCAGCTCGATAGCTACCGCTGCGCGGAAGACGAAGGCATCGTGCAGCTTAGCGATATGGGCGATACGCTGACGATTCAACACGTGTTCGAACTGGTCCTGCGTTTAAAGCAGATCTGCAATTTCGATCCGATGACCGGCTCTAGTTGCAAACTCGAACGCCTTGAAGCAGACATGGAAGAGATCGCGGCAAGCGGTCATAAAGCGATCATTTTTAGTCAGTGGGTCGAGACGCTCGATAAAATCGCCGAGCCGCTCGCGCGGTTCGGACCGATGCAGTACCACGGTCGAATTCCGTCCAGCAAACGCGACTCGGTGATCGCACAGTTTAAGCAAGATCCGTCAAAGCACTTGATCTTGATGAGCTATGGTGCGGGCAGCGTGGGCTTGAATCTGCAATTTTGCCAGTACGTGTTCTTGTTCGATCGTTGGTGGAATCCGGCGGTCGAAGATCAAGCGGTGAACCGTGCGCATCGCATTGGGGTCGCCGGTCCAGTTACAGTCACGCGGATGATGGCTGCCAACACAATTGAGCAGCGCATTAACGATGTGCTCGAGAAGAAACGCGAGCTGTTCAATCAACTGTTCGCTGACACGGATTCACCCGCTTCGTCGGGACTGAGCGCCGAAGAAATCTTTGGTTTGTTCAATCTGAAACCCACTAAGGCTCACAAGAAGCAAGCCGCATAATCTCGCGCGACAGGATGTTACAAACCGATTCCGAGCGCGTTGATTCCTAAAGCACCACCGCCACCATTCATCTCGGACAATCCCGAGAGTTGCACTGCGGTCGGGCGCTCGGTGACCAGCGTGACGGTGCTGGTCACAGTATGCTCGGTGAATAAGAAAGGTGACACCCAAGAATTTTCAGCCACGGGTATGTCAACCTGAACGCGAACAAACGCTGTGTTCTCTTGAATCGTTTCAGGAAACACTGAAACGGTCCACTTCTTCAGTTGAGCCGAAGTAAGCAGTGCGTTTGCAGCATCAACGATCGCTTGCTTCTTCGCGCCTACCACCACTCCAACGCGAGCTCCTTCGTACGCAGCCGTATCAGCGCTATGGCGCAGCATCGATACGCGCGAAAACTCAAGCAGCGCGCCGACGAACAGCATCACGATGGGAAACACCAGCGCGAACTCGATTAAAGTGGCTCCTCGGCGTCGATTGAGAATCCTGTTGTTGCGCATCACTTAAGACTCTACTTGGTAATCAAAATCGGCAACCGTCGTGTGATACTCTGGGCGATTGTTCGGAAGTCGTCCGCAGTTTTCGCATGAAAGTGCTTGCCATTCGCACTTGCCGCCAATTGCTCCAAGCTAGTCTGATTCGCTTCCTCGGCAATGCTGATCGTGTAGAGCATCACGTTCGATGCAGCGGCTGCCTTGGCAACGTTAAATGGGTTGGTGCCGAGATTTCCTTTTCCATCACTGATCAACAAAATAACTCGCGATGCCCAAGGTCGAGCCTGTAACTTATCCGAGTGATGATCGAGAGCTTTGTTCAGTCCGCCGGACAAATCACTGAGGCCACCCAGGTAAACAAATTCTTGGAAGGCTAAAAACTCTCGAATCGGCAGGTAAAAATCGGAAAGAGCGAGGTTGAAAAGCACCGCTGTGTTGAAAGCGGTGATCGATACTAGTTCATGCTGAGGCGATTCGCTGAATTCATTGAGCACTTCGTTGATTCCCGACCTTGCCAAACGCCAGCGCGCATTCAGCGGAACTGGGGTCAATAACGGCAACTCGAGCAGCCCCTCAGGCGGAGAGTTTTCGTAAAGCGACGCGAGCATCGAACTGGAACAATCGAGCACGATCGCGATATCCAATTCAGCCTGCGTAGCGGATGCTTCTTTGATCGGTCGAAAAGCGATCGGCACTCCCAGAGTTGGAAAGAGCATCGGAAGGCCTTCCTTCGCGCGTTCGAAGAATCCCGATCGAAAGTGCACAGAGTTCGGATCGCTGCCAGCCGCAAACTGATATCCTTGGCCTTCTTGAGTTCGAATTGCCACGGAGAATGCAAGATCTTCGTAACCGATTGTCAGCACTTGTCCAGCTACCGGGTTTGCATGCGTCAAACGTTGTGCGGACCGATACGCTTCCGGCTGGCTGCCAGTATCGACGAGCGCGCGGCAGGCGGCTCGCGTGGCCAGGTCTGTCGAGATCTGCAACTCCGTGCGCGTGAATTCCATGTAGACAACATTGATGGAATACGAAGCGATTGCCAGCGCGACCATTAGGGTTACTGCGACAACGATCAATGCGCTTCCGCGGCGCGACTCTCTTCGGCGGCAAAGCGTGTTGGAAAGGTACGAGCCTGCGCGAATCACGATGCCGAGTGCTCCACCAGAATGGCAACGGTCTCTTCGAAAACTCGACCGCGATAGAACCAAGAGATACCCAAAGAATTGGAGTCGGCTGGTACCGCGACGGTGACTCGCAACAGTTCGCCTTTAATCAACAGTTCCGGATCGCGTGACATCGACAATTCGAAATCGTTGATCTTGCGATTCGTCATCATCGCATCGCACTGCACCTGTACATCTCGGTACTTAACGCCAGGAATCGTAGCGATGCGAGCGCATTCATACGCGGTAATCTTCGCGCTCTGACGAACGAAAATGACTCGGCACGTATCGATCGTTGCCAAAGCGATCAGAATGAGAATTGGCAACGTCAACGCAACCTCAACTGTCGCTAGTCCGCTGCACGAACGCGACGAACGCTTCATGCCGAAAACGTGGCCGGTCGGCGGTTTCGGTCTGATACTTTTGCAGGAAAGTCTTTCCTCGCAAGCCATTCAATGCCCCAGCAATTTGGTTACCCCCGAACTTCCGACAATTCAAATCTAAGTCAAAGTCTCAGTCAGTTTCGAAAAGTCGCCGCAACTTCCGTGGGCGCCCGCGAGCAGTTTGCCAACATGCACCGAATATTCGGGTCGTTCGTGACGGTAGCATTGTGCAGCCGCTACCGTTCACGCTTTTTCGCACCAGCCAAAATCTGCTGAATGTCTGCCGGATTAGCGGGTTTGACTAAGTGATGATCGAAACCAGCATCGTGCGTCTTCTGGCGATCTTCTTCCTGTCCCCAACCGGTGAGTGCAACCAGCAGAATATCTTGGCCCCACAGTTCAGCTCGGATTTTCCGCGCTGCAGCGTAGCCATCAAGATTCGGCATGCCGATATCCATCAGAATCACGTCGGGTTCAAAACGTTCTGCCTCAGCGACCGCTTCCACGCCATCGTTGCACACTTGAACTTCATGGCGCTGCATTTTCAAGATCAGAGCCATCATCCCTGCCGCCGCTTTGTTGTCATCAACGACAAGCACCCGCAACTGCGCAACCTCTGTTGATGTGGCTATCGCGGTCTTCTCGCGCGGCGAATGGTCAACGATTCCAATCGGCAAGTTCACCGTAAAAGTGCTGCCGCAGTTGAGACCACGGCTTTCAACTGTAATGCTGCCTCCATGCATCGTTACAAGCGTCTTCACCAAGGTTAACCCGATTCCTAAACCCGCTTTACTTGTCTCCATCGCATCGTCAATTTGCGAGAACATCTCGAAAATGAATTCTGATTGACCCGGCGGAATTCCAACTCCCGTATCGCGGACTCGGAACACAGCGGAGTCGTCTTGAATAGAGACATTCAACCAGATGTTGCCTCCTTCCGGCGTGTACTTAGCGGCGTTGTTCAGCAAGTTCGAAATAATCTGAGCAATACGATGCGGATCGCCAATCATTCGCAGCGGTTGATCGAGCGGTTCCAAGTGCAATGTATGACCGGCTGCATCGATCAGTGGCATCGAAGCTTCGACGGCGCTCTGAATCACTTCATCGATCAAGAGTTCGCACTTTCGCAATTCCAACTTGCCGCGCGTGATGCGCGAAACGTCGAGCAGATCGTCAACCAACGTTACCAACTGCGTCACTTGACGTTCCATGGTGCCATGGATTTCCTGCGTCGTGTCCGAGCTGAAATTCGACAGCTTGATAACTTCCAATCCAGTGCGAATCGGCGCTAGCGGATTGCGGAGTTCATGAGCCAAGACAGCTAAGAATTCATCCTTGCGTCGATCCGCTTCGGACAGTTGAGCTGCCACGCGGCGCAGTTCGACTTGCGTGCGCTTGGTATCGTCGATGTCGGTGAACGAACCGAACCAGCGCGCTACTTCACCGGCACGATCGCGAGCCGCCAATGCGCGTCCAAGATACCAACGATAACTGTTGGTTCTGCGATTCTTGAATCGACATTCGACTTGATAAGGTTCACCGCTGTGCACCGAATTGTACCAACTAGCACGCGTCCGTTCCGCGTCGTCTGGATGGATGATCGGCAACCAACTTTCGTCGCCTACAGATTGTCGATCGAACCCCGTGAACTCGTACCAGCGATCGTTGAAGTAGTCGAACGTTCCGTCTGGTCGCGAAGCCCAAACGATCTGGGGCATAGCGTTCGCCAACTGCCGAAACTCGTTCGCACTTTGCTTCAACTGCATCGCAGCCTGTTTTTCGCTGGTCAAATCTCGAATCTCAAGCACCGTACCAGTTTGACGATCGCCTTGAAGTAGCGGCTGTGCATTGACTCGAACGGGATAAGGTTCACCACTCTTGCGACGCGCGATCAACTCGCGACTAAATGTCGACTGCACGCTGATTTGATTTATCCCGTCGGCTGAAACGGTCGTAGAAAATCCGGTCTCGGACAGCGAAAGCCCCCGCAACTCAGCGAAGTTGTAACCGCTCATGCGTTCTGCGGCAGGATTTGCAAAAGTGCATCGCAATGCATTGTCAACAATGATGACGGCAGTCGACAAGGTGCTCGTGATAGTTCGCGTCAGCTCGAGTTGATTTTGCAGTTCGCGATCTGCGTGAGCTTTTTCCGTGATGTCGCGAAATACTAGCACTGCGCCGATGACTTCCCCGGAAGCATCTTTAATCGGTGCCGCACTGTCGTCGATGTTGCGTTCCGATCCGTCGCGCGAAAGCAGCAGCGTTTGATTGCCTTTACCGACGATCACACCTTGCTTCAGCGCACGGAAGGCGGGATTGTCGAGCGTCACGCGAGTCTGCTCGCCGACGACATGGAAGACTTCTGAAAGCGCCTTGCCCTTTGCATCCACTTCTTTCCAGCCCGTCAACTTTTCTGCCATGCCGTTCATGTTTGAGATAGTCGCTTTACTATCTGTCGCAATCACTGCGTCTCCGATGCAAGCAAGTGTTGTCTTGAACCAGTTACGTTCAGCATCGAGTGCCGCGATTATTTTCGTTAGCTCAACGGTGCGCGCCTTGATTTCGTTTTCGAGTTCCTCCGGCGAGCGCATCGCAAAAGCCGACGGAGCGATCTTCGCCAAGGCCGCAACGGTCGCGCACGAGACGATTGCGGTAGCGAACTTGAACAAGCCAGCCAGTCGGTAAGCTGGCCACCAGAAGATGACCGCTTCCATCAGATGCGTCGTACCGCAGAGCAAGATGAATGCGCCGAACAGAACTAAGATGCCCCGATAGGGAAAAGTGCGTTTGCGCACCGCGAGGAACCACAGGATGCAAGGTATAGAGAAGTAAGCGCCCCAAATCGCGATGTCAGAAAGTATATGCAACCAGCCATGCTCGCTCGTCCATTGACCACAATGCCATCGCGGCGGAAAGTCCGAAGTATCAAAAAGCTTTGCAAGAAATTCCATATTCGATTCACATGCGAGAATCAGTCATCACCCACCGCCGGACTGATTCTAGTGAAAACCGAGCACACTGAGTAGTCAAACGCAAACGCGCCACACACTTACTAAATCGCGTTGCTTGATGACCACACCACCTGACTCCTCACCGGCCAGCATGGCCTTTTTTCGAACGTAGATCCAATCGCCTTCGCTGTCAACCAAAGAGGCTGGCGGACCGCCGGTGAATGTTGAGCTGAAGCGGATCCGCGCGGAGAAGCGGTTTGCCTATCGGAACTCTACGTGAGTTTCGATGCGATTCGGTTGTTCTCGAAGGCTCCAGTACAAGTGTCCAGCAAACTAAGACTGGCTAAAAGCTAATCCGCGTTATGAACGACTCAATTGCATTGGAATAGGTTTTCGGATCAAGTGTTGAAATAATGCTGTCCAGAGTTCGACCGGTCGCATCGGAAACTTCGAAACCAACAACCGGAATTGAAACTCCCAGGATGCCTGTCGCTTGTAGACGCACACTGTCTGCGAGCGAAACCCCATCAGCGGACCCCCGTCCGAAGCCCATAAACAGATACGTCCCGAAACTAAGGCCTGCAATGGCGCCAACATCAAGGCCGACCAGTCCATAACCACCCGCAAGAGACGCCACTGCACGATCTTTGTTGGCAAGCGTGTTCGGAACCTTAACTTCTATTCCGCCAATACCCGTGCCACCTCCTGCTCCAAGCCCAAACGATGCACCGACGAAAACCGTGGCAAGAAGTCCGACGTGACGCTTCTGAATCGTGTCGCCGCTTTGTGTAAACGGACTTGAAACAACACCCGTTGCAGCGACGCCTGCTCCCGCGAACAGTCCAACATCGAACCCGTCCAGAACCGTCCGCCCCGATGCCGATGCTGCGGTCCCCCCAAGTTTTCCAACCGGTTTACTACTTGGTGCGTAGCTGGCAGTGATTCCGGACCAGGTCAAAGGATTCCTGCCAAGCGAACCGCTTTGCTGAATCGATAGAAGCGCGAACCCGGATATTCCAAGGGTAATTCCAATCTGTTGTGCAATTGAAAGCTCAGGAAAGCTAAACTGTCCTGTTGGATCGGAGAACAAAAACGGGTTATTCCGTCCGTACTGATAGGAATTCTGTGACGTCGGATCGACGAGCGTGCCAGGGAGCGGATCGCGGCTGACAAATCTCCCAGTCGAGTTGTCGAGATGCCTCGCTCTCAAGTAGGTCAGTCCTGTTGCTTCGTCGACATACTCCCCTGAGAACAACAACATGTTCTCAATCAACGCGCTCGACGCCAAGATATTTCCGAACGCGTCAAACTGATATTCGTTGGCGATCGCACCGCTGGAATCGGTAATGAACTGAACCGAATTTTGGATGTCCCGATGGTAGAACCCTAAGGTGCCACTGCGGTTCTGACGCACGACCTGATCGCTGTAAACGAACGAGACATTCGCAACACCGGATGGCTGGTACTCCTCAATCACCTGAGCGACCGCACGGTTCTCGTCCACGAGGAACCGCGTCTCCACTCCCCCCTCAGTTCTGGCGACACGATTACCTTTGGCGTCATACCGATAGATGACCTGGCTGGTTTGGTTGTCAACGGAAATCATACGATTTTGAATATCCCATTCATAAGTGACGGTCGGGCCACCGGACTGAGTTTCAGTCAGCAGATTTCCAGTGGCGTCGTAAGTGTATGTTGTTTCAACTCCGTCGATAGAACTAAAGATGAGCTGATTCTCCACGTCATACGTTGAGGTCGTCGTGCCTTCGACAGAATCCGCTTTTGTAACCCGATTCCCGTTGGCATCGTATCCATAGGAAATAGTTCGGACGCCGTTGACCAGATCCACGATTTGCTCGCTAAGAAGTCGCAGGCTGGCGTCGTAGGTGTAATCAACCTGCCGACCAGTACTCTCCGTACGACGGATAACGTTGCCGATCAAATCGCGGGAGTATGTGGTCGTCAGCAGGACTTCATCTGTCGCGTCATACAACGTCTGCGATTGCAACTGGTTCAAATCATCGAAAACGTACGTCTCTCGATTTCCGTTCGCGAACGTCGCACCAACTCGGTTTCCAACTGCATCAAAGGTGTAGACAACCACTTCTGCGGTGGCATCCGAAACGCTAGTGATGCGATTGAGCGCGTCGTAACCGTATTTTGTCGTCAATGATGGCGTCTGCGTTTGAATCAGGTTCCCTGCTGGATCGTAAACGTACTCAATGTCCGAACCGTCCGGATTGGTTTTTGCAAAAAGCCGGTTTTGCGCATCGTATCTGTACTCGGTGCGACCATCTGCTGTGATATCCGCTGTCACGTTCCCTACCAGGTCGTATTCGTAATCCGTGCGAGTTCCGTCGGCGAAAATGCGGGCAGCCAGCCTACGGTTTTCGAGGTAGGCATATTGAGTTGTGCGACCATTGAAATCGGTGAAGGATCCAATGCTGCCGTCGGCAAGATAAGTCGTGAAGGATTGGGAGCCGTCTGGTTTAGTGACCGAGTTAACGCGAGAGTGCTGGTCGTAGCCAAACGCAGTCTCGTTACCCAGTGCATCGCGAGTGATGACAACATTTCCGAACTGGTCATAATCGTATTCCGTGCGATTACCTGTTGGGTCGATGACCGCTGTCAACTGTCCCTTCGCATCGAACTCGAATTTGCTGGAAGATCCATCCGCCGCAATTTGCTCAGTCACGTTTCCGATGGAGTCGTAGCGATTGATAGTCTTGGTACCATCGGCAAAGATCTTCTCAGTGAGCTGGCCCGCTTCGTCGTAAACAAATCGTGTGGTGCGACCCAACGCGTCTGTCTGACTGGTAAGCCGTCGAGCAGCGTCATAGGTGCGCGTTGTGCGACCACCGAGAGCGTCGATCATCGCCACTTGGTTGCCTCGCGAATCATACTCGAATGCCGTCCGGTTGCCGTTGGGATCAACTGAAGCCGCGAGTTGATTCAGCACGGTATACTCATACGTGTAGACTGGATTGTCAGAGTCATCGGCGGAGGTATCATCCGGCAGAATACGCTTGACCATATTTCCTGCCGCGTCATATTCCATACGTGGGCCGCGACCCAATGCATCTGTCGCCCCAAGGATCTGGTCGTTGGCGTCGTAGGTATAGCCGATGGTTGTGCCATCACTAAATGTGAACTGACCAGGAACCGGGCGATCGAGATCGGACAATGTTGTAAGCCGCCCCAGTTGGTCGGTCAACGCAGTGACTCGATTGAGTCCGTCGAATGTCTGCCTATAGGTGTTTCCAATAGCATCGGTGTGGCTCGTGACGTTTCCGTTTGCGTCTAGATTGAACGAGACTGACAATACACTTCCATCGGCGGGATCGCCGACGGTGACACTATTGCCCGTTTCGACGCCATTGGAGTCGTAGGAGAAGTTCGTCCTGTTACCGAGGGCATCGATCGTTGCGATGCGGTTTCCGGCTGAATCGTACTGCGCCCCCGTGCGATTTCCGCGGCTGTCGATCGTTGCCGTCACGTTGCCTCGCGAGTCGTACTCAATACGAGTCACCTGTCCAAGGGCATTGATCGTTTTGATCATGTTGCCGCGTGAGTCGTATTGGCGAGTGTCAGTATTGCCCAGTGCGTCAGTAAATGAGGTCAGATTGCCCTTGGAGTCATACGCGAAACGTTCTACTGCACCATCAGCATAAGTGACGAGAGTGGGCTGCCCATTCGCGTTTCGCTGATAGGTGGTCGTGTTTCCAAGGGCGTCAGTCACTGTGATCGGCAAATCGGTCGCACCGTACGTCTTGGTCGTCCGATTGCCCAGCGGATCTGTTAAGCCAACAATTCGCCCACGATCATCGAACTCGTAGAGCGAGCTGTTGCCAAGTCGATCTGTGATTATTTCCGTTCGATTGTTGACATCATGAGTCGTTTCAATAACGTCACCGTTGGCATTGATCAGCCGAACCAGCCTGCTATCGTCGTCATACTCCGCTCGGAAGCCATTTCGTCCCAATGGATCGACGATTGTATCCAGATAGTGCGGTAGTGTTGGATTGTACTGGTAGGTTGTCGTGTTTCCATTGCGATCAGTGGACGTCACCAGGTCACCAGAGGCACTGTAGGTGTACTTCACGGACGCGCCTTTAGGGTCGACGATTTCAACTATTCGATTTAGCGTATCACGCCGAATCTCGATGCTCTTGTCAGAGTTACTGGTGATACCGAAATCGCTGAAATCAAGACGGTTCGAATTTAGATCCGTGACAAATTGAATGTCACCGGAATCAGCATCGATGACGAACCGTGTGCCATCCAGCGTGGTAAGCGTGAAATTGCCGCCAAAGTCAATGGCTGCAGGATTGTAAGGCTGTCCACTGCCGAATCCCTGATAACTTTCACCATTAAACGCTAATGATGTTGAACTGACGGTCAGTTTGTTGGTGACTCCCGGATCAGGAATGAATCGCGGCGTGTAGTACGTCAATCCTGGTAGTCCCTTGGCGATCGGCGCAAACGTGTAGCCTTCTCGCACACCATTGGGCAGTGTGATGTAAACACGAGTGCCGTCTCGGTAAGGTGTATAGAATCCATACTGTTTGTCGAAATCGCTCGCCTCCTCAACACTCACCTGTAGATCGACACTGCGGAACGAGAGACTCCACCCAAACCCAAAGTCACCTTGGTCATTCGCATTGAAGGTGCTGTATTTGCGCGAAACCTGTATATCAATTCCGTTTATTGGGACGACCAAGTCAACGAAGGTATTTTCGAAGTTTCCGAGTTTGAAGCTTTCGGTGATCTCGACCGACTGCTCAATCACATTGCCGTTGCCGCCTGCATCGAAGGCTTCTAATCGAAGCACGTAGCTGCCGTTCTGCAACAACGTCGGATCGATCTGACCAAGTATGTCGTTGCTAACGTTCTGAGTTCCGCTTCCAATGACCTTGAAATCGCTCGATCCGAATTCTGCAAGGAGCAGGCGATAAGAAAGAAGCGTGGGATCGGTGACCGACCCGATGACGTTGGTGGGCGCTGTGATCGTTCCTGCGTCACTAGGTGACGCGATCGATATCACAGGTCCTTCGACATCGTTGGGATCTGAGACGAAGATGTCGACTTGCTCAGTGGTCGAGTTGCCGGCCGTGTCGGTTACGATGGCTTGAGCTGTGATGGAACCAAGCGTGTTCATCTGCACTCGCGCGACGCCTTGGGAATCGAGCGGTACGGCGACGCCGCCTACAGTAAGAACAATGGAATCAACGCCAATGTTGTCGATCGCGGAAACGCGGATATTAACTTGCGTGCCTACGTTAACTGGATTCCGACTGAGCAGGATCGCGACTTGCGGTGCGGTCGTGTCAGCAGCGACTGTGACAATAAACGCTTGGGTGGCCGTCGCGCCGCGAGTGTCGGTGACTCTGACTTCCACAGCGTTGCTGCCGATCTGATCGGCGGTTGGTATCCAGAACATGCGACCGATGCCATCGAGCAACATGCCCTCGGGTCCAGAGATTAGTTCGTAGGTCAAGAAGTCGCCGTCTGCATCGGTCGCCAGAATGTCGTAGCGGAATGGTTGGCCTGGTGACAGGTTCGTTGGTGGCGTGGAGGTAATGACGGGCGCGTTGTTCGCTGCTTGAACTCGAATTCCAAAACCTTGTAGGCTACCGCCGCCAGATTGATCTTGAGCAAGAACTTCGACGAGCACGGGGTCGACAAACACGGAGGCAGGCGTCCACGAGATGAGACCACTGTTAGAATCGATGCTCATGCCCGCTGGACTATTAAGCAAGGTGTAGGTGATCGTATCGCCGTCTGGATCTTCCGCGTCAACATCGTAGCGGTAAACTTCGTCAACCGTTGCAAAGAAGTTCGCTGAAGATGTGATGGTGGGCAGTTGATTCGGCTGCCCCGTGGCGACTGCGATTGAATACGATTGCACAGCGGTTGCGCCGGCGGTATCACGAACAACGACTTCTACACCTTGCGGCCCGTCCTGACCACCAATCGGCGTCCAAATAATGCGTCCAGTACTGGAATCGATTGTCATGCCGCTCGGCGCATTGGCCAGCGAGAAGGTCAACTTATCTTGATCCTCGTCCTGAGCAGTAACTTGGTACAGATAGGTTGTTCCAACCGCAGCGCTCGTTAGCGGTGTCGACAGAATGATCGGGGGTGTGTTCACTGCGCGTACGTTCACTGTAAAGGTACGCTGCACGCCAGCGGCATGCGTGTCAATCACTTGAATGGTGACCGTGTGTGGGCCAAGGTCGTCGAGGGATGGCAGCCAATCAACTTGACCCGAAATCGGATCAATTGACATCCCCGCTGGAGCTTCCTCGAGCGACCAGTACAACGTGTCACCGTTTGCATCTTCGGCAGTTGGTAAGAATCGATAGGCGATATTGGCCACAGCTGAAGTGATTGGTGCCGAGGTAATGCGAGGCGGATTATTGATCGGCTGCGTGCTGACCTGAATCGTGAACTCTTGAGTCGCAACACCGCCGCGTCCATCGGCCGCCATGATTCTCACGGATTGTGCGCCCAGCTGATTCGGCGCCGGCGTCCAACGGATCAAGTCGTCCTCGAACGACATTCCTGCCGGTGCATTATCGAGCGAAATGGCCAGCGGATCACCATTAGCGTCAAGGACTTCGACGCGATACAGATAGACGTCGCCCAAACGCGCTTCGAGTGGCGGGTCGGAAAGGAAGACAGGCTCGCTGTTCGCAGGATTGATTTGAACGGCTAAGTCGAATGATTGCTCTGCGGTTAAGCCGCGTCCATCATCGACTGTGACCGTAAACGATTGCATTCCAAGTTGATCTGCGGTTGGTGTCCAATCGATAAAGCCAGTCATTGCATCAATCGTCGCGCCCATGGGAGACGCACTCAACGTAAACTGAAGCGAGTCACCATCCGCATCGATTCCATTGAGATCGTAGACAAACGGCAAACCAACACCGGCTGGTCCCGCGGGTGGAGTCGATGTAATGATCGGCGCGGTATTCGGCTTGGCGACAGTGATTGTAAAGTACTGCAAATCAAACCCACCGCGACCGTCGCGAACTCGCAGCAGTACGTTGTTCGGACCAACTTGAATCAATTTTGGCGTCCAATGGATCGTGCCATTCTCTGGGTTGATAGCCATACCGACTGGTGCCAGCGGCAAATCGAACGTGAGGCTGTCTCCGTCGAGCTCGGAGATCGTTGGCATGTAAGTGTAAGCTTCACCAGCCACAAGCCCTGGCGCTGGAGTACTCGTGATTCGCGGATCAGTATTGACGATCGAAACCCGCTCATTGCTGAAATTGATTCCTCGAAGCGATTCACCAGCCGCGACGCTTAGCTCGTACGATCTCTCGGTAGGCGCGAGCTGCTTCCAGCCTATTCGTGGCTCCTGCACAACCGTGTAGGATCCTGCCGCTAAATTCTCAAATGAATACACTCCATTTGTGTTCGTTACTCCAAACAACTCGTCGTTGTCCCGAAACCCGTTGCGGTTTTGATCTAAAAAGACCGTGGCACCGGGTACTCGCGTTGGTAGATCTGCCATGCTGTATTGAACATGATCAATTTCGATGCCCCCCGATCGATTAGAGATTACTATCTTCGATATCCCGTTCCCGAATTGAACGCCAAAGAATGAATCTTCCGCGGTTTCGCCGACGACTGAACCGTCTGCGATATCGACCGTTAGTTCGGTGATCAACACACCGTCCTTATCAAACGCACGGAACGTAACGTCGCCCGCTCCGTCCGTCCATACGACACCAGCTTGACGTGGCAAGCCACCTAACAATACAGGATCAAAATCGATTGTGATACCAACGGGTCCATTCGGCGCGAAATAGCTTCTTCCATTTGTCCCTGAGCCATTGATTTGACCGTCGTCGGCATCCACAGAATCGGTTATCCCCCCTGGCCCAAAAACTGAGCCGCCGGTTAAGGTAACTCCAACGAGATCCATCGATCCGTCTTCAAAGTCTTCGATAAAGAATTGATTCTGCCTATTCAAGGGGCTGTCGAGGACGGAAAGATACGGATTCTCGAAACGCAGGCCGTCGATGAGGTTTTCTAGAGAATCTCCCCCTTCAACGACGACACCACTGATCGATCCCGCTTCACCGCCATTTACATCTAGTACAAAACTCTGCTCATCAAAACCGCCGCGACCATCTTCAACTCGGATCGTGACGTCATGCATTCCGTAGACAACACTGTCAACGCCCCAGACCAAAACGCCGGTGCCTGGATCGATGGCCAAACCTGCGGGTCCGTTGACAAGCGACCAGGTCAACGTGTCGCCATCGGAATCAACGGCCATGGCGCCGTATTGATAAGGCGAAATAATATACACCGGAATCGATCCCACGGTTTGGCCTTGCTTAAACAGCAGGTCGTAGGACTGTGGACGATCACCATTCCCAACATGCACATCGAAATTGTAGGTTTGGCCGCCTGTAATCGTATCGTACTTTCCACCTACCGGCGTAATGAC
>JBGSJB010000262.1:0-4432 GCA_041742175.1 Pirellulaceae bacterium
TTTGCGGCAGCCTGCCACAATGTCCGTAAAGCGAATTTTACCTTGCAAAAACAATTCTACTGCGGCTTCGTTCGCTGCATTGACGACTGCGCCGCAACTGCCGCCGCGATCCGCGACTTCCCAACCCAGCCGCAGTGCGGGAAATCGCTCGAGATCGACCGGTTCCCATTCGAGCCGCTGAGTTGCGGTCCAATCTATTTTAGGGCATGGACAGGTGGTTCGGTCAGGGTAGGTGAGGGCATATTGGATCGGAAGTCGCATATCGGGGGGACTGAGCTGAGCCACGACGGATCCGTCCACGAATTCCACCATCGAGTGGATAATCGATTGCGGGTGTATGACGACTTGGATACGGTTAGCTGGAATGTCGAACAGCCACCGAGCTTCGATGACTTCCAGAGCTTTGTTCATCATTGTGGCTGAGTCGATGGTGATCTTGCGACCCATTTGCCAAGTGGGATGAGCGAGCGCGTCGGTCACTGTGGCGGTCGCAAGCTGCGCCTTGGTCCAAGTTCGAAACGGACCGCCACTCGCTGTGAGAATAATGCGTTCGACCTGTTGAGCGTTGCCAGCATGGATCGCTTGGAAGATCGCGCTGTGTTCACTATCGACAGGAATCAATTCGCCGCCGCTTTTTCGCAGCGCTTCGGTGACGATCCCGCCAGCGACAACGAGCGTTTCTTTGTTGGCCAGCGCGAGCCGCTTGCCCGCCTCAGCCGCAGCAACGGTGCTCATCAGTCCGGCCGATCCAACAACTGCGGCCAGGACAGTGCCCACTTCGGGGCAAGTCGCCAATTGGATCAAGCCGTCGGGACCACGCAGCACTTCGGTGCCGCGCTGCAAGCGGCTGAAATCAAACTGTGCTGCGGTGGTTTCGCAAGTTGCGACCAAGTAACGCGGACGGACCAAATTGGCGGCTTCGACCGCCTCCGCGAGCTGCGTGTGCGCCGAGAGACCGATGGTCTGCCACGGTGCACCCAAGGATCGCATCACATCCAATGCTCCGGTCCCGATACTGCCCGTTGCTCCGAGAATCGCAACCGAGGTCTTCGTTTGGGGATCAAGCACAGTGAATTCCGAAAATCCGAATCAGTTTCAGAGCCAGCGCGCCGAAAGTCGACGAGTCGCCACGCAGATTCTAAATGGCTGAGTGGAGGTAGGTCAACTTCGATCGAAGAAGCCGACCCATTTCGCAATCCAGTGAAAACGCGTTACACTTCCTGGGCTTGCACAAATTTAACAATATTTGCTTTCCCAGCCCGCGATGTGCGCGATCAACTCATCGTTCGGAGCGATGGCTGCCGTTCGCTGGCGCGATTCAAAGTCGGTACTCAACAAATTCAGCTCGCCGATAATCTCGACGATCGAGCCCTCGTTCATGCGATCGATAAACAGCATGCCGTTGAGATGGTCGGTCTCGTGCTGAATGATACGGGCTTCAAAGCCGCTGAAGTCTTCGTTGAGTTCTTCGCCGTTGAGGTCGAACGCGTTGACACGAATCGTTTTGGAGCGAACAACATTGCCGTTGATGTTGGGCAGACTCAAACAACCTTCTTCTTGCTCTTCGTTGCTGCGCGGACGCGTGATAACTGGATTGATCAGTACTCGCTCTTGTCCTTCGCCTTTATGTCCCGTTGAATTCATGACAAACAGACGGATAGGCAGGTTGACTTGCGTCGCAGCCAAACCGACTCCGCGAAGTTCGTACATCAGTTCAAACATTCGCTCAGCGATCTTATGCAGCATCGCATCGACGCGTTTGATCGGTTTGGCTGTGTACCGCAGTGTCGGATGCGGAAAAAGTATTACCGACAGATGCGATGGATCAAAGGATTCGACGTTCATTCTGCCAACCGGCTCGTGGATTTAAATGCTGTTTGCAAGGTGCTAATGAGCTTGAGGCGCTAGCCGATCTTCTTCATGGTTGTTTACTTCTTTTGCCCGATTTTTAGACAGAGATCGGCTAGCGCTTGTGGCGCAACAAGAACAGAGATCGACTAGCGTCTCAGGCTCACAAAGATCGGCTAGCGCCTCGGGCGCAAATTGCGTGCACTAGGTTAACGCTTCGGTATCGTTTTCGGTATGGGGTCGTGGTGAATCGAGCGGCGGTTTATTTACGAGTGGTTTGGGCGAGATCAAATTCGAAATCAGCCAACTACTGATCAGCAGTAAGACAACTCCGCTGGCGTGCCGTGCGAGTTCGGGGACCGAATTTGGCAGCGGTTGCAAGTAAAAGAACTGCCTCCATGAGCTGCGAAAAACCAGCAATCCGAGCCACATCCAAACCACTGGGTCATCGACTCGCAAGCGATCCGAAAATCGCTGAAACAGCAGGCGGCAGACCAACCAACTGGCGATCACAACGGCGATGCAGGGAACGACCGATTGCCAACCGACAATTGCGCCGATGATCGCTGCGCCAGCGATCCAAGGGAGCCTCGATTGAGTTCGAGGAATCAAGATGAAACTGATCAACCATGCAACCGCTGCGCCCGCTAACACCCCCATGGCGATTGTCGCGATTGCATGAATACGGATTCCAATCGGCCCCAGTGCGGGTAGCTCGCGCCAGAAAACAATCACTGCGAGTGGATCAACCAGTGCTGCGATACACACCGGAAGCAACGACCACGCAAATAACTTGAGCGGCACGCGGCTACCTTTCACTGAGATTAGCCCGCACGCCACTAAGCCGCACAGCACCGCGCAGTAACTCGGCAATCGTAAGATCAGCGTCAGGTCGATGGGCACGTGGTAAACCGGCACTTGAAAGTAGTCGTTCTTGACCGGAAGGTTCGCGCCGCCACGCGCACCTTCGCTTAGAAACACCACCAAAAAGATCATGCCCACCAAAAACTCGACTAAGGGATACTGAGCTGAGATTGGCAACCGACAGGTGCGACAACGACCGCGCAGCTTGATCCAAGCGAGCACGGGAACGTTGTCAGAGCGCTGAATGGGCGTGCAGCAGTAAGGACAACCTGAGTGGCCACCAACATTCCGCCCGAGTGGCAAACGATAGGCAACCACATTAAGAAAGCTGCCTATCGATGCGCCGACCGCAAAGAACCAGGACGCTATGGTTGCCGACATGGCTGTCGTCACGATTGCGATCCACCAATCGATTCGGTGGGTGCGGTAGCCATAGGTCAGACCGCCGATCAAAGTTCCGATTCCGAGATACAGCAGCAGCGAACCGATGATCGCGAACCACGCGAATCGATAAGGCCAGTTTGCTCGTCTTCGTCGCCGCCGAGGCATAAGGTGAGACCGTTCCGTTCAATTGCAGATTATTCAGTGCAGCAAAGTGTATTCCGAGATCCGTCGCAACAGTAGGCCGCACGCTTCTCGCCGTACGGCTTCCCGCCGAAGTTTTCCAATGGACCGAGCCGCAGCTCAATTTGCTGCACTTTTGCCACATCGCCTGAATTCGGCTCGCATGCTGGCGGTATAGCAGTAGAATTCTACGTTCCAGAAATCGATCCTCATCACTGGCCCACGGGACTCTAAATGAACGAAGAAGTACTCCAGCAGGTGCAATTGGTTTACGGTGTAGAAAACTGGTCGGCTGGCTATTTTGACATCAACTCGCGCGGCCACATCATTGTACACCCTTCCGCAGGCGATCAACGTTATGCCGATCTTAAAGAAATCGTTGACCATCTAGTTGAAAAACGCGACCTGCAACTTCCTCTGCTCATTCGGTTTCCGCAGATTCTCAGCAGCCAGTTGCGGACCCTTACCGAAGCCTACAAAGGGGCCATCGCCGAGTTCGAGTACAGTGGCCAGCACTATCCGTTGTTTCCGATGAAAGTGAATCCGCGCCGAGAAGTGGTCGAAGAGTTTCTGCGCGAAGGTGTCCGCAGTCGCGTCGGACTCGAGTGCGGATCGAAGGCCGAGTTATTTGCCGCGATCGGTCAGGAACAAAGTCCCGAATCTCTGTTGCTGTGCAATGGATTCAAAGATGAATCGTTCGTGCGGACCGCTTTGCTGGGTGTTCAAGCTGGGAAGCGAGTCACGATTGTCGTCGAAAAGCTGAATGAGCTGCGGATGATCGTCAAGCTCGCACAGCAAATGGGCGTTGCGCCGTGGATCGGTTTGCGTGCCAAGTTGTACTCGCGCGGCTCAGGCAAATGGGCTTCGTCGGGCGGTGATTCTGCCAAGTTCGGTTTGACCACGTCCGAAATCCTTGAGTGCGTTCGAATGCTGCGCGAAGCCAAACTGGATTCGCAACTCAAGCTGCTTCACTTTCATATCGGTTCGCAAATCACCGACATTAAACGCGTTAAGAACGCGATGAAGGAAGCGGCTCGAGTCTACGCAAAACTTCGGCAAATCGGTTGCGGCATCGAGTTCCTCGATATCGGTGGCGGGTTGGGTGTTGACTACGATGGTTCGAAAACACGTTGGGATTCGAGCGTCAATTACACGG
>JBGSJB010000263.1:0-16620 GCA_041742175.1 Pirellulaceae bacterium
GTTGTCGCTAAATGGGCGCAAGCGAATCCAACGGCACCCGTCGCACTCGGAGTCATGCTGCTGCTATCGATTGCGCCTGGATGGGCACTGTTTCGATTGAGGCGACAAGGCGATTATGCGGGAGATCAAAGTTACTCGGGCGTTTTGATTTCAACTGTAGCCATGTCAGCCCTCTACCATCACGCTTACGACGCTTTGCTATTGATTCCCGCCGGGCTCTCGTTGCTACTCGATGGGGAATGGCGAAGGTGGTTCTCGTTTCCGGTTCGAATAGTGTTAGGTGCAGGATTGTTGTTCGTACCGTGGAATTACCTGAGTGCTGAAGTGATTTTGGATCGGTTGAATTTGTCGCCGGTTGGCGAACAGATCGCGACTAGTTCGAGCGGTATTGTGTTAGTAGTCGTCGGTTTCGTGCTCACCATTCGAGCAATTCAACCTGCAATTCGACCTGCAAACAGAAATAAACAACCTGCGGCTTGAGCGGTTGTTATGGCTGGGCGAAATCTTCAGTAACCGGGGCTTACGGACAGGCTGCTACAAACGCATTCTTCGGCTATAATCAGTTGCAAGAACTGCGCTCGAATCCTCCCGCAGCACCGATTACTAGAGATTTTGACCGACAAACATACATGACTCAGCCAGCCGATCGCCCAACAACCAAAGCCAGAGACGTATTTGATATTGAAAACACGACGATCGCTGTGCCGCGCGAACAACTAGAGCATTCTCTGCGTTTGGCGAAGTCGATTGTAAAAGCGGCAGCCGAAAACCGCGGGCAAGACATAGTGGTGCTGGATCTGACTGAGCACACTTCCTTGTTCGACTATTTTATCATTGCCTCGGGTTCGAGCCGCAGACAATTGTCGGCCATGGCTACCGAAATTGATCGAGTCATGAAGACTGAGTTCGGTGAGCGGAAATTGAGTGTGTCTGGTTACGAAGAGAGCCGCTGGATTGTGCTTGATTTCGGCAGCGTCGTTGTTCACCTTTTCGACGAAGAGACTCGCAAGTTCTACGACCTCGAATCGCTTTGGGGCGATGGCAAACCGGTCGATATCAGCGCGATTGTTGAACAGGCCTCAGCGCAGATGGCACGCTTCGCTGAATAGTTTACAACATTGCGGCTGATTTTTTTCTGGCGACTGACAGCCCATGAAGTGGTAACTCGTTCGCATTCTTTCGTTTCCAAGACGTTGATGGAATTGCAATGCAGATTCTGACGTTGATTCGTAGCCGTTTCGAACAAGCGTTAACCGGTTGGGTCGACAACCCAGCGGAGCCAGCGAAGCTGGTTTCGCTGTCGCGTGAACCGCAATTGGGTGATTATCAAGCCAACATCGCGATGCCGCTGGCCAAGCGACTCGGGATGAAGCCACAGGAGATTGCCAAGCAACTGTGCGAACGACTGAAAATTGACGACATCTGCGAACCGCCAGAAATTGCAGGCCCCGGATTCATAAATCTGAAGTTGCGTGAGGATTTTATTATCTCGCAGCTTTCGAAGGCGATCGCTGACGAACGTTTCGGAGTCGACCGTTGCGAGGCAAAGACGTTTGTAATCGACTACTCTGCCCCGAATGTTGCTAAACCAATGCATGTAGGCCACATTCGTTCCACCGTCATCGGCGATGCGCTCGCCTACATTCTAAGGTTTCTCGGCCATCGCGTGATATCCGACAACCATTTGGGTGATTGGGGCACGCAATTTGGCATGGTGATTTATGGTTATAAGCACTTTGTTAATGAGTCCGCCCTGGCGGCCGCGCCGGTCGCAGAATTGAGTCGCCTCTATCGATTGGTTCAGCAAATTATCGGCTATCAGGAAGCCCAAACGAAGGTTTCTAAAGCACGCGAGCAGGTGAACAAGGCGGCTGCTGAAGTAGAGCGTCTCAGGATTGCTGAACAATCAGATCCTAAGATCTCCAAGCATTTGAAGGCCGCAAGCAGGGACTTATCGACTTACCAGGATTCGCTCTCAGGACTGGTAAGCAAAATTGAAGCCGTTGAAAGTGATCCTCAGCTCGCCAAGCTGGCCGTGGACCATTCGAACCTTGAGAATCGTGCTCAGCTTGAAACGGCCAAACTACATGCCGGAGACGAAACCAACCTAGCACTTTGGAAGTTGTTTCTCCCAGCATGCATTGCCGAAATCGAAACGGTTTACCAACGTCTGAATATTCGCTTCGACTACCAGCTTGGAGAAAGCTTCTATCATCCAATGTTAGGGGGATTGGTAGACCGGCTAGTAGATTCAAAGCTGGCGGTTGAGAGCGATGGGGCGATATGCATCTTCTTAGAGGGCTATGACGCACCCATGTTGATACGCAAAAGCGACGGTGCCTTTTTGTACGCAACTACCGATTTGGCGACGATCGAGTATCGCATGGGGCATTTTTCACCGAATGCGGTTCTCTATGTGGTGGATCATCGCCAAAGTGAGCACTTCGGTAAGCTGTTCGCGGCGGCTCGCGCGATCGGATTTGACCAAGTCGAGCTGCAGCACGTTAGCTTTGGCACTGTGCTCGGCTCGGACGGGAAACCATTTAAGACGCGATCCGGAACTGTCATTGGTTTGGATTACCTTTTAGATGAGGCGATCGAACGGGCGTATCAAGTTGTTTGCAATCCAGATCGGTTGCAAAAGGCTGGCCTAGCAATGACCGAAGACGAGAAGAGACAGATTGCCGAAGTAGTAGGGTTGGGTGCGATAAAGTATGCAGACTTATCGCATAACCGCACGAGCGACTATGAATTCGACACGGAAAAAATGGTACAGCTTGAAGGAAACACTTCGGCTTACATCCAATACAGCTACGCGAGAATCTCTAGTATTCTCCGTAATTCCGGCGTTGAAATTGTTGAGTCCAACGCACAGCAGTTCCCGCTAAAGCCTGTAACGCCCGCAGAGCGAAATTTGGCGATTTTGCTGCTTCAATTCGAAGATGTCATCCGCCAGAGTGTGGATGAGTACTACCCAAGTGTCTTAGCGACTTATCTATTTAGCGTTGCTAAACAGTACTCCACATTCTTCGATCAATGTCCCGTGCTGAAGGCTGAGTCGGAAGAACTTCGCAGTAGTCGAATTGCTCTGTGCTATGCGACTGGACGAGCCCTGAAATTGGGCTTAAGCCTCTTAGGAATCTCGGTCATACCGCGCATGTAATCTGAATGCATAATGGTTTTGGTCCTACCGAATATGTATTCAATTGCCGGGTGATCTTCCGCCAAAGCCTGCATTGACAATTAGGACTTGTTGACAACAAACCATATTTCGACAATGGTTATTGTTAACTAGAGATGCTGCACGTATTCGGTCGATACATGTGGATTTAATTTAGCTCGAGTTGCTTGGAAGCAAGATGTTCGCTTGGAAGCAAACGTTTCAATGGTGAGTGACGAGCTGCGACCGAAAGTTGTCAACTCATATTGCACTGAACTGAGGACGAACTTCAGCGTGCAAGTAAAAGATGTCCCGTTACAGCGAGCGAAAAATGGCACGTAAAACTAAGAGCAAGATCAACAAGTCGAATGCGATTCGCGAAATCAAGCGAGCGAATCCGGAAGCTGGTCCAACCGAGATTTCTCGATTGATCCAAGAACAGTTCGGTGTAGAAGTGACTGCTGCGACCGTTAGTACGGTATTGTCGACTGACAAGAAGCGCAATGGTAAAGTTGGTCGTCCTGGTCGTCCCAAGGGCTCGAAGAATATCACCAAGGGTTCTAGCGCACCTTCGGCTTCAACGGCCGCTCCTGCATCGACTCCTGCTGCTTCCAAGCCTGTCGCATTGAATGGCAGCCAAGATGAATTCCTGCAGAACCTATTGAAGGCAAAGCAACTCGTGAGCGATATGGGCGGAATTTCGGAAGCTCGCAACGCTCTCAACGCTCTCGAGTCGTTGATGAACGCTGTGTAATTTGCACTGAGTTGAAGAATTCTGGACTGAAGTTCCGGACCTCAATTCTGAACCGTGCAACCAAATCAAAAAGTCGAGCCCGCTGCCCAAGGCTCGACTTTTCGCATTTACTGGGCACTGAACCAATGACCAATTTACATAATTGACTGTTGATTCGGGTGGCTGTAACAAATAGCTTTCGAACGCATTTTCCTGGAAACTGATCGATGGAGCAATCATTTGTAGCTTGGGCAAAGATGCGAGCTCGCCGTCTACCTCAAATTAAACATGGGATTGGTGACGATGCTGCGGTTATCGCGTGGTCGGGCGACGACTGCGTCGCCACCACAGATACACTGATGGACGGAGTCCATTTTCTTGCATGCGAAGTTAGCGGCGAGCGCATTGGCCAGAAGTTAATCAATGTCAATCTTAGTGACTTAGCCGCAATGGCTGCCGAACCGGTTGCAGTGTTGCTTAGCCTTTGTTTGCCACGAGGCGCGCCTCAACAATTGGCTGCCGATATCTACGAAGGCGTATGTCAAGGCGCGGAGCGTTTTAATGTTGCGATCGCAGGCGGTGATACGAACTGCTGGGACGGTCCTCTCGTCATTAGCTTGACGGCAATTGGTCGCTCAGTAGATGGCGTCCAGTGGCTTCGCAGCGGCGCGCAACCGAATGATGCAATTATTGTGACGGGGCCGTTGGGCGGCAGTATCCTGGGTAAGCACCTGGACTTTGCACCGCGAATCGAACTTGCACGTCAGATTCGCGGGCAAGTGCCGATTAACGCAGCGATGGATATTAGCGACGGACTGAGCACGGATTTATTGCGAATGTGCGATGCGTCCCACTGCGGCGCGGTCTTGAACTTAGAGCAAGTGCCGGTCACCGATCAAGCTATTCAGCTTTCTCAGTCCAGCGGCAAATCGCCAGTTGAACATGCGCTGGGCGATGGTGAAGACTTTGAATTACTGTTGGCGGTAGCACAGTCCGATGTACCGAAGTTGACTGAATTGATTGGACAGGCACAATGTCATCAAGTGGGTGTATTTACCAGCCGTACCGGGCTTTGGGCTCGCGAAGGATCGCGCATACGACAACTGCCAGTTACCGGATACGTCCATCACTGACGTCGCATTCAGAGTATCTCGAGTTTCTTTGGAGCAGTAATGATTCGATCGATGCGAGTGGATACGTGGACGATGTGTGCAATCGCTCTACTACCAATCGCTGCGCGTATCGCTGCGGGCCAAGATGTTGGCCAAGTCATCGATGTTCGTCAGTCGACCACAGACGAAAATACAGCGCAACCGAATTTGCAGTCGAACATTGAACGCTACGAAAAGGTATTGCGCAGCAATCCGCAGGCAGGGATCGCATTCGACAAGTTCTACGAATCCCTGAAACAATCCAGCAAACTCGATGCGTTTTGCGACCAGCTTGAGACGCAAGCCCACGAGAATGATGACAGTAAACTGCTTCAGTTGTTGGGATTGGTTCAGCTTCAGCGGGGTGAGACTGATAAAGCGACTGCAAGTTTCTCACGCGCGACGGAGTTGGCACCGAGCGATGTTTCCGCAAGATTACAACTCTCTCTCGCACTGATTCAAGGCAGAGAATTTGTTTCTGCGACGACAACTTTGCGAGCTGCCGTTGAAACGAATCCATCGCAGACATTCGCTTTGCAAATTGTGATGCAGTTGCGGCAATTGGCGCGACGTATCAATCATGAAGCGGCCAGCGAACTTTTGGTCGCACTTGCGGATCAGTTTCCAAGCAGTCAGCCCGTTATAGAAAAAGTTGCACAGACACTGGTTGAGATCGATGCGACAAAGGCGCTGCCGATGTACGAAAAATTGATTCAACTGACGCGTGACACTCAACGTCGAATCGAATTGCAAATCGATCGTGCGAAACTTATGAAGCGGCTTGGCCAGTCCGAGCAGTCGCTGTTGGAGTTGGAGAAATTAGTTGCGCGGGTTAAACCTGAAAGCTGGTTGCATACAAATCTGCTTGAACAGATCGAGCAACTTGCAGAGGATCTGGACGGGACAGAAGGTTTGATTGAGCGCTACGAACGCATGATATTAGAACGACCAGACAATACTAAAGTGCATACGCGGCTCGCAAAGGTACTGCATCGCACGGAACGCTTTGAGGAAGCCGAATCGGTGCTGGCCGCAGCCCACCGCTCGGCGCCGACGCAGACCGCGCCGCTTCTAACCCTTGTCGATTTGCTGGAACGGCGGGAGAAGTATAACGAAGCAGCGAGCGTCATGAATCAACTCCTGGAGTTGATGCCTGAGAACGCTGACTTTATTGAACAACGCGGTCGTTTGCTGATGCTAGACACTTCGAAAGGAATTGATGAACGAAGAGCTCAAGTGATAGCGGTCTGGAGTAGGCTGCTTGTTGGTCACGAACAAGACGCTGCAAGGATCGTTCAAATCGCAGAGCTCTTCAGTGAATTTGACATGCCCAGTCAAGCGATCGCTTTCTATCGCAAGGCGATAAGCGTTGCAGAAGATCGGCCTGAGCTTCGCGAGATACTCGGCATATATCTACATCACGTAGGACGCTTGGATGAAGCTCGCGCAGAGATAAAGGACGCAATTGATGCTGCGGCAAATGATCGCGTTAGTTTGATCAGCTTGAGCGATGTCGCTGCGCGCCTGAGTTTTCGCGACGAAGCGGTTCGAGCACTTCAGATCGTATGTAGCAAGCAGCCTCAATTTTCTGACCGAATGAAGTTGGCGAAATTGCTGCGGAGCAACGCTCAGGCTAGTCTTGCACTTGACCAATTGAATCAAGCAGCAGATTTAGCAGAGAATGCGAGCGAGTGGAACGCGTTGTGGGATGCCGAGCTCGAGGTACTCCGGGCTTTGCCATACGTTGAGCGGCAGACAAGAAATGCTGAAGTGAGATTGCATTCCGAAGGTAGGCTGCCAGTTGAGGATTGGTTGCAGTTAGCGTTGCTGCACGCCGCTGGGGACCAACACACTGAAGCTGCCTCTGCAGCCAAGCGAGCCACAGACGTTGAACCCAGCTCATTGCGAGCCTGGTTGTTAGCCGCTAAGACAGCCCGCGATGCGGGGCTAACGTTTCAGGAAATCGAGTCGCTGCAAGCGCTTTGTCAAATCGACGATCACAACAAAGGCGATTATCTACAACGACTGGCCACGATCCAGTTTCAGCAAAAGCAAACGACTGAGTCACTTGAAACTATTGACAAGATCATCGCCTCGCGAAATGCAAGTTTGCAGAGCTATCAGATGGCTTGGACCTATTGTCTCCAAGTTTCGATGACAGAGCGTGCCATTGGCTATATGCGCCGCGCGGCCCGGGCGTTTCCAAGCGATCGCGGAGTTTGGTTGGCTCTAGCGCGGCAGCTTGATCTAATGTCGAATCGATCCGAATCGCAGGCAGCAGCATGGCGAGCACTCAAATTTTCTGAGGAAAAATCTGAACAGCGCGCGGTGTTCGATTTACTTTTAAAACTCTATACCGACGCGAGTGCGCAGCTGGACATGGTAGAACGGTTTGAAGATTTTGGATTCGAAAATGACCGTGTTGATGATGCGGATAAGTGGATCGCTTGGGCCTTGCAAGCGAGCGATCAATCTGAAATGCCAAGATGGTTTTTCAAACGCTTGGAGGATCGATCGAATGTAACACCGCAATTGTTAGAGGCGAGTGTTCATTTGGCCTTGAAGCATCAAGCCTATCGAACTGCACTTGGATTCCAAAAACGTTTGGCTCGCCAGGTGCCTAATCCGGTGAACCGATTGCGAGTTGGGGAGTTCCTCGCAATGGATGGAGATTGGATAGAAGCAAGGGTTGCTTGGCGAGACGTGCTGCGTGAGCAGGAAGCTAAAGCAGGCTGCGTGGCATTTGCAAAAGATTTGGTCGCTCGCAAGCAGATGCGGTTGGTAGCTGAGCTAATTGATGAAGCATTACAACAGAAGATCGATTATTGGGAGTTATTGGCTTTCGGCATCGTTGCTGCACTCGATCTTGAAAAGATGGATCAAGCTACGTCGCTTGCCGAGCGATTGCTTGGGCTGAATTTGCCGCATGATCTACAGGCCATCACCGATGTCAGCACGGTGAGCGAGTCGGTTGCGCAGGTGCCCAAAACGGTGCACGATCGACTTGCTTGGTTAGAACACGCTGGCGATTGGCAAACGAAATTGAACGAGGTCAATTTAGTAAGAGCAAGTTATCGATCGCTTCAATCGAACCCGCGTGCTTCCCGCGTTTCGGCGATCCGTCAGCTTGCTGTTCAACGCGGGGCTGCGTTGCGGACAAATCCGGCCTCACTCGTCGCGATGCAGTGCTTTGGCGATGCACGCGCCTTGGCGATTTTAGTCAGATATGGCAAGGCGAACTTGAAACGGACGGGCGACCGCGAAAGCTGGTTGGACTACCTAAGAGGCGCGATAGACTCGAAAGACATCCAACGCTTGTGGGACTGTGTGCTTATATTAGATCCTCAACGTTCGCGAGCGTTGGCCGTGAACAGCAATGGACAGATTGAGCAGCGATCTGAGGTTGGACTTGATCGCTATCCCGAAGTGCTCGATACCCTGATAGCACTCGACCAACATGAAGCCGCTGAGTTAGCGGTCAACGAAGTCGTCACGCGGCGTCATATGCAGTATCAAATGGCGAGTCGCTTGTATCAATCGACTCCGAAAATGACGGAAAGTGAACTCACGCGATTGCAACGACTCATAGAGACTTGCGACAAGCTTGGCATCCAGATCGCACTTAACGGAAAATTGACTTTAGCTCTAGAACTAATGTGTTCGGAGCCACTGTCGAATGCAGCAGAGATTCAGAATCCGGTGGCGTTACTTGAGAAGACGCTTTCGAAAACGGATGACATCGCGGAACTTGCGTCTTGTGCGAGCCTCTTTCAATCATTGGGTCACGAAGCGGAGCAGGTTACTTCGCGAGTGTTATTGAGAGCGTTTACGTTACAGTTAGCTTCACCGGTTAAGAGCAACGAATTGCAAGTCGCTTTGCATTCGTTTGTAGATGCGCAAGGAAAGTCACGCAGTAATTTTGCGGAGTTCTTGAGTTCGATGGTCGACATCCAGGCTGAGTTTGTCGCCGGGTTATCGACGGACGCGCTGTCGGTCGATTCGCGAATGAATGTGGCTAGGACAAGTTATCGCAACTCTGTAGAAGTGCGGCCTAACCAGGTGTTCCCGGACGATAGTTCGCTGTGTTCGCCCAGCCTAGCGCAGGCGCTGGCAAGTGCGCTGTCTGCGATGGACGAAATGGAACTCGTGAGGTTACTTGCTGGAAAATCCGATGCGTCGAGTAGCAGCTCGCATGAGCGAGCTGAGCGCGCGGTGTGTTGGTTTAGCTTGAGCGTGGTGCAATCGATGCGAGGTCAATACGACGCGGCTCTCGAATCACTTCTCAACGCTCATGAACAATCATTTGCATCGGAGATTGTCGCGTTGCAGCGAGTGCGATTGCTGGTTGCCATGAATCAGCTGAGCGATGCTGCTGAAGTTCTCGCAGAAGTGAACACATTGAATCGTTCGATACTCCGCGAATGCGAACTTTGGAAACTGGAGCTGGCTTTAAGAAGAGATGATGAAGTAGCGTCACAGCGCGCGGCGAGTGTGTTGTCGAATTTACCACTTTCCCCGCAAGAGAATGTGGCTGTCGGGGCTGTGCTCAATCGAAAATAGGCGCTGGATTAATTGCGTGAACATCGTGCGTTGCGAACGATCGGGTTACTGCACTTGATAGCGTTTGAGATGGGTATCACTTAATTCGAGGCCGAGTTCGGTTACGATCTGAACCAATTCAGCTTGTCCGCGTAATCCGAGTTTCTCACTGATCGATGCTTTATGACGTTGAATCGTCTTCGGACTGCGGTGCAGCACAGCGGCGGTGCGAGGAACGTTTAGTCCATGACCGAGGAGCACCAGCACTTCCAATTCGCGCCGGCTCAAGACGCTCAGCGAACCGAGATCGATGTAGTCGGTCGAAACAACTTCAATCGACTCGTTATTTATCGGCAATCCAAGCTCACCAACACTTTGATGGGAGACGACGATTACCCGATTGAAAGGTGGCCGTTTGTCTTGGACGGGCCAGAGTGTGGACTCGATTCTGCGACCGTGATAGACGTGCCGGACACGAACTGTTTTGGATTCTTCAACCACTTTCTTGAGCATCGCCAATCGTTCGGCCACAAATTCTGGTGGATGAAAATCGGCAATGCTCTTCCCAAGGTAATCGACGTTCGTTTGTTCCGAAAACAATACCATTGTTGTGTCGTTAACGAATAGCAGGCGGCCGCTGACGTCGGTAATGCTGACGCCGATTCCGGGAGATTGGCAAAGAGCAGTCCATAGCAAGACGGGATCGACCATGGGGTCGATTCGTACCGTTTGCGAGGTTTGGAGAGTCGTTTTTGGCGGAGTTGTAGACATAGGTGGGCGTGTAAGCGTTGGACTCAACCATAGAGGGTGACATAGAACGGCATTTGATATCCAAAAATTCTCGTCGAAAAATGGATGAATCGCCTCATAGTGTAACTTCGCCGTCTGGTCGATACTACTTGCAGTCTCGAAGGATCAGCCCGGACAACTTGTGCCATGGACGGCACGCATTTTTATTTTTCTATATGGTAAGGGGCTACGGGCGATTCGGGTTGCATACTGAGTTGCCTGTGCGGGGAGGGCCTGGGGGCAGGGCCTCCCCGCCTCTTTTTTCGCGTATTCTCGCGCCAGTTTCGCGGGCCAGGCTCCGCTGAGCCAAGCCGTTCGGAGGGAGTTTCACGATCTGCGTTCGCGGCTCATAATGGCAACTTCAAAGTTTGCCGTTTCAATCTCTCTGCGGAGTTAACAAGTGAATCGACTGAATCATCGTGAATTGGGCACCGCATTCGTAGTTGCGTGCCTGCTGTTATGTGTAGGTCATGCGATAGGGCAATCGCCGCAGACGAAGCTGATTGCCGAGCTGCGAACCGCGCCGGTTGCGCAGCGTGCGGCGCTTGTCAAGCAATTGCAGAACGATCCCACAACCAAGTTGATGGACATAGTAACTGCGATGGCGGCAGTGGATCCGGTGCTGAAAAATTTCTACCTTGGTGCGGCGCAGACGGTACTCGAACGCAGTTCAGGTTCTTTGGAAGCTGAGTTGCAAGCGATCGTCGACGATAAAAAACTGGATGCAGCGGCGCGGTACTGGGCATTTTCAGTGTTGTCGCGCGGCGATGCGAAGAAACGCGACGCGATTTTGCAAACGATGCTAGAAGATCCAGCGCTTGAGCTGCGTTATGAAGCGGTGCGACTTGGACAGGCTGAGGTAAAGGCACTAAAGGAGGGTGGCGCCGAACCCGCGCAGTTAACGGAGGCTTATCGAAAGTTGCTCAGTGCGGCGCGATTGCCCGAGCAGATCCAACAGCTCGCGGACTCACTGAAGGAGCTTGATCAACCAGTCGATTTGCTGAAGCATTTTGGTTTTGTCGCGAAGTGGCAACTGATCGCTTCGTTCGACAATCGCGACCGGATCGGTTTTAACACCGAGTATGAACCCGAGAAGTCGTATGTCGCCAAGCAAACGATCAATGCCAGCAGTGAGTACGATGGAAAAGGAACGAAAGTCAAATGGCAACCATTTGAGACCAAAGAGTCGGATGGTGGCGTGGACTTGAACCCCGTTTTCAAGAATGAGAAAGGTGCAGTCGCTTACGCCTACGCGGAATTTAACGCGGCGTCGGCCGTGGATTGCGAAGTACGGCTAGGTTGCACCAATGCGAACAAAGTTTGGGTGAATGGCGAGCCGGCGTTGAGCAACGAAGTCTATCACACTGGAGGTCAGATCGATCAGTACACCGCGCCGGTGAAGTTGAAAGCCGGAAAGAACACTGTGCTAGTCAAGGTCTGCCAGAACGAGCAAACGGAACAATGGGCACAGGACTGGAAATTCCAGCTGCGATTCACGGACGCTTCGGGACTACCTATTCAACCAGCCGATTAGCACCACTTTTCAAACGTCTTAAAAAATCGAATTCAATTCGCCATGATTAAAGGTTCTTTCATGTTTACTTTCGTGGTCTCAAAGGTTGTAGGTATCAGGCTTGTTCAGCGAGCACTGTTGTGTGCCTTGTTCGCTGGGATTGCAGCGGAAAAGGCTCGAGGGGATTGGCCGGCGTTCCTCGGACCCGGCGGCAATGCCGTGTCGATTGAAGCTTCTGTGCCGCTCGAATTTGTTGCGGCGACAGAGGGCAAAACGCAAAAAAACATTGCTTGGCGAACTCCGTTGGAAGGTCGTTCGGTCAGCGGCCCGATTGTGGTCGGCGACAAAGTCATCACCACCAGCAGCTCTGGGATGGAAGGCCGCTGGTTGCACGTTGCGGCGGTTGATGCGAATAGCGGCAAAGTGATTTGGGAACGCACAAGCAAAGCCACTGGGCGACCCTACTGTCATCCGACCAGCGCCAACGCAGCCCCGACACCCTGCTCGGATGGACAACGCGTGTATGCTTTTTTCAGTTCAAACGACTTGGTTTGCTACGACTTGAATGGAAACCTTCAGTGGTATCGAGGTTTGTCATACGATCACCCGCAAGCTGGCAATGATGTTGGAATGAGTTCCTCACCGCTGATTGTCGACAACACGGTTGTGGTGATGATCGAGTGCCAAGCGGATTCGTTTGCGACTGGAATTGACGCTGTCACTGGCGAAACCAAATGGGAGATTCCGCGTCCTCACAAAGCGAACTGGTCATCACCGCGCTTGGCTGAGGCGGCCGATGGTAGCAAAGCGGTTGTGCTGCACGGGTCGGACAGCTTGTTGGGTATCGACCCAACGACCGGCAAAGAACTTTGGAAGATCGATATGGCTTGCTCTTCAGTTGCAACAGCCGTTTTCACCAAAGGCAAACTGCACGTTCCAGCTAGCGGGACGAAGGCTTATGAGTTTGCAACGGCGACTCAACCGCCCAAGCTGCTATGGGAGACGACTCGCATCAATCCGAGTTCCAGTTCATTGCTGGTGACAGACATCGGTGTGCTTGGACAGAATCGTAGCGTACTGATATGTTGTGACGATAAAGGCGAGATGAAGTGGCAAGCTCGATTGCCAGACGCTGGTCAGTTTTGGTCGACGCCAGTTGTGGCGGGACAGCATCTCTACGCTTTTGCGATGAACGGTAAAGTGTTTACGGTGCAGTTGAGCGATACCAGTGGCGAAGTGGTGGCAACGAGTGAGCTGGGTGAAGATGTGTTAGGTTCGCCAGCGATTCACGGCAATGCTCTATTTGTTCGTTCTGTTGGTGCGCTGCTGAAATTGGCTCAGGATTGATCGGCCGCGACTCAGGTTAACTTGTCGATCACTCCTAAACCTATCTGAAACTGCCGTCGTTTCGCTGGAGTAGCGGTAGTCGCTGTACTTGGTATCCTGTAACCCCACGAATTGCGACTAAAACTGTTTCATACTGAATAGAAAATCGATCGATGAAAGTACTAGCCAGCAGCGACGCGTCGGCTCGAATTCCTTGCTCAGCTTTGGTAGTGATTGCGTTCGATGGTCCGCAATTGAGCGGTTCAGCGGCTGCATTGGACGTTGTGACCGGTGGAGTACTGTCGCGGTTGTGGGACCGCGGCGAATGCAGCGGCAAGTTGGGACGCACGAGCGTTTTTCACGAACTGCCGGGCGTGCAAGCGAATTCAGTGTTAGTTGTCGGAGGCGGTTCGGAAGCGAGCTTCGATGAAGGAGCGGCTTTTCGCGCCGGTGGTGCAGCGCTGAAGCGGTTGGCGGATCGAGTGCGCGAACGCGTGGTGCTGGATTTACAGAGCTTTTCCACAGAGATCGCTGCGTCAGCCGTTGCAGGTGCGATGAACGGTTGCGTTGGGCAAGATACCTTTCGCGCTGAAAAGAACTTGAAAGCGATCGACGAATTGGTATGCAGTCAAACGTCGGAAGAGGCCATTCAGCGTGGTGTCATCATTGGCGACGGCATGTTGCTGACGCGTGAGCTGGTAAATCTGCCGCCTAATTATATGTACCCCGAAGCGTTCGCAAAACGTGCTGCATCGGTCGCTGTTTCGTGCGGTTTGGAGTTCGAAGTGTGGGACGAATTGCGCCTGCGGCGCGAGAACTGCAACGCCTTGTTAGCGGTTAATGCTGGATCGTCGCGTCCGCCGCGTCTACTCATCTTTCGCTATCCAGGCAACAAACAAACAGCTCCGTTGGCTCTGGTTGGCAAAGGGGTCACGTTCGACAGCGGCGGGTTGTCGCTGAAGCCATCGGACAGTATGACGACGATGAAATGCGATATGGCGGGTGCTGCTACCGTTTTGGGAACGATGCAGACGATTGCGCAATTGAAGTTGCCGACACCGGTCGTTGGTTTGGTCGGCTTGGTTGAGAATATGGTCAGCGGCAATTGTTTTAAACTGGGCGACGTGTTGACCGCTCGCAGCGGCACAACGATCGAAATATTGAATACCGACGCAGAGGGGCGCTTGGTGTTGGCGGATGTCTTGAACGTTGCGCTGCAGGAGAATCCGCAAGCGATTATCGACTTAGCAACACTCACCGGCGCGTGCGTGGTGGCACTTGGGAACGACATCGCGGGTCTGATGACCAACAACCCAGAGCTAACTGGGAAGATCGAGTCAGCGGCAGAGGCGGTAGGCGAGATGGTGTGGCGATTGCCAATGCACGCTCACTTCAAAGATCAAATTCAAAGTCAAGTTGCTGATATTAAGAACATCGGTGATGGACGCTGGGGCGGAGCGATTACGGCTGCGAAATTTTTAGAAGAATTCGTAGGTGAGAAACCATGGACGCACATCGATATTGCTGGCCCAGCTTTTGCTGATAAGCCTAAGAACTTTATCGACGCCGGCGCTTCGGGTTGTATGGTGCGCACGTTGACGAAGTTGGTTGAGCGGATGTAGATTCACCAAAGCTACTTCATGCTCAGAGCGAGAGATTTGAACACGTTAGTTTGAGGACAGAGCAAATGGTTCGTACTGCAAGCACCATGTTACCGCTGGGCACTTCCGCTCCAGATTTTCGATTGCCAGATTACGACAATAAAGAGGTCGCGCTCGGTAATTTCTCCGGGAAAAAAGGGTTGCTGGTAGTGTTCATGTGCAATCATTGCCCATACGTAAAACATGTCGCGCCAGAATTGGCGCGGTTGGCTGATGAGTACCAGAAGCGCGATGTGGCCGTGGTTGGCATCAGCAGCAACGACATCGTGGCTCATCCTGAAGATGCACCCGACAAGATGAAGACTGAAGCTGCGGAACAGGGCTATCATTTTCCTTATCTGTACGATGCCGACCAGTCGGTCGCTGCGGCTTATCGAGCTGCCTGTACGCCGGACTTTTTTCTGTTCGACGCCGATTTCAAACTGGTCTATCGTGGCCAGTTGGACGAGACTCGCCCCAAGCAAGGTTCAGCTCCCCATGGAAAGGATCTGAGAGCAGCGCTCGATGCGCTGCTGGCCGGCGATCCGATTCCTGAACCGCAACATCCGAGCATTGGTTGCAACATCAAATGGAAGAACGGCGCGGCACCTGCTTATTTTGATCCGGCTGGTGTTAAGTAAGTTCGACGCAACGATTCGCGTGAACCTTACACGGCGATGCGTTTGGGCGAGTGGAAATTGCGAACGTCAACATATTCCATCCCGGCTGCGCGTGCGGCTTGGATACCCAAGTCGGAGTCTTCGTAAACGAGGCAGCGACTTGGGTTCGCACCGGCGCGACGGGCGGCTTCCAAGAACACATCCGGTTCAGGCTTGTGTCGGGTTGTGTCTTCAGCGGTCACTAAATCATCGAACAATCCATCGCAACCAATTTGAGTGATCTGTTTTTTGATGACGTCGCGAAACCCACCGCTGGCTACGATCATCGGAATTTTCTTGTGGTAGTGCCTTGCGACATCGACGACGATGGCGATCGGCTCGAGCAGATGCAGCAGTTCGAGGAAAGCATCTTCTTTTGCGATGGATGCTGCCAGCGCATCGACTTCAACCTGCTGTTCGCTGGCGAGCAAGCGAATGATTTTGTCAGTTGGCATGCCGCCGAGTGCATAGAATCGGTCTTCTGAAAAAGCGATTCCAACTTGCGACATGGTGCGTTGCCAAGCGACGAAGTGCACCGGCATCGAATCGGTGAGAGTCCCATCGCAGTCGAAGATCAGTGCTTCGTAGTCTTTGTTGGGCATGCAGGGGTTTGGGGTAGTTTTGTTCATATGTTAGATCGTAGTCGCGGACTAGCAGTTGCGGGAGGCGGGTGCCTGATTCTCATGGTTGCCAAGGCGGTAACGAATACTGCCGATGTACAAAACATCCGTATTCAAGCAGGTGTCATCAGTTATTCGGACGTCCGCAGGCGTCTGCCAAAGCCGCGTGGGTACTGGTACCATTTTGAGTCTTATCCCTCACTGATCTAACTTTGTCGACAAAGGAAAACAGATGGAAAACTTGCCAGACTACGAAAAGCTTGGCTCGTTCTACCTTGGGAAGAAGTTCGAGTTGGTGGGACGTCAACTGCTTGCTGATAGAGTACTCTACGACGCAAAAGATCTCACCACACATGCGATGTGCGTTGGAATGACAGGCAGCGGCAAAACCGGTTTGTGTTTGGCGTTGCTGGAAGAAGCCGCTATCGACGGTATCCCCGCGATCGCACTCGACCCCAAAGGGGACTTGGGGAATCTGCTGCTCGCGTTT
>JBGSJB010000264.1:0-8845 GCA_041742175.1 Pirellulaceae bacterium
AGAACTTAAGTTGTGAGCTGTGCATGGTGATTTGGCGCGGCTCGGTTTATGTCGACCGCTTTTATTCGCACGGACGTGGCACTGCGGACATCCTCTTTGGGCATCAGCCAAAGATACCGTGCCATGACAGATTCAGTTCGCTTCATCGGGCCTCGCGGCTGGGCTGCGCTGGTGCTCGCCAGCGGTGCAGCGCTCTCAGCACCGTTTCTCCGCAATCCCTCATCTGCTCAGTCATCCTCCCCGCAGCCCCTAGGTGCTCTGCCGCAAGTTGATTCAACCAATTTGACTTGGCCGAATCTGAACGAGCGTTCGTTGACCCCTCCGCAAGTTGCGACCGATCTGAACGAACAGGATTGGGAGGAACTTTCACGATTGCAGAAGATCTCCGGTGCATCGCCTCGTAAGGTTACTGGCGATCTGCCAAGCACGCTTGGAGTAGCGAAGTTACCAGCCTGGGCGGACCGCGGTCCGCGGGTCGATCTGTTGGTAAGGGAGACGCTGCGCACCGACACTTTGCCGCCGCTTTCGGATGTGAATATCAACGCATCGCTTCAGCCCCTGCGTCCCTGGATGGGCGAAGGGTTGAAGACAGCGCATGAACGTGACAACTCCCGTCCAGCAGAAATCAGCAACGAACTAGCGTACTCGCAGCCGGATTATGATTCGCGTTGGTCGACAGCCAATACCATTGATACCAGCAGCGAAGCTGGCAACTCCGGTGCAAGCAGTAGTAATGGCAGCTTGGTGCGCAAGTTCGAAAACCACGTCGCACAGTGGCCAGACGAAATCATGGCGCCGGCGCAGTTCTTCGAACGAACGCGTCAAGCCGCGCTCGCTAGCCGCGATGCAACTCGACCCGAAGTGAACTGGCCGACCAACGCAGGCGCAACTCAGCCGCTCGGTGCGCCGTATTCTGACGCTGGAGCTTCCCACCAATTCGCGCAGACTGAGATCAAAGCACCTGTCGCGCTCATGCCGCCTGGGCTTGCTTCAGAAAATGCAAATGCGACTGCAACTGTGTCCGCACCGATGATCAGTTCGCAATCAGCGCGTCCGATTCGACGACCACCGGATCAGTCTATTGAAGCAACTAAGTCCAAGTCCGATACGACGCGTACCAAGCACTTCATCCAGCAGCCGTCGAAGCGCACGTAGTGCGCCGACACAATTCAATTTTGGGATCAGCCGGAGTGCGTTAGCACCGATTCACCCTGCAGAAACCGGACGCTAACGCGTTCCGGCTAATGCGACCAACCCTTAATTGTTAGTCACGAAATTCGCTCGCTTGCGGGCTTGTGATATAATCCCAGTCGCAAAGTTGGTGGAAAAGTGTCTGTTACTTGGGTTGGGAGTGAAGGATGTTAACGAGACTTTTAATTCTGGGCGCGGTCTGTTTCGCAGCTCAGTTTGCATATGCTGAAGACTGGCCGCAATGGCGTGGACCGCGCGGTGATGGTGTTTCGCAAGCGGAGTCCGTAGCGACCAAATGGTCGAAGTCAGAGAACATTACTTGGCGCAGCCCACTGCCGGGACAGGGCGGTGCGACTCCGGCGGTCTGGGGTGATAAGATCTTTGTGACTTCCGCTGACGGCGACGCTTTAGTCCTACTTTGCATCTCTGCCAAAGATGGCAAACAACTCTGGCGCAAACAAATTACCACTGGCAACCAAGACGCTCGCGCGGGTGAGGGCAACTCCGCTTCGCCGTCGCCAGCCACTGACGGAAAACACGTTTGGGTCTTCTTCTCAACCGGCGTTCTAGCTTGCTTGGATTTCGATGGCAACGAAGTTTGGAAGTTCGATGTTGGTGAGCGTTTCGGGAAACTGGACATCCAATTTGGCATGACTTCCACGCCGTTTCTTGATGGCGATCACCTTTATATGCAGCTGATTCACGGTGCGATGCGTCGCGACGACGATACGCGCACTGGTAAAGTGATTAAGCTCGACAAGCTGACCGGCAAGACGATTTGGGAAGTCGACCGTGTTACCAACGCCGACTTCGAGTGCAAACATTCCTACGCGTCGCCGTTTGTTTACAACGATGGCAAGCGCCAGTTCTTGGTTGTTCATGGCGCCGATTGCACAACCGGGCATTCGCTGGACGATGGCAAGGAACTATGGCGCTTCGGCGGCTTGAATGGGCCAACGGAGATCAATCCAAAGCAGCACGATATCACGTTTCGATTCGTCGCTTCGCCATTGGTTCTGCCGGGCTTGATTGTGATTCCAACTTGCAAGAAGGGCCCCTCGCTTGCAATCAATGTGACGGATGAATTGAAGGGCGACGTGACTGGCAATAAGAATGTCATTCGGTGGATGAATAATGTGACGCCGGATGTATCGATTCCAGTTGCTGTCGACGGTCTCATCTATCTATTGCACACCGATGGAAAACTGCAGTGCTTGGACGTCGAGTCCGGCAAGGAAGTCTACTTTGAGCGAACGCATACGGTTCAGCACCGTGCAAGTCCGCTGTACGCGGGTGGTCATCTCTATCTTTGTGGCAAAGATGGTCGTTGTACTGTTGTAAAAGCCGGTCGCGAGTTCTCCATCGCGGCTTCTAATGATCTCGGCGAACCGATTACGGCTTCGCCGTTGGTTGCTGACGGTGTGCTCTATTTGCGAACCTACGATGCGCTGTATGCGATCGAGTAGTTGGCTCTGAAGTCAGTAAATAGTTGGTAAGTATTTTGAAAAGGCGTGAACATCGTGCTGTGTAAATGGGCTCGATTGATTTTCGCCTTTTCCTTTTTGGCCACAGCTGTCAACAGCGCAAGCGGGCAGCAACCGGTATCCGTCAATGATCATCGCCGCGCCGCGCTATCGCCGAATGAGTCCGCGGCGAGTATCGAACTGGAAACCGGATTTGAAATCGCTTTGATTGCGAATGAGCCGCACGTGATTGATCCAGTCGATGCAGCGTTCGACGATCGCGGTCGCTTGTGGGTCGTCGAAATGCGCGACTATCCGTATTCAATCGGCGAGTCGCACTCGGGTTGTGTGCGTATTTTGTCCGACGAAGACGGGGACGGACGGTATGAAAAGTCGATTGTGTTCGTAGATCAACTGGACATGCCGACCGGATTAGCGCTTTGGAAGGATGGAGTTGTAGTGACGCTTGCGGGGCGGCTGAGTTGGTTTCGCGATACTGATGGCGATTCGAAAGCGGATACCGAGCAGGTTTGGATTGAAGGTTTCTCGCGCGATAACGAACAACTGCGCGCCAACCACCCGCGTCTGGGAAGAGATGGCTGGTGGTACATCGCCAGTGGATTGCGCGGTGGCGACGTGATCGCTGGTCCCGACTTCCGCAAGTCGGATGATCAACCTATCAAGCTCGGCAGTCGCGATGTGCGTTTCGATCCGCGAACCGGAGAACTCGAAGCGATCACCGGGCCGGCGCAATTTGGTTTGTGTTTCGACTTCGCTGGCGACAGGATCTTCTGCAGCAACCGCAACCCAGCCGTTATGGTTCGCTTCGAACAGGAGGATCTTGTTGGCAATCCGCTCGCAGGACTGGTTCCCAGCGTGGTTGATATCCTGCCCGCCGGCGAAGCATCGAAAGTCTATCCGTTGATCAACGCATGGACGACTTCGAATCTGCATGCCGGACAATTCACGGCTGCTTGCGGTGTTTTCGTTCACCAGTTTTCGGGCGAACACTGGTCCGCTACCGAATTCGCGCCTGAGAATGCAAGTCGGTCGTTGCCTTCTCGCGTGCTAGTTTGCGAGCCCACCGGCAGCCTGATCCATGCGAGTTTGTTTCACGGCAAAGTTGAACCAAACAAAGTCGTAAAGCGTGATTCAAACGTTGAATGGTTAGCGAGTCGCGATGCCTGGTTTCGACCAGTCAACATGGCTCTGTCTCCAGACGGTGGCATCGTGGTTGTCGATATGCATCGTGCAGTTATCGAACATCCGCAATGGGTTCCCGACGAATTGAAGAAACGCGTTGACGAGCGTTGGGGAAACGATTGCGGGCGGATCTATCGCGTGTCCTATCCTTCGGCTGAGACCAAGGTTGATCAAATACTCAATCACGCCTGGACGAAATCACTTGCAGAACGACCGCTTGCAACTCGCAGCGACGCCGAACTCTCGCAATTGATCAGCAGCGATAACGCGTGGCTGCGCGAAACCGCTTGGCGATTGATGCTCCAGCGGAGTTCCGCTGAACAATTTACACCGCTCAGCAACATCGCCACTGATCCGAGACTGTCCGCGACAGTTCGAATCGCCGCGCTGCAAATGGCTTGCACTTTGTCGAATTTGGAGACGGAGCCACAAAATGCTTCGCACGTCAATCAGCTTTGCGTTCGGATGTTGCGAGTTGAGCAATCGAACGTTGACGTTACGCGAGCTGTTCTAAAAGTAGTTAAGCGACATTACGCAAATGATTTGCAGGTCTTGGAAGCGATTCAGAGATTGGCAAGCGATCCGAATTGCGATTGCTTGGCAGACTGTTTGCTGGCGATTGGAGCGAATCGGGCGGCGAAGCCCGAAGGGTTTACGTTCCACGAGCGACTGAGAGATTCGTTGCGAGAACGCTTGCAAAGTGATGTTCACGGGCAGGGCGAGTTGTTGGTTGCGGCTGGGTTGGCTTTTAAAGAGAGCCCGCATCAGTTGCTGGAGTTGATGCTGAATTGCCTGGACGATGGTTCGGCGACCAGTTTGGCGACCGGTGCGAGTGAGTTGTACTCCGTAGCGGCGAGACGATTGATGACCGCTACGATTGCGAAAGATAACGCAGCCGATTCGATCGTCGCAGCACTTTTAGCGCGTACTCGCCAGTCGCTGAAGTCGACGCACGGCAGCGCCATCCCAATTGCGCTGGGCGTGATCGGCGAAATACTGACGAAGCGCGAACAACTTCCGCAACTGTCCGCTGCCCTCGAGTCGCCGGATCTTTGGACCGACATGCGCACGATCGCTGAAGTGCATCCAGACGATTCGGTCAAGCAGCAAGCGATACTGATGTTAAGCAATTCGCCGCGGCCGGCGGATCGCGAGTACTTGCGTGAATTGGCTGACAACGGTGCGCTGCCGCTGCGTTTGGCTGCGGTGCGAGCTTGGTCGAAGACGAACGACGTGGAGTGTGAGAGATATTTGTTCGCCGAGTTTGCGAGTAGCTCGCCACGTGTTCAGCAGGTCATGATCGAACTGATTGGAGCGAAGCCGACGCGAATCGCTGAGTTGGCTACGCGACTTACCGAAGGCAAGCTGAGTGCGAAAGCTATCGGTGCAATTGAACTTAAGAAACTAGTCGCGCGAGCTAAAGGCGATGTGCAGAGGCAATTGCAAACAGCCCTTGTGAGCATCGAAAATACGGATCGCGCGAAGGTGATCGCAGACTATCAAGCGTGCCTTTCGCTGAATGGCGATGCGCTGCGAGGGAAAGAGGTTTTCACCAAGCACTGTGCAAGTTGCCATCGCATCGGCGACGTCGGAGTCCAAGTCGGCCCTGACATTTCGGATTCGCGCACGCAACTGCCAAATCAGATTTTGACAAACATCCTCGATCCTAATCGAGCGATCGATAACAATTATTTTCGTTTCGTTGCTTTAACGGCTGACGATCAAGTGGTTGAAGGCATGGTTGCGGAAGAAACGAACGATACGATTGTTTTGCGTGGGCAGAACAATGTGCGAACGGTGCTGCGACGGGCGGAAGTGCAAGAATTGAAAGCCACCGGCGTCTCGCTAATGCCAGACGGTCTTGAGGCACAAATCGATTTGCAGGCGATGGCGGATTTAATTGCGTTCGTAAAGAATTGGCGTTACATGGATGGCAGCATTCCGAAGTAAATCGTAATCGGAGGCGACGCAAAGTACTCAAACTCACAAGTGACAAGCATGCTGGAACGAGTTCTCGAACCTGAACTGATGGACGATCCTGATGAAGCGGAAGCTTATGATGCGATGGATCACATCGAAGTAAACCGTCGATTCGTGACGGACTTTCTTGCTGAAGGAAAGCTAGGCGATGATATCTTGGATCTTGGAACGGGCACGGCATTGATTCCTGTCGAGCTTTGTCAGCAGCATCCGAGTTGTCGTATTATGGCTAGCGACGCAGCCGCCTGTATGCTTGACGTGGCCAGATACAACATCGCTGTTGCAGGACTGGAGCATCGCATTCAATTGCACCATGGCAATTCGAAGCGATTGGGATTTGACAGTGACATGTTCGACGCGGTTATCTCGAACAGCTTGATCCATCATCTGGAATTGCCAAAGCATGCGATCCTAGAAATGGTTCGCGTTTGCAAGCCCGGCGGCAGGCTGTTCGTGCGCGATTTGTGTCGCCCGGAGTCACATGCGCGGGTGGAACAGTTCGTCGAACTGTATACGGCGAAAGAGACCGCATACAGCCAGCAACTCTTTCGACAGTCGTTGATCGCCGCTTTGACATTGGCAGAGATGCAAGCAATGGTGACTGAACAAGGCTTTGCACCGGAGACAGTCCAGATGACAAGTGATCGTCACTGGACATGGTCAGCTGTAAAGTCGTCAACCGTTAATAAGTCAGGCGACACTGGGTAGATCGCGTGACAGCATAATCGCGCAGGTGAACTACATGCCACTGCCAAATGGATCCGCGGCGTTGCCGGCGGCCGGTGGTGCACCGCCGAAAGGATCCGCTCCGCCAAACGGATCAGGAGTGGTGGCGTCATTGCCGAAGGGATCAGCTCCTTCTTCCATCTCGGGTTCGGTGGTAGGCGTCACTGGCGGTTTGTCTTCCGATTCTTCCTTAATGACAACTGGTACCGTTAACGTCGGAACGTCGGCTCCGATCGGACGCAGACATTCAAGCTGTCCCTGCTTGCCGATCAAGTACAAGCGGTTCGTTAACTGGTTCATCAGAGCAACGCCCAGGTTCCGCGTCTGCACTGAGCCGACTACGTTTCCGTTGGTAATATCGAGTCCAATGATTTGATTTGCTTGCGTGCGGCTGTAGACAACATTGTTGGCTACAGTTAGCGGTTCGCGAATGGCTAGCGAATCGGAGATCCAAGCCTCCGAACCTTCGGCATCATTAATGCAGTTCAGCAATCCGTCGTCCGTTGCGGCGTAGACCTTCGAACCGACGATCAACGGCGGAGTCGTGAAGGCTTCGCCGCTGATAAATTCCCACCTTGTTCGACCTAGTCGGTTTTCGACCACAACTTTGCTCAAGCGACCGCCAACGTTGCCGACATAAAAAGCACCGTTGCCAACGCCGAGGCAGCGCTCAAAGCGAGTGGTGGATTGATATCGTAGCCAAACTTCTGGTTTCTCGACGGCGCTAAACACATAGAAATAACCTTCGGCGGAGGCTATGCCGCAAAGGGATTGGTCGAGCAGGTTGACGGTGTTACCGATTGCGCGACCGTTAATGACATAACCCCAACGTTGCAGGTAGTCGACGTCGGCGATTGGGTACGATTCAACGCGACCTGAGAAATCGGACACAAACGCCATCGTATTGGTGACAGCCACCGCGTTGCTCGACGCGTGCTCCAAACGTTTGACCACCAGATGCTTGCCGGTTTCCCAGTCGAGCACATACAGATGTCCGCCGTGAATAACCGATACACCAGCTTCCGATACTGCGCCGGGAAAAGCGGGGGCCGTTGAATCGCCGCATGTGTTCGACCAAAGCGTATTGCCGCTCTCTGCATCCAGTACTTCGACAGAACCTCTTTCGCTGATGAGCACTAGTTTAATACGAGGAATCGTCAGCTCTTTGACTTCGAAGCCTACGGGAGTTGAAATCAGCTGCGAGGCTCCCTCCAAACCTTTACTGACCAGCATTCGGTCGGCATCTTTTTGGCCGAGCGTCGTCGAGATCAGCTTGAGCCAATCGATAAATCGCGCGTATTCAGCCGCAGAGATTCTGCCATCTAAATCGCGATCCATGGAATTGAAGCCGCGTCCAGCTTGCGTGATCTCAGATGGAGTCAGATGCCCGTTAGAATCTTTATCGAGCCCAATGAACTGGGCTCGCTGCTGTGCTTTGAGCTTCGCCCCGTCTAGTCCTATCGGATTGCCGTCGCGGTCAAGTTCGTCGGCAGAGGTTCGGATCGAGTGACCGTTGACTTCAACGATGGCGAACTGCTTCGCTCCTTTGGCTTCAGCCCAAAGATGCGCGGAGGCGATATCTTTGGTTCGAGGCATTTGTACTTGGCTTTGCCAAGCGACCTCAAGTCCAAGGCGGCGAGCGTCTTCGGGCGCGAGCTGTGCCGTTGCCGAAAATCCAGTGGCCAGCCAAGCAGCGGTCGTCAGTGCGGCGAGCAGTCGCATAGGTCTCCTCCGAGACATCGATAGGATTTCTGAAAAGTGGTCCGCCACTCAGCGCAGTGGCTCGGACGGTTGATCAAGCTTCTTCAGTATACTCACGCTGCCTTGCGAACGAAGCGATTTGCAATCCGTAACCGGTTTTTGCACCCATTCGCGACCAGCTTGGTAGAACTCCTCATTCCACCGTACGCCGGAACGCGCAGCCCGACCACAATTAACGCCAGTTTAACCGCCGTTACGCGTGCTCGCGAATCAAGCAATTATTTTTCGCAACTGCACTTGTCAAAATTGATTTTTCTCATATCGTTTTGATGTGGTTACGAAAGTACTCGAGGATTGCATATGTCAACTGTTCCACACCCCCAAACGACGGATCACCTGCGACCGATCGATCAAGCGGTATTGGACCTGTTGCGTCAAGAGCAGGGCTTAACCGTCCCGGAACTCATTGCCCGCCTTGACGTTACGGCGACTGCGGTGCGTCAGAGGCTCGAGCGACTTGAGCAAGTTGGGTTGATCGAGCGTCGAAAAGAGGGCATTGGACGGGGGCGACCCCAGTTCCG
>JBGSJB010000265.1:0-2682 GCA_041742175.1 Pirellulaceae bacterium
GTTAGCTCAACACGTTCGTCATCGCTCAACCGAACAATATACTTCTTTTGCATGGGATCCCTCCGTGGTTCCCATCAGCTTCGCTTAAAACGCTCAATTTACCAACCCTAATTCCAAGCTGTGACGCTGCACTAGCGCCTCAGGCTCATGCAGACGGGCAACTCAGTCTTGGGCATCCAAAGTATATGCAATTGCATTAGATAGCGACTCCTCGTCGAACAGCACTTCGCAATCGCCGCCTTTCGTCCAAGTGCGTTCACAGATCAACGGCTTTTGTTGACGACGCAATTGACCTGTACAGTGAGCTTTCAATTGATCACGAATCGTCTGCGGTTTTAGATACGCAGCCACCACTACGTGAACATGTTTGGTCCGAGCGTTAACGGCAAAAAGCAACCAATTTCGATGTTCGCAGTGCTCGCGGCATGCAGCTTCAACAGTCGCCCGATCGTTTACAGACAGTATTACTGGCTCGAAATTCAGTTTCTTGCGACATTCCGCTTCGAGAGCTGCGTCCGGAAGTTGAATACCGCCCCGCTTCGCTCGCCAACCGCGAGCGTCGCCGGGCAGCCAAGTGCCATAAGTGGTCCAAGTAATGAACACTCCCAACATGTCCGCATACTCGAACGTCATTGGACATCATTCCTTTTGCCAGAATCACCCACAAACACCAAATTGAGCCTGATTCGCTAGCCGATCTTCCGCATTTTATTTGAAACCGCAAATAGCTGATAGATGTATGCTACCCGAAGAAATCGGCTAAGAAAATGAGCCAGAGGCGCTAGCCGATCTTCCGCATTTCTGGCACTTCGAATCGATCGGCAGCTGCATCGGTGGCAGGTGAAGAGATCGGCTAGCGCCTCAGGCTCATGAAGAAGTACTTGTGGACCGCTGCTCTTGGGGAACCGCCCTTGACGACAAACTGCGAAACTAGAACCGAACCCAGAAAGCGGCTAGCGCCTAGAAAACGATGCTTTGTAGCCTTGTTCCAAGCTCGCGCGTCTTTTATTGTGTGGAGCATTCGAAGTCGATCAACATCTGAAACCGGTCAACGAAAGAGACACAGTCATGCACCAGTGGTATTTGAGTTACGATGGCAAGCAGCTTGGCCCGCTCGATCTCGCCGCCGCTCGCGCTCAATGCGCACTGAACCAGAACGGATTGTGCTGGCGACAAGGTTACGCAGAATGGTTACCGATCCACCAATCCGCCGAACTGCTCGAGTCGAACTCGCTGCCTTCGGCGCCGCCAGTACCGCGTTCGCGGATGGCTGATGAAATCGACTACAAAATCTTCGGCGAAGATATGCAGTACGTCGAGATCGAACTCGACCCAGGCGAGAGCACCGTGGCGGAAGCGGGCGCGATGATGTTCAAGGAATCCTCCGTTCGCATGGACACGATTTTCGGCGACGGATCGAAAGCTCAGTCAGGCGGCTTCTTCGACAAACTGGTTGGCGCGGGTAAACGCTTGCTCACCGGCGAAAGCCTGTTCATCACTGTGTTTACGCACGGCGGTCCGTCGGGCAAAGCCAAAGTTGGCTTCGCAGCTCCGTATCCGGGCACAATCATACCGCTGCACCTTTCGAACTTTGGCGGTCGCATCATCTGTCAGAAAGATAGTTTCCTGTGTGCGGCCAAAGGCGTGCAGATCGGCATCTATTTCCAGAAGAAGATACTCACCGGTCTGTTCGGTGGCGAAGGATTCATTATGCAGAAGCTGGAGGGAGACGGCTTGGTCTTCATCCACGCAGGCGGCACGATTCGCGAAGTGGAATTGAAGGCCGGCGAGTCGCTGCAGGTCGACACCGGTTGCTTGGTCGCGATGACTTCGTCGGTATCGTTCGATATTCAGAAAGCGGGTGGCATCAAGTCGATGTTGTTCGGTGGTGAAGGTCTATTCTTCGCGAACGTCACCGGCCCAGGTCACGTGTGGATGCAGTCGCTACCGTTTTCACGCATGGCCGGCCGCATGCTCGCCGCCGCTCCCCAACGAGGTGGCAGTCGCGAAGAAGGCTCCATCCTAGGCGGACTAGGCAACCTGCTAGACGGGGATAATCGGTAGGCGATGAGTGGCAAGTTAGTGTTCGGGTGGCCGGAACAAGATGAAGCAGAGGCATCGACTCGTATCTCGCCAGTCGCTAGCAGCTTGTTCACTTCGTCATTCTGTCGAGTGCACGCTATTCAAACTTAACGCTGGAACTCGCTGCGCTCCCCAAGTTTGAAAGTGGCGACAGGGGCGTGGTTAGCAGTTCAGCACCATAGCCTTGACTTCTTGAGCCCTGACATCTTGCATTGCCACCAAAGGCACTTTACACCATACGACAACAAGATAGCATGTCAACACAAACGGCGCGGGTGATGTCGCCGGTAATGTGTAACGGGTCGCAATAGATTAGGGATTTGAGAAATGCGTAAACATGTAGTGTTTTGTGTATCAGTTCTCCTGACGGTGCTGTTATTCGTTGATGCGAAGATGTCCTACTGTGACATCATCAGCGTTGACCATCCTATTTTTGGAATTGGTGCGATAACTCGCGATACCAGTGCTTTGAAGGTCGCGTAATCGAGAGAAATAATAGGCAGGGGTTGTCTTTAGTCAATGTGCAGACGAACAATGTGAGCCGGACCAGGGAGCGATGGTGCTAGACTCGAAGGATTCGAGCCCATTTTACGCTTTCAC
>JBGSJB010000266.1:0-3548 GCA_041742175.1 Pirellulaceae bacterium
GCCACAAAAGGCCTTAGATCGCGATATGAAGAACGTAAATACATTTTGACCGTCTCAAATCGATTTCGAGTCGCTTGAGCTTACCCCTGGCCACCGAACGCTGATCGCTCACGAAAATGGCATTTTTCAACGGGCTGCTAACTCTGTTACAGCGTCAGCGATTGGCGAGACCGCACGCAACGGACAGACATCGGCATCGCGCGCTGCAGTCAAATAACGCTTCGCCGATTCCCAATCTTTCGCATCCGCCAGCATACGACCTTTCAAGTACAACGCACCTGCATGAGCTGGATCGATCGTCAACAACGCATCAACCTCTGCCATAGGATCGCTGATGGGATTGTGCTTTGAATTGTGGTTTGGATCGTTTGCGGAAATGTTGGTCGAATCACGCTGTACTCGCAAGTCATCCCAGCGGCGCGCGAATTCCGCTTGCTTCTCCGCCGACAACTTCGAATTGATCTCAAACTTGATAGGCGGGCAGTCCAACAAATTGCTAACTGGACGCACGAGCACTAACGGCACGCGCTGCTGCTGGCACTCGCGAATCATCTGCTCTACGTTCCACTGAAAGTGCTCAACAACCGGCTCGCGCCATGGATCGTCTCGCCGATATTCGTTCAGTCCGCCTGAGTAATCCAGCAAGGCGTCGACCTCAACCGCCAATTCCGTGCGCGATGGAGCGTCTGCTCGCTCAGCAGCGTCATTGAACAAAGTCCGCACCATCTGCACCGTTCGCATTCGCTTCAACCAAGCGAGCGCGCTGGAACGAGTGCTGATCTGCATCCAATGCTCGTAGGTACGTCGCTCAAGGAACTCATTGTGCCCGGTGTAAACGATGATTAGGTCCGGGTCATAGTTCAGAACTTCGCGAAGAATAGCCAGCACGCGGTAGCTGGCGTACGAAAGCCCACCACAGTTGATAACTTCGAAGCATGTGTTCGGCGACTGAGCTTGCAGGTTCAATTCCAGCCACTTTGGGAAAGCCGTCTCAGTACTGAACGGTTCACCTTGAGTTGTCGATCCGCCTAACGCGAATACGCGGTAAGTGTCTTCGCTTTTGCGAGCTGAAAAGGTCGCTGGTCGGAACAGATGCATCCGTTCACGCCCAATGACAAATTCGTCGGAATCGTAATCCAATTCGAACAGTGGTCGAAGATGATGCAAATCGACGTACGGATCAATCGCTGCCGGACGCTTCGGCAATTCGAGCACCGCGAGCGTCGCTTCGATGAAAGCCAAGGGTAAGAAGCCGAGCACGATCGCTACTAAACGAAATCTCCAAATGCGGCTAAATTTGCGATTTACGTATTCGGGCATGGCACGGTTCGCTGCGCTCCAATTCTAGGAGTAGTCGCTGCGCATTGGAGTGCGCGAAACAGGCGGAAGATCAAGCATCGTGGTCAAGCTGGCAATCAGCGAACGGCAGGCGAAGATTGATAGGAGTAGACAAGTTTACGTGATGAATCCTAAGTATACGAGATCGTTCAACGCTTGGGAAACGCCCGCATAGGTACATCTGCGAACGGCCATTAGGCAAGCCGTTTGAACGTGCGCCCCTCGCGCAACGCCTGCCCGCCCCTGGTACGCGTAAGGAGCGACGATACCCAGGCCAGGATTGCGAGAAGCGAACTACGCACCTGCACAAAACACTGATCGATCCTACCGGTTGTAACGATTGGAAGCTACCAGCTTTAGCAATTTTTGCGACAGCCGCGCCGTTTTCGCTGACCTGCACGATCCACATGGCCCATGATTCTACGCCTGAAATAGTCTTTTCATACAAACCGGATTCGCGCTATGAATACTGAGCGTCCATCGATCGAACGTCCAAACACCGAACGCAAAGCGCTGGCCGTCAACCTCGATCAACGCCGTTACGGTTCGTTCGCTGAAATCGGCGCCGGTCAAGAAGTGGTGCGTTGGTTCTTCCGAGTCGGTGGAGCGGCGGGAACCATCGCAAAGAGCATTTCTGCTTACGACATGTCTGTCAGCGATGCGATCTACGGGCCCTGCGAGCGTTACGTATGCCGTAAACGCTTGGAAGACATGCTTGATCACGAACACTCCCTGAACCTCGAACGACTTCGCGACAGCCGTGGCGATGCGACGGCGTTCTTCGTTTTCGCAGACACCGTTTCAGCTCGCAATTTCAAAGGCACCAACGATTGCCACGGCTGGATGGGGGTTCGCTTCCAAGCTCATCCGCGCGACCAAGACAGCCAAATCATCATTCACGTCCGAATGCTCGACACCGAAAACGCGCTTCAGCAAGAGGCGCTCGGTATCATCGGCGTCAACTTGCTGTACGGCGCGTTCTTCCTCAACCATGAGCCCGACCAACTGATCGAATCGCTGCTCGACAATCTTACAACGCGACGCATTGAAATCGACATGATCGAGTTTTCGGGAATCGCGTTTCGTCACGTCGACAACCGCGTTATGAGCCTGCGGTTGGTTCAGCTCGGTCTAAGCAAAGCTGCGATGTTCTCGGCTAAGGGCGAAGTGCTTCAGCCGTCCGAAGTGCTGTATAAGAAACCGATCTTAGTCGAACGCGGCAGCTACCGACCGCTAACCAACGTGAACATCGATATGCTTCGAGCCGCTCACGAAAAATTCTTGGAAGAGCCGGATGTAGCTGAAGATCAAGTGGTCACGTTGGCTGAAATCACCATGCACAACTTGAAGTCCGAAGGCGAAGTCAACTTGCAAGACTTCCTTGCTCGCGTCGATCTGCTCGCCGCTTGTGGCATGACGGTTTTGATCTCCGATTACTTTGAATACTATCGCTTGGCGGCCTATCTGGCGCGCTATACGAAGAACAAAATCGGCATTACCATGGGCGCCGCCAGCCTCTGCGATCTGTTCGATGAAAAGTATTACACCGAATTAGACGGTGGCATCCTGGAGTCGTTTGGTCGGTTGTTCAAAAACGATTTAAAGCTGCTGATCTACCCGCTGCTCGATCGCGCGACCGGTAACTTGACAACAGTCGAAAACCTCGAAGTGGCTCCTGAACTGCGCAAACTCTATCGTTACTTAGTCGATAAAGGCTGCATCGTTCAACTGGACAATTTCAATCCTGACAATCTCGCGACCTTCTCCCGAGAAGTGCTGAAGATGATTCAGTCGGGCGACCCGAGCTGGGCGAAACATGTTCCAAATGAAGTTGCCGAAGTGATTCAGCGGCGTGGCTTTTTCGGTTTCCGTCGCACGCCCGTCGCAAAGGATACCGCGCGACCGCTGCTTCCAGACTGCATCGGCCAGCTACCGTTCACGCCCGGTTGCATGCCGTCAGCAACATAAGTGACCGGCGATCAGAAGACAACTGAAGCTTGTACCTGAAAGGTCCTTTATTGTTCGTGGGGAACAGGCATCGCGCGTAACAGCGAACCGTTCGCGCGTTGTAGTTCAAAGTAAGACAGAGCATGCGAAGTGCTCGCATTCAAAAATGCCAACTCAGCGGTCGCAAGTCTCTCTTGCGTAGACAGCAGATCGTCCAAATAAAGCGGTCCGACGTTGTCACCGTCCAGCAGCAATTCAGCGCG
>JBGSJB010000267.1:0-1989 GCA_041742175.1 Pirellulaceae bacterium
CCCATTAACTGCGCGTCGGTCTTCACGACTCCGAGTCGTGCGCGACTTGGTTGAGCGACAGTGTTGATAGAACGCACCAATTCGTATTCGACTGGAATACCGCTTTCGAAGAACGGAATCACCACTTTCGAAAGCCCGCTACGGATCGCTGCGCCAAGCAGAACTTTTTGGTCTTTATAAGCTCCGCGTTCGCGAACTCGGACCATCTGCGGCTCGATACCGTATTGCTTGACCGCCATCGCCGCTTCTTCGCTGGACGGTTCCAAGTTGTCGTTGATGCGAACTTGCAAGTTCACACCGCCGCTGGATGAAAGGGCTTTGAATTCCTTCAGCAAGTTGACCACGTCGTAGCGAGTCTTCGCGTGCTGAACCGGCATATCGGCAGAGATGTAAGCGTCGATCACGATCGGTCGATCAGCTTTGAGCTGGCGGATCAGGTTCTTGGTCGTCGGGCTCAGCGAACTGACTTGATTCTGAGTTGCGTCGTAGCGTGGTCGATCGTTGTTACGGAAGAAATAACTGAGCGAGAACACGACGACGGCGAGCAAAACAATGCGCGATGCATAATGCAAAAACATGGTGTTGCCGTCCTTCCCGCCGCTCCAATGTCGGCGGCCGATCAACACCATGCAGAAGTACAAGCCTAGCGTTACAACAAGCGAGAAAAATGCGATCGACGAGATACTGATCACTCCGCGGCCAAAGTTGTCAAACTGCTCCTCGATACCGAACAAGCTGACGAAGCGATAATCGGCTGGGATGATCACGTCGGCACTGGAAGCGAAAACTAACGGTGCATTGAACAGTGCTCCGAGGATAAAGCCAACCGTCAAGTTATGCGTCAAGAACGAAGCGACCATACCGATCGAAATCATCGCTAAACCGACGAACCAATAGCCGAGGTAGTTCGCGAAGAACAAGCCGACGTCCACGTCACCTCGCGATAAAAACAGCAGCACGATGAAAGTTGATATCTGTGAAAACAGCAACGATACGGTGTAAATGGACCCAGCAGCAAGGTACTTGCCGATGACGATATCAAAGTCATCCGCAGGCAGAGTTAACAGCAGCTCGTCGGTTCCTTGTCGCTTTTCGTCCGCCCAGATACTCATGGTGATCGCGGGAATGAAGAACAGCATGATGACTGGGAACCAGCGGTTCAATTGATCCAATGTTGCCAGGTTCGAATTGAAGAATTCGTGTGGCCAAAACGCGGCCATGGAAGTCAGCAACACGAATAGACACAGGAAAACGTAACCTGTCGGGCTGCTGAAGTAGCCCAAGAAATTTCGCTTCATCACGGCGTACGCCGCGCGCTTGCGACTGGACAAACCGATGATCAGCAATAAAGCGACTGCGGCAAAAAACAGATTGGCCAGCAACAGATCAAACAGAGGCTTAATAAGTAACGCTACGTTCATAGTTTGTGCGATTTGCGGAAGGACTACTAAGTTGGTGAATTCGAATTTGATCAGACTTGGCAGATGCCGCTGATCAAATCGCCCCGGTCAGTTTGTGAAAAGCAACATCCAATTCGCCTTGAACAGCCTTCAGGTCCGCGGTCGTGCCATCTAACACTTTGCGACCTTCGTTAATTAACACGACTCGATCGGCCATCGCTTCCACTTCCTGAAGGATGTGAGTTGACAGAAGAATCGTTTTCGTTTCTCGCAGCTTGCGCATCGTCTTGCGCACTTCGCGAATTTGATTTGGGTCCAAGCCGGCGGTGGGTTCGTCGAGGATCAGCACGTCGGGCTCGTGCAGTAGAGCTTGAGCCATGCCGACGCGCTGTTTGAAACCTTTGGACAGCTTGCTGATCGCTTTGTTGGCCACTGAGCTAAGATCACAAAGATCGATGACCGACTCGATGCGATCATTCTTGATCTTCGTATCCATGCCGCGAGCTTCCGCGAAGAAGTCGAGCATGGCGAGCGGCGTCATGTCGGGATAGAGGGGGCCGTTTTCAGGCAGATATCCGAGTTGTCGCGA
>JBGSJB010000268.1:0-3987 GCA_041742175.1 Pirellulaceae bacterium
GAACGTGGGAGGGTTTTGCTGGCGGGACGCTGTGTACTGGTTTGTTTGGAGCGATGCTGTTTTGGGCGACGCCGTTTCGGATTTGGGAAGCGGCTTGTATGTCGATGATCGTGGCGGTCATGGGAATGTGTGGTGGAATGACGATGAGCGCGATCAAACGCGATCGCGGAGTTACCGATTACGGTTCGCTCGTTTTGGGGCACGCTGGTGTGCTTGATCGCATCGACACGCTGTGCTTCGCGGCTCCGGTGTTCTATCACTTGATGCGATTTTTCTTCTCGGCTTAGGGCCAGACGCAGCATAAGTGGTGGCAACTTTCATAATTACTTGTTGCTGAGCATAACGTTGAGTGCGGAGGCGAGTGCGCGAATGGATTCTTCGTTGTAGGAAGGCTGCGCTGCTAATTGCCGCGCGGCATCACTCCACGGGACTTTTAGTCCAGGTGGGAGATCTTCTAGTGCGAATGCGCGGGCAGAGGGAATGCCGAGAAAAAAGCTGCGACCGTCGACGTGAATCTTGCGATCTTCTCGCGTTCCAGGTGCAACGACTTGTAAGGAATCGCCGGCGACGGATGCGTTCTTCCCTTCGCGATCGGTCTGCAGTAGCCAGATGACAAGCGCCATCTTGCCTGTGTTCGCGTCGATCCACACCAGATGCCGAGTGATGAAGTCTTTATGCTGGCCGTCGCGGAACATGATCGCGGGTGCATCGAACATTGCCAGCGTGGCAGTGTGCACTATCAGTTTGACAGAAGCAAGCTGCTTTTCGTTTTCGCTGAGCATCTGACGGCTGTAGAAATCCAATTTGGCGCCTAGTCGCGGCGCGGAGTCGGATGAAACCGTTAGCAATCGTTCGTCAGCTTGTGCACTGTAAGCAACACCGATCTCTCGAAGCGTATAAGTCTGAGGGCCACTGCTTGCCGATGTTGCTTGCACCGATGCAAGTATTGCAAGTGTTAGTTTGGGGACGGCATTTCGAACCGCCTCCGACAACTTGTTGACATCGCCGCTGGCAATTCGCGGCGTCGCCAGCAATACAGCTCGATTCCAGCGAGTCGCACTTTCATCAACGACTGCGGTACCGGGCCGCACGATGGCGATAGGTTGTACAGCAAACTGGTTCGCTGTAGCTTGATTTGCTACAGACTGATTCGCTATAGACTGATTCGCTGTAGACTGCTGTGCCGCACAACTCTGCCAGTTAAATGACAGTTGCGATGCGACGAGTGTAATGAGAGTAATTGAACGCACGAGTTTCATGAGCTTTGAAACAGTTGGAGATAAAACCGTTTTGAGCCGAACAAGAATGATCTCTGCAGAAAGTGCCGCGAGCAAGTTCATCAGTCGAGTGCGAGTGCCGAACTGGGAACGCGAGGATCCGAAGCTGCGGTTATTCTTCCGTCCGAAGAGATGCTCAGCCCTTGCGCTACGGCGGCGGATCGGATGCGAGTGATCGAATGCCCCCGCGCCTGCAATTCGGAGATTTGATTTTCAGCAATTGCGTTTTCGCAGATCGCTTGATTGGGTGACCACTGATGGTGAACTCGCTCAGCCGCAATCGCTTTGTCGATCGACTGATCTAGATCCAACACGCGAACGATTGTTTGCAAGACGGCAGTTATGATCTTCGGTCCGCCAGCGGCTCCGCAGCTCAATGTCGGTTTGCCAGCTGCATTCAGAACTAACGTGGGGCTCATGCTTGATAGTGGTCGTTTGCCAGGCGCGACCGCGTTGGCAGCGGAACCGACGAGGCCGAACGCGTTCCGCACGCCAGGCGCGATGCTGAAGTCGTCCATCTCATTGTTCAGAATAACGCCGGTTCCAGGCACGATCATCTTGCAACCGAATGAAGTGTTGACGGTTTGCGTGATAGCAACCACGTTGCCTTCGCGATCGGCTGTCGTCAAATGCGTCGTATGTTCCTTGTTGAATAGATCGGTGTCTGCGTTGGGCGGCTGACCATGACTGGTGACTTCGACAGCTTTGGTTAGATCGATATCGCTGGCGCGCTGCTTGAGGTAGTCCGCGTCCAGCAGACCGCGTGGGACGTCTGCGAAATCGGCATCACCCAACCAATGAGCTCGGTCAGCCATGGCACGCTTCATCACTTCTAGCAGCAGGTGCAAGCCGGCCGACTGCGATTCGTCGAACACCGCTTTCACATCGAAGTGGCTGAGCATGCCGAGCATTTGCGCGACGTGGATTCCACCGGAGCTTGGCGGCGGAAAACCAATCACTTGGTGCCCGCGATAGTCGGTCTTGATTGGTGTTCGATCCATTGCGCGATATTGCGCCAGGTCATCGGCACTTAGCAACCCACCGCTTGCGCGCATGAATTGATCAAGCTTCTCTGCAAAGCCTCCGGTGTAAAACCAGGTGGCACCGTGCTTGGCGATCTGCGTTAGTGTTGTTGCGAGATCCGCTTGAACGAGCGTCGAACCGACGGCGCGAGCGGTACCGTCGGCGTTCAGTAGAATGCGACGCGACTCGTCGAACTGATTCAATTGACTGGCTGCCCCTTGAAGGTTGGAAGCGTAGCTTTTATCCAGCTTGAAACCATCGTACGCAACTTTTGCCGCGCCCAGCAGAGCTTCGTGCCAGCCGACTTTTGCTAGGCGTTGATTCATTGCACTTAGGGCTGCGATCAAACCTGGAACGCCGGCGGCGAGTGGCCCAATTTGACTGAGTTGCGGATCGGGTTTGCCGTTGCTGAAGAACATTTCGGGTGAGGCGTTGGCTGGTGCTCGTTCTCGGCCGTCGATTGCGAATATCTCGCCGTTGGCAGTTCGGATCAGCGCGAGGCAACCGCCACCGATGCCGGAGTTGTGGCCATCGACGACGGACAGCATCAGCGAAGCTGCGACGGCAGCATCGATCGCATTACCGCCACGTTCGAAAGCAGCGATCGCGGCGCCGGTTGCCATCGGCTGCACCGTTGCGGCTGCGCCGCGATGTCCGCTGGCAACATACGAGTTCGAAAGACTTGCTTCTTGACCGAACAGCGGATTTGCCCACGCTGTCGAAATCGCCGCTGAACCTGCTGCAACTGAGTGCAGGAATTGGCGGCGATGTGGAAGTCCAGCATTTGAGTGCATGTGTTCGATCATTCGTGCGGAAGTTGAAGATGACGAGTCCAAAGTCAAGTTTAAACGAAAACAGCTCTCGCAGCAGTACGGTACTTCCTGCCAATCCTTCGTTCGCCAAATGCAACTCGGGGGCATCTAATACTTTATACTTTGCGTGAGGATGGAATCGTGGTCAGTGGTGGCGACATTGGAATCGGATTGGGATAATATGAAAAACGGAGTCATTCGATGAACGACCTCCAGTTGGCTATAAACGAGCGCGTTCCGGCTGATGAGATAAGGAACGTTGAAATGCTGACAAAATCAACGGGCTGTTAGGTTAAGAAGTGGTTTAAACGAAGTCACGATTTTCGCATGCTGCAACCCAACCCAGAAAAACTCGATTGCATCGTGCGCGTGGTTACGCCTGAGAACGTCGAGTTCGAGTACCAAATCGCTGGGCCCTTTCAACGCTTGATGGCGTTCTTGTTCGATTTCTTCGTACGCATTTTGGCGATGTTTGCTCTGCTTATGATTCTTGGCTTCGGAACAGCGTTTGTACCGTTTTCGAGCGCGATCACGACAGTCGCATTGATTCTGATTTACTTCTTGATGAGCTGGTTCTATGGCGTTTACTTTGAGTCGCGGTTCAATGGCCGTACGCTTGGAAAAATGTTGTTCAAATTGCGGGTGATTTCGACCGATGGCAGACCCATCAACGGAGTTCAGGCTGCGCTGCGTAATTTGTTGCGTTTATCTGACGTCTATCCCACGCCGCTCACCGGTTTGCTAAGTATGACAATCACTAATCGGTTTCAACGCATCGGCGACTTGGCGGCGGGCACGATGGTGATACTGGATCGAGCGCGGCGTGCTCCGTGGGATCAGCAGCCCGATGATCCGCGAGCGTACGGTTTGGCGGA
>JBGSJB010000269.1:0-5752 GCA_041742175.1 Pirellulaceae bacterium
GCCACAAAAGGCCTTAGATCGCGATATGAAGAACGTAAATACATTTTGACCGTCTCAAATCGATTTCGAGTCGCTTGAGCTTACCCCTGGCCACCGAACGCTGATCGCTCACGAAAATGGCATTTTTCAACGGGCTGCTAAAGGCTGAAAACGGAACTTCCTGTGAAACGATAAGTTCACCTGAACGACTAACTCTACGCAAAACACGCGCACGCTCACGATATAGTAAACTGGTCACTAGAGCGAAAACGGTTATAATTATGAGTAAAATCCGAAGGCTATATCTAAATTGTAGAAATGCTATTCGTTTCACCATGTGTTGGTTTTCCAATACTCGTCACATTCGCAAGATCTGCATTTTGCTTTGCAGCGAACGTGCTTAATAGCAGAAAAATATCCGACGTCTTTGTACGAGGTGCCAGAATGATAATCCTTATATGGTGTTCCACTTGGGCTATATGGGTAGCTGTAGGCGCCGATAAAATAATTCTCTGTCCGTAGTTGGATTTTTTCCACGACTGGAACGGCTTTATATTGTGTACATTGCTTTCCCGGTAAAGTTACTTGTTGTGTGGTGACATGCGTCCAACTCCAACTGAGCCAACCAGTTGCACCGAAAGTGATGTAATAATTACCACCAATTTCTCCACCTGCACCAACTTCAGTACCGAATCCCACAGACCACTCACCGCCAGATGCTTCACCACATATCTGCGTAACAATTGGGTTTTCAGGAGCAGCCACGAACTCAGTTTGATAATAAGCATCGTTCCAGTTGTATTGAACAACAGAGGGGGCATTAGGATCTTGATACTTGGTCCAGCCTGAATTTGCACTAGAGAACATTCCGTCAAGTGGATCTTTAGGTGATGCATCGTCAAATTCCCAACCGCCTGTGCAGAATTTTGAAAGATCCTGGACAGGGGCTGGTGCAGGACTTTTTATATTTTTGGGCGTTTCGTAGGAACTGGATAAGGCGGTGTGGGGGTCATTCCACTTGGATCAACGCAATTAATGGGTTCTGCAGATACGTATGAATATCCATTTCGCTGGATTGTAACGTTGATAGGAACTCTGGACGAAGACACCAATCGAATGCGAGTGGGGCGACTGCCGCTGCCTAGACTGCATGAATCCCTGTAGTCAGTTTGATTATTGCTGCTGTTGATTGGTCGACGACTCTGCCCGCGCGCGTGATGTGCGATTTGAGCGAAGGACGTTGATGAATCAGCGAAGGTTACCATGCATCCTATTGTAGTGGATCGCCGAAGCAGCTCGCTATCGTTTCGCAAGGGGGTTGGTGAGTTTTTGTCATTCTGCATCAGGATTTGGCTTCGGTGATGTTGGCGGGGCAGGTCGCTCGGCGGGATGAGTCTTTTGATGCGTCTCAAGCAACTTCTTCAAGCTGACGCGTGTGTAGATCTGAGTGGTGTCTAACTTTTCATGGCCAAGGATGGCTTGAATCGTGCGGATGTCCGCTCCATTGTCGTGCATCAGCGTGGCCATGGTGTGGCGGAAGATGTGACAAGCTCCAGGCTTTTCGACCTTGGCTGAACGAATGTAACGGCGACCGTACTCGGTTAACGAATCAGGATCAATGGGCTTGCCATCCATGGTAAGGAACAGTGTCCGTTCCTTGGGATCGATGGCTAACTGATCACGAGCTTGTTCGACATAGCGCGCGATCCACAGCAAGGCTCTGTGGCCGATGGGAACGTAGCGATCCCTTTGACCTTTGCCTTGATTGATAAATAGCACTTGGCGATCAACATGGATGTGATCGATGCGCAGCGCACATACTTCGGCGCGGCGGATACCGGTGGAGTAAAGGACTTCGAAGATAGCTCGATCGCGCAAGCCGAAGGGCGTGGTGGTGTCGGGCTGCTGCAGGATGATTTCAACTTCAGTTTCGGATAGGGTCGCTTTGGGAAGCGTCTTGGGTTGCTTGGGGAGTTCGATCTCCGCGGCGGGACTGAAGGGGATGTAGTTCTGTTTAGCCAGCCAGGAGAAGAATTGTTTTATTTCTATTAAATGAAGATGTTGGCTGGACCAAGCGAGCGGTTTGCCGCTCGCTTGGCGGTGCGTGAACAGATGCCGCTGGAAGGATTCGATCATCGGTTTGGAGATGGTGCATGGTGTGACAACGTCACGTTCAAGGCACCACAGTCCAAAGGCTCGAACGTAGAGCGCTCGTTTCGTTGTGGTGGTCAATGAGAAGTTGTGTACGGCCAGCCAAGTGATATGTGCCACGAGCAGTTGGTAGAAGCCATATGGATCTGTGGTGTCGCCGAAAGGTTTTACATTGGGCGGATTGTGTGAACTTGCGTTGGACATGGTAATGCCTTTTGTGATTGACAGTGAAGGAAGTTTTTTAGTTGAGTGAACGCATAAGCTGGCAGCGTACTGCTCCTCATACCCCGACCCCTTACTCTCCGGAGTGCTGCGGCGCAGGGGGCGAAGGGGAGTCGCGGCTTGAGTTCAGGCGCGTCGGTTCGTGGATTGCGACCTGCACTTATGACATGCATCTATGTATGTATGACGATGCTTTTTGCGTGCTGGGGGTGGCATGAAGTTGCCGAAACCGAGAGGTTAGTAGCTAAGCCTTGAGAGCACAGGGACTTGCGATAATTAGCATTACCCGCGAGGTGGCCGAGAGGTACCGAGAGGTTGGCGGTTTAAGCCGAGAGGTCTGTCTTTGTAGGTACAGATTCCGCAGGTTCCACCAGCGTAGCGGGATCCGTCAACTGCAATAAGTGTGGTTGGCCCTCGCGGCCACGACCATCATACACGAGCTTGTACTGGCAGAGTTTGCCGATCGATCCGCCAGTGCGAACAACGTACTCGTCACGCACCAGTCGCTCAAGATGATAAGCCAACTGCGTCGAACCCCAACCCAGTGTTTCGCGAACCGCGCGACGAGTGAACCGCACGTCGCCGATCGCCAATCGATTTGACTGAGCCTCAGTCCTCGTCCAATCATACAATGCGATCAATAATCTGCGTGATGGTTCGGCCAATTCATCGATACTTCGACCCAAGGCCCAATCTGCAATCTGATTGGCGGCAGCGATATCCCGGCGTGTCACTTGCAGATACTCTTTTACTTCACCAAGCTCATTAATCTGACGCACTTCACGTTGATGTTGATGAAGCAGCGTGATGGCTTTAATCAAGGAAAGATATTTGCCTTGATCGCGGCGATGGCGAGTTTGCCAGCCGACGAATGACAACTGGCTGGCGTACGGGTTGAAGACGGGCAGCGGTCGCAACAGTCGCTGCGCATTGCGATGCCGCTCGACGATAGCAGGGCTTTGCATTTGATGAAGATGCCCTTCCATCGTCTCGTTGAATCGCTGACGTGATTGAATCGCAACCGTCTGAGCCACGCTTTCATCAATGGCGACCACCAAGCATCGATTGAGCAGCTCAGGATCAATGCTTTGCGAAGTAGTGGTCATTATCAACGCCACCGGTCCTTCGACTTCATAGCGTTCGGTATTCGTGCGACCTGTTCCCGTTTCTTTGCCGGTAGCGACTAGTGATAAATGCCCTTCACTTTGCAGAAGTTTGAGTTGATAACTTGCATCATGCACGCCCTCCTGTTCCGATATCGAAAGGATCTTGTGCTTGAGATCTTCGCGACCAAGATAGTAAAGACTTTGGCTGGTCATCGCCGAACAAGCGAACCGCGATTCTTCAGGCATGAACCGCAGTACGGCCTCAGCCAGGGTTGACTTGCCAGCCGCACTGCTTGATTGAAGTATGATTCCTAACGGCTTTGGGAGTAAACGAATGGTGGCGGCCAAGTATCCAGTCAGCTTTGCAGTTCGCTCACCCACAATGCCACACGCCTCGAAGTCGTCAAGGATGCGGTCCAGTAAGTTGTCGGACTGCAAGAGTTCGAGGGCTTCACGGCGCTCGTGGTCGGATAATTCTTTATGGCCAGCGCTAGATTTTTTACTAAGTTGCTTTTGTTCGGTTTGCAATTGCTCGAGTTTCAATAGCACCCGGCCTAGATCGCTTCGCAGTTGTGATTCATCAGCTCCGATTTCATCCGCGGCTTTCGTCGTAAACATCCGCCGCGATCGCGCGTGGTAGAGATCGAAGCAGTCGACATGGAACCGTTCCGTGCGTTCGTTGTAAACCAAGATGTTAATCTTCATCACACCGGACAGCGTGTTCCGCTCCAATCCGCGTACACGATACCGCCGCCGTTCGGTCGTGATCGTGATTTCATCGATAGTAGTTGTCACCTGCAGATCATCGAGCTTGATCGGGACTGGCGAAGCGTAGCTTAGGCTTCTAGCCTGTGATTCCCGTTCACGTGATAACTCAGCTTTTGCCACATTCTCAGTCGTGACCACTTTCTGAGTGTCGACGCCCTTCGGTGCATCGGTATGTGCAACCGCAAGTTGGAAGCTTACGCCACTCTCCCAACCCGCTGCACGAATAACTGCTCCAAGCGGATCGGCTTGCTGGTCGCGTTGAGCCAACAGATACGCATGAGCCGATTGGCCGACTGGGAATTTTACACGAAAGATCTCGCAGCCACCGAAAGCCTCGCAATCAATCGTATCGGAAGTTAACAGAACTCGCCTTACAAGTTTGAAATCGGCAGCATCCTTCGCGCCACAGACGACATTGGTATGCCCGGCTGAATAAAACGTCCAAGCGTCGAGCATATTGTCAGTAACAATGACCTCTTCGTACGATCGAAGAGCTTGGCTATTAAAAATTCCCACACCGATGGTCAGTTCCGCTAAGCCATCGCCGTTGCGGTCGATACGTCTGCCATAAATCCCAGTAACTGCGCCATCAATGTTCGTCAGTGGAACAGTCACGAAGCCTCGAAAGTGTTCGCGGCCATTGGGTCGATAGACACCAACCGATTCGAGTTTAGATCTAATCTCCTTACCGACTTTGAGCGTGTTGCCAGGGAGGTGAGTTCCCAAGGTGCGATCTGCGAAATCGACTTGCAAGGCTGCATCGCATGACAAGCAATTGCGAGCCAAGTAGGCAACTGCTTTAGCGCATGCCACAAGGCAAGTCGCATAGTACGCAACCGTCGCCTTGAGCGGATGGGCCAGCAGGTCTTGCAAGAATTCGTTGTTCATATTCATTTCTAATTGCCTTCGAAGGGGATTGAATAACTCAACATCAACAGTTGTTGAATTGGTTTCGTGGGCCGCACGTTGCGCCAGCAGGTCACGGCATATCTACAGAGGGGCGGCGTCTTGGAGACCCGTCAAGCCTAGAATCTTGGTACCCTCTACCAACCAAGGATGTTTTGCTAAGCGACAGCCGAGTTATAACGGTTGAGCATGGCCGCTCTCTTTCGATCGAGTTCACCGTTTTATCTCAACCCAAGCCCGCTCGTTTTAAAGTCACCGACATCCTGAGGCGAGATCGTTGGCAGGCGAAGCTCGATGAACAAGGTTATAACGACCAGCGAATAACGGACATCAGCACGGTGATGAATGCACTCACCGCTTGTCGCACGGGCTATCTCGGAAGCCATCTTTACAACTGCCAGAGTTGCGATCGGCGGTTGATTGGTTTGGATCACTGCGCCAACCGCCACTGTCCAACCTGCGGTTACGAACGACGCGAGCAGTGGCGCGAAAGCATGATCGACTGGACTCTGGGCTGCCAGTACTTTCATGTTGTCTTCACCTTGCCGCATACACTCAACCCACTGATCTATGCTAGTGCGAAATTGGCTATGACAAGAAAGCATCAAGCGAAAGACTTC
>JBGSJB010000270.1:0-2061 GCA_041742175.1 Pirellulaceae bacterium
GCAACCTGTGAGCTGTTGAGCCGCACTGCACCAGCTCGCTCCATCGCGCTCATCATTGCATCGAACACCGACTCAACAACAAAAACTTCTTTCTCAGCGATGCACAACAGGTTGTTATCGAACGTAGCGCCTTCGATGATGCAACGCGCAGCGTTATCGAAGTCGGCTGTCTCATCCACAACCACAGGTGGATTACCTGGTCCAGCGACGATCGCGCGCTTGCCACTGTTGAGCGCCGCGCGAGCGACCGCGGGTCCGCCTGTAACACAGATCAAGGCGACATCGCGATTCTTGAAGATCGCTGCGGCGGACTCGAGCGTTGGGTTGCGGATTACGCAGATCAAGTTCTCGATTCCGATGTCTGCTGCGATCGCCTGATTAAAACGCTTCACACCTTCAGCAGCAACCAACCGACCGCTTGGATGCGGATTGACTACGACTGTATTTCCAGATGCGATCATGTTAATGGCGTTGCCTGTGATCGTTGGCAACGAATGCGTTACCGGTGTGATCGCTCCGATAACGCCGAACGGCGCATGTTCGATCACCGCTAATCCGCGATCACCGCTGTACGCTTGAGTGGTCAGAAACTCCGTTCCAGGCACACGCTCGCCCAGTGTTCGCAGCTTGGCGATCTTGTGCTCCAAGCGACCGATTTTGGTCTCGTTCATTTCCATCGTGCCGAGCTCTACCGATTGATCGATCGAGATGCGGCGGATGTGGTCGATCGCTTTCTTGCGATCCGAGATCGGACGGGTGCGCAGTTCTTCGAACGCTTCGCGAGCCGCCGCGACCGCTTGATCAGCATCGTCGAAAATTCCGAACCGACCGCTGAATCGCCCAGCGCTTGTGGCGGCACTAAGTTGACCGTTGCCTTGCACTTCTTTGATCACTTGAGTGACCAAGTTTCGGATGAGTTCTTCGCTTATTTGCATGATTTTACTACGTGTTGGTGTTATGGGAGCGGTTTGGCGTGAGCCACCGATTCTTGGGAAATTAAATTCAGCTTCGAAGTTGTTGTAGCGTGCGAAAGTTCAAGCTCTAACTTGCAATCGGGTGCAACATCAGGTTGATTATCAAACAAGCTAGAGCTTGAACTATCGCACGCAGTTTGTTGTCCGTTACTCAGTTTCTAGGCTTCAAGTATTTGCCTCAGCGTCGCTGGTTTGACGGTTGTAAACCGCTTTTTTCTCAACGTTTACGGAATCGACAATGCCAATCACGACACAGTCGATCGGCAGTTTGTTGGTCTCGGGCGTAAACCTCGCGCTGCTGCCTTGAACGATCAGAACCATATCGCCCACTCCGGCGCCGAGCATGTCGACGGCCACAAATGTACGTCCTGTCGTTATCAGCTTGTCGCGGTCCATAGGTTCGATTCGAAAAGGTTCAACGACCAGCAGCTTTTGGCCTCGCATCGATTCGACCTTCTCAGTCGAGACTACAGAACCGGTAACTTTGGCTACAAACATGATCACTTAGTCCTTGAGCGCGGCTGCGGTTTGACGCGCGACGATTAATTCTTCGTTGGTTGGGATGATCCAAATTTGAGCGCGACTGTTTGTCGAGTCCAAACGCACTTCACCTTTCGACGCACGATTCTTGGTATCGTCCAGTCCGATCCCTAGCTCACTCAAACCGTCGCAGACCGCAGCTCGGATATTCGCACCGTTTTCACCAATTCCACCGGTGAACACTAACGCATCTAAACCGCCGAGAGCGACAAGCATGCTACCAAGCTGCCTGCGAATCTCCGCTACGTAGACATCGAGCGCCAACTGTGCATCGCCATTGCCGCTTGCCGCTGCATTCTCGAGATCGCGAATGTCGCCGCTCACACCGCCGGACAGTCCAACTAAACCGGCTTCAGTCGATAGTGCTTTGAGCATCTCTTCCAAGTTCATGCCGGTGTGCTGCATCAACATCGGCAGGCAGAACGGGTCCAAATCGCCGACTCGATTGTTTTGAGGCAATCCAGTTTGCGGACTCATTCCCATCGTTGTTGCAACACTCTTGCCGGAGTGAATCGCACACAGACTGCTCGAGCCTCCAAGGTGACAC
>JBGSJB010000271.1:0-5053 GCA_041742175.1 Pirellulaceae bacterium
GAAGCCCCAGATCTGGAAATACTCGCCAGCATCGCCTCCCAAGCTGGAGTTGCGATTGAGAATGCACAACTGCACGAGCGCGTCGTGTTGCAACGATTGGTTGAACAGGATCTCGAACTGGCCAAGAGCGTTCAACGCGCGTTCTTGCCAGCCACTCCACCCGACTTCAGCGGTTATGTTTTTTACGATTTCTACCAACCGGCTCAGCAAATTGGTGGCGACTATTTTGATTACATCCCGCTGCCCGATGGTCGCCTGGCGGTTATCGTAGCCGATGTTGTCGGTCACGGTGTGGCCGCTGCAATGCTGATGGCAAAGCTCTCAACCGAAACACGCTTTTGCTTGGCAAGCCAACCGGATGGCGCGAAAGCCATCAGTTGTTTGAACGCCGCCATTTCGAGTCTGGGTGTCGAAAAGTTCATCACTTTTCTTTGCCTGATCCTTGATCGAAACTCAAACAAAATTGAAATCATCAACGCCGGCCACATGGCGCCGCTTTGGAAGACGATTTCGAAACGTATCCTCGAGCCCGGCGATGAACAAGCGGGTGTGCCGATCGGTATTATCGACGACTTTGAATACGAACTTAGCCACATCGAAATTCAACCCGGTGAACAATTGTTGATGTATACCGACGGGATCAACGAAGCGCCAGACGCTGCTGGCAGCATGTTTGGCATCGCGCGCATCCAAGACCTGATGCTCTCAGCCGGAAACGATGTGAAACTGATCGGCAATCAAGTTATTGAGGACTTGCAGCAATTTGTGCTAGGAACGGAACAGGCGGATGACATGTGTCTAGTTGTCATTGGCCGCACTTAGCCCAGACTGGTTCGCAGCCAAGCGAAATATCTGATCACGACAACCTTGAGTCCGAACGGAGCCATTGATGAGTGTTGGCAACTGCCGCTGGGGAATTTTGGGAACTGCCGGAATCGCGCGAAAGAATTGGAAAGCGATACGACTTTCCGGTAACGCTTCCGTCGTAGCAGTCGCCAGTCGCAACGCCTCCTCGGCACAGCGATTCATCGATGAGTGCACATCGCAAGTCCCTTTCGATGCCAAGCCGGCCGCAGTGGGCTCGTACGCATCCCTGCTCGCACGCGACGATATCGACGCGGTCTACATTCCGTTGCCAACTGCGCTTCGCCGCGAATGGGTGATCAAAGCTGCAGAGGCCGGTAAGCATGTGTTGGGAGAAAAACCCGCCGCGCTCAACGCAACGGAAGTTTCCGAGATGCTCGCCGCCTGCAAACGCAATCAAGTGCAATACATGGACGGCGTCATGTTTATGCACAGCCAACGTCTGCCCATGCTCCGAAAAATCTTCGACGATCCCAACCAACTCGGGCAACTCCGCCGGTTGACCAGCCAGTTCTCATTCGCCGGCGACGAAGCATTTTGCGAATCCAACATCCGCACGTCCAGCGAACTGGAACCTTACGGTTGCCTCGGCGATTTAGGCTGGTATTGCACGCGTTTCTTCCTGTGGGTTCTCCAAGGCCAGATGCCGACCGAAGTCCGCGCGCGAACACTTACTCCGCTGCAAGGCAAATCGAGCCCCGCGCCGGTGCCTGGCGAATTCAGCGCAGAACTGCTTTTCCCGAGCGGGGTGTCAGCAAGCTTCTACTGTTCGTTCTTGACTGAAAATCAACAGTGGGTGCATGCTAGCGGCTCGAAGGGCTACCTGAAACTAAACGACTTCGTGCTGCCGTTTCACGCTCCAGAAGTTGATGCCTACGTCGGAAAGGACGTGTTCAATGTCGACAACTGCGTGTTCAACATGGAGCATCACTTGCAGCGACACGCAATTGCTGAGTACTCCGCCGGAGCCAGCAATGCGCAGGAGGTGAACATGATTCGTGCCTTCTCAGATCTAGTTCTCCAAGGCAAGCTCGACGACCAGTGGCCAACTTGGACGCTGAAAACGCAGCAAGTTCTCGACGCCTGCTTCCAATCAGCCGCACAAGACGGCGCCACGGTTTCGTTTTAATTCTGCCCGTCTCGCCGTGTCGATCGCGAACAGTTTTGCACTCCAACGCTTTAAAACAGTACAGTTCGGCTTGACTCGCAGCCGGTTGATTCGGTAATCGATCGACTATGAAGAGGTCAGTTGGAACGAAGCGTAACTCGATTGCTGGCGTTTGGTTCGCGTGCTGCGCGTGCTGCGGGATCGCCTTTGTAATCGGTTGTCGTTCATCGATCCCCATCTATGTCTGGCAACCCGCGCGCTATACCTGTCCGCATGACGCAAAGATTGCCGTTGCGCCGATCGCGGGTTCTGAATCGCTCGCAGAACGCGTCGAGACAGCGCTCTCAATGCAACAACCAGCTGCGCGAGCCGACTTGCATCTGATCAACTCGCAGCAATTGGTCGCTCAGTCGCCGATGCGATTGGCCTCAACAAGTGCGTTGCAGAACGATGCCACCGCCATTCAAGCCGCGCAGAACGCATCCGCAAACCTGCTGCTCGAAGGCGAAGTACTTAGTGCGAAACTGATCGATCCGAAAGATCGCAAGCCGCCGCAACACAACAAACCGCCAGAGAATGAGCTGCTGCTGATTTCGTGGCGACTGATTGATGTGGCGACTTCAAGAACGCTTGCAAATCAAGTAGTATCGATCGACACGCGGCGCGCCGACCGCGATTACCCAGACATGATTTTCACTCATCCCGATCCAACCGATCGCTTGATAGCTGCCAGCGCCCGCGATTCATGGAAAGGGCTTGCGCCCAGCGTCGAACGAGACAAAGTCGAACTGATGGTTCCGTGGCTGCAGATTGGAGCGATACCGACCCGCAGCGGGATTGTCGATGCGCACAAAGGCCGCTGGGACTTGGCGGAGCAGAAGTTCGCGATTGCAGCCCGACGCAACCCGTTCAATCTTGCAGCCCATCACAACCTAGCGATCGCTCAAGCCGCTCGTGAAGATTTTCCGGCTGCAAAAAAGCAGCTGAGCGACGTATCCTGGCCGCTTTCTTTGCGATTGCCCGCCGAGACGCGATTCTGGCTTGATCAACGTCATCGTCAATTTCAAGCCGCTCATGGTCTCGGAGTCCCTGAGGAAGGTTGGCTTTTTCCAGATCCGGTGGAATCCACTGAGCTGGTTCCGGCGACGCCGACGAATATCAAAGACCTACCTTGGTGGACCGCAATTCCACTGACAAAGCCACCCGGATGGACATGGAGGGCATGGCTGACGCAACCCTGGGTTCTCTAGTCCGACGATTGGCTCTGAGCAGAGCATTCGGACTGAACCAACGGAAATTCCCAAGCGGATCTCCCAAATAATCGGAATCCAATCGCTTAGAAGATGCTTGCGAGCCACTTCTTGGGCTTTAGTTTAGCGACGAGCGAAGTAATATAGAGGCTTTGGGAAAGTGAACCGAGCACCCATCCGGCTCATAATCCGATTAAGCAAACCAGAATTCTGCTGGTCGATCCGTCGAAAAAATCAAGATTTCCCCAAACTCTGGTAGGAATTGAGCATGTTGGCTAGTGTTTGTAGCTCAAGAACAGTGCTGAAAATCGCCTTTTCGGCGTTGTTCGCCATCAGCTTGCCGCATGTCACTTTCGCACAGACGGTGCCAACGTCGGTCCGCTCTGGGCAAGGCCAGAAGCTTGCCCCAGACGCGCTTGAGATCATCCCATCGGTGCCCGAGCAGGGCGATACGGCGCTCGGGCCCGTCGATTTGCCGCTGGTCGCAAAGTATCCGGAATTGGCTTGGGATCCAAATTACTTGCCGGTAACGAGCACGCTGATCGGCAAAAGCAAGGATGTGATTTTTCGCAATGAAGTCTACGCTCTCGAATTCGCGTTTAAACCAGTGCGGATGATTCAGGTGAACGACAAATTAGTTTGGTACCTGCTTTATCGAGTTCGCAATGTCGGCGGCGACCTGCGTCCCGAACCCAGCAAGGACTCTTACGGCAACGAGATTTACAACGATCCCAAAGCGGTTTCAACGCAGTGGGTAAGGTTCTTTCCGACTTTTGTCCTGAATTCAATCAACGCTGGACGTGAATACATGGACGTCATCAACCCAACCGCGCAGTCCATGATTGCAGCCAAAGAACGCGTCGGACAACCAGTGTACAATTCGATTGAAATGCAGCAGAAGAAGATCCAGCTTTCCAGCGAAGCCGACAACCATGAGGTTTGGGGCGTGGCGATGTGGGAAGATGTTGACCCGACCACGACTTTCTTCACTGTGCGCGTTAAGGGACTTACAAATGCACAAAAGCTTGAGTCGCGCGACGGCCGTATCGACTATTTGCAGAAAACGCTCGTTCTTCACTTCTCGCGACCAGGCGATGCCGTCGATCAACTTGAAGACACGATTCGCTACGGCGTGCCAGCAATTGATGACCCCGAACGTCAAAAGTACGTTCTCGACCAGTATGGGTTGAAGGAACGGCTTGATCATCTGTGGATTTATCGCTAAGATCTGGGGTTCAAGCGGCCCCAAGCCGCTCGTCCAGGAGCTCCCTTGCGCGGTCTTGATCGCGATTAACAGTATTGATTCTCAGAAATTTTGATTCTCGGAAGTTGTCATGGCACATAAAAAGGGTCAGGGTTCTACACGCAACGGTCGCGATAGTAATGCACAACGCCGCGGCGTTAAGCGTTTTGGCGGCCAACTAGTGACCCCAGGTTCAATCCTCGTGCGACAGGTTGGTACGAAGTTTCATCCTGGTCGCAATGTTGGCATGGGTAAAGATTACACAATCTTCTCACTCATCGAAGGCACCGTTTTCTTCGACCAAGAAGGACGTCGCATCAATGTTCAAGCGGTCGCTGCGGCCAGCTAGAGCAGGGTTGATGGCTGTGAAATCAGCAAGCCTCAAGCGGTCGAGTGCGATGCGTTAAGAAGTAGCTGCAAGCGTTGCAAGACACCCAACGCCAGCTAACGTTTTTGGGTTCAACCCAGTCAGAATTGTCATGTTTGTCGATCGCGCGGAAATTGAGATTGAAGCTGGCAAGGGCGGCGATGGCTGCGTCGCGTTCCGCCGCGAAAAGTACATCCAGCATGGCGGACCCTGCGGTGGCG
>JBGSJB010000272.1:0-3710 GCA_041742175.1 Pirellulaceae bacterium
ACTAAATCAAGCAACACGACTGTAAAAAAAGCGGCTGCAAAATCGACGGTAAAGCCGACCGCGAAACCAGCTGCGAAAAAGGCCGCAGTGGAGCTTGCACAAAAGCCGGCGGCTACGAAATTAGTGGCAAGCAGAACTGTATCAACTAAGTCGGCCGGGAAAAAACTAGTTGAAAAGAAGAAGAGTGAAAGAAAGCTTGAAGTAAAAAAATCGGAACCGACAAAGCCGCTGAAGTCCACAAAGAAGCCGTCATCGAAGCCATCGTCAAAGAAAAAAAAGGAAGCGGATTGGTACGACTATCCGCAGTACTTCGACCTTGGATTCGCTGACGAAACCGCCAAAGAAGTCGCTTTCTTGCCGCTCGCGTTCGAGCGTTTTGGAACTGGCGAAATGAAGCGTATTCTTGAGCCGGGTTGTGGCAGCGGCCGCTTGGTCGTCAGCCTTGCGGAGAAGGGTTACGATGTCACGGGTTTCGATCTCAGCGACAGTATGCTGGCGTTCTTGAACAAGCAGCTGGCGAAAAAGAAGCTCACTGCGACGACTTACAAGCAGGATATGACGGACTTCGAAGTCGACAAGCCGTTCGATGTCGTCTTGAACACGTTCAATACTTTCCGGCATTTGTTAACTGAAGAAGCCGCCGAAAGTCACTTTCACGCGGTCGCTCGAGCGCTGCGGCCCGGTGGTCTGTTCTTCTTCGGCTTGCATCTTTATCCGCACTACGCGGACGAACGCTGCATCGAACGCTGGACCTCAAAGACGGGCGGAACTTCGGTGACTTTCACGCTTCGCGCGACTGAATGGGACAAACGCAAACGCATCGAAACGTTGCGAATCAGTATGTTGATTCGCAAGCCGAAGCAGGAACCGACGCGGGTGCAGAGTGAAATTCAGTTGCGAACTTACCGCCTCGCACAACTGCAATCGCTGCTCGCCAAGGTACCGGAGCTCGAATTGGTCGAATCGTACGATTTCTGGTACGAGATCGATGAACCGATTAAGCTAACACGCGACTCGTCCGATTCGCTGCTGGTATTTGTCCGCAAATAGCGAGCACGGTTTCATTCAGTAAAGTGGTTTTCATGCGTACTCGTTCAACTCCATCGTTACTCCTTCAGGGGCTGATCTGCTGTGTTGCGGCTCTGCAAGCGAGTATCGCGCTCGGCCAATTGCGAGTTCTTTCGAAAGGCAACCCCGCTGAGGAATGGCGCAAAGCTCAACTCGCTCAGATCGATGCGCAACTGGCTGACAAGGCAACAAAGGCCGAGTTGAAGTTAGAATTGACTGCGCAGAAGAATTGGTTGGCGAACTACACGACCGGTGAACTCGGAGCTCAGCCAACTACTCAGCCGCCGAAAACGGACAGGTCGCTTGAAGAACCCAATTTGGATCCGAATAGGAAAGCGGACGCGATTCGTCGCAAACTGTTCGCACCGAAAGCTCGTCCTACATCGGCGGATACTGAGAAACTGCGAGCTGCGTTGGAGAAGTCGCCGGACGATGTTGGACTGAGGCAATTGCAACTCCATTGGCTCGATCAACCTCAATACCGCGAAGAGTATCCGGCTGAGATTGCTGATGCGGCGAGTCGTTTGATCGGTTTGTTGCAGGTGAATAAGAAGATCGATGCCAAGTCGAAGGAGCTTGCGATTGCGATGACTTTGTATCGTCAAGCTCGCGCGCTCGGTTATCGGATCGATCCAGAAGTTGTGAAGAAGAAGCCGCTGGAAGAGGGCGAAGCCGAAAAGATCGATGCGCAGTTGGTTGGCGTGTACAACCAGTTGATCAAGTTGGTGGGACCGGGTCGACCCGAATTCGTGTTGCTCGAGATTCGTATGCTGCGCCGCGACAATTGGTTCGGCCGCGCCCTCGAGTTGCTTGAGAAGCACGGTGGCCAAATCGAACCGCGATGGTACTTGGAGAAACGCCGCGATCTGCTTCGTGATTTAGGTTGGAAGAACCCCGCCGAGCAGGCTCACCAGATGTTTGCTGCGGCGTTTCCGGAAGAAGCGAAGAAGTATCCGTAGCCGCGCTAGAGATTGCCGATTAGAAATCGCCGATCAAGAGATCTTCGCCCATCATTCGCGAGAGCGCTGTTTGCCAACGTTCCATAAGTTTGTTGCCATCAATCGCGAACTTGCGGCGTTCAAGCACCAACCACTGCAACCATTGCAGCGCAGTTAACAACGACGCGCTGCGATCGAGCAGATCGACATGCGTCGCACTGACCGGATGCGCGGGACGTTGGAGATTGTAACGGTCGATCGCTGCCATACGCTTGTCGAACTCAAACGGATGCAACGAACCGAGCATCCGCGCTAAATCGGTCGCTGGCTCGTCTATGCGCATCGCGCCAAAATCGATGATGCCCGAAACACGATCGTCTTCGAATAGCAAGTGATCGCTCCACAGATCTCGCAGCACGGGTTGCAACCGCACGCAATCGCTGGCGACTCGCTGCAATTCATCGAGCAACTGCGGACCGCGAGAGTGCAGCAACTGGATCGTCGACATGCAGGCGGCAGATTCGATCGGCCCACGCAACTCAGCGCCGACGCGCTCCACCAAATCTCGCTTCGCCAACCATTCGCCAAGCATCGTAATTCGCTGCTGCACCGACGGACTTGGCGACGATTCATGCAAGTAATCAGACCAAATCTCATGCAGCAGCGCGACCGAATCGATGGCTGAGTCGAGCTTCGCCGAGGTGGGTCGCGTTAGGTAGTTCGCTTCGCCCGGCAGCCATTGAGTTAACTCCCACAAACATCCGTCTACGGACCAAAAGCTATTGCCGAGTTGGTCGCGATAGATCCGCGGTAAAAATTGCACTCGCGCGCAGGCGTGTTCGAGAGCATCGTGAAGAAATTGCAGGCGAGCCGGCGTGGGATGCGTTGGCGACCACCTGCGCAAACAAAGCGCACCGTGCGCGCTGCTGATACATCGCCAAACCCTCGCGCCGCTCAGCCCGCCGTTCATCGGCCGCGCCGAAGTGATCGCGAACTGCGAGAGAGTTTCCGTTATGAACGATAACGGAATGCTGGTGTCGAGTGTCTTGGCGTGTTGCATTGGAGAGAATCTACTCGGCTCGCAGTCCAGGCAAAATTGGCAACTGCATCGCAGTGCGAATCGCAAGCAACGCGGACAAATAACCTGCGAATAAGACAATCAGCAACATTACAAGCGGTTGCACCAAACTCGTCTGCGGCCCCACTTCGATCAGATAAGGCACAACAGCAATCGCGGCGGCAGCGATACCGATCAGCATGCCGCCGCTCAGTAGCAGAGCCGTTTCGAGCGAAAGCATTTTTGCAATCCGCGAGTCGGAAAAACCAACGGCACGCATGAGCGACAGCTCGCGCCGCCGCTCAATCACGCTGCGAACTTGCACAGCAGCTAACCCGAACGTACCGAGAAGCAAACCGAGCGCGCCGAGCGATTGAAAAGCACTGATGTAAGTGTTCTGCACGCTTAGCAGACGACTCAGCACTTCCACACTCGAAACAACATCCAACCCAGCATCGCTCCAGCCGCTTTCAAGCGCTTCGACCACCTGCTTTTGATTCTCAGCACCACTGCGGATCAGGAAGAATTGAAAACCGCTGAGCGATGGAAACAGCGACTTGAAATTCGCTTCGCCGATCAGCAAACGACCTTGAAGAACACTGTTGGATAGCAAGCCGACGGTTGTAAAGTGAACCCACTGGCCATCG
>JBGSJB010000273.1:0-4842 GCA_041742175.1 Pirellulaceae bacterium
CTTCAGTGAATCCTTGGCTCGCTTTCCGATGACGCCGTCGGCCGCACCAAGGGTTTTCGCCAAGTCGATCTCGAACTTTCGAGCTCGTTCAGCGACCTTGCTCGAGTCGACTCGCCTACGTTCCAACTCGATAAACATCCATGGTACGAATAGGAAGTATTTCGCGACCGTTTGGATCGTGGTCGTACCAGGGAACAGCAAATCGGCGAATGCATCACGCACGCCACCGAGTCCAAGTTCGTCACGCGTTGTCTTTTCGCCAAACAATTCGATGACATCGAGCATCTTGCGACGCTCGTGCTCTGAGTAGTCAAGCCAAGTGAAGGTAGAAGGCATGTTGTAAGATCGATTCTGTGAAACGAAGCTAACTCGGCAGCAACTGAATAAGACCCTCGTTTCGAAGGCCGTCGAAATAGGAATGAAGCTTGGACGCAAACCTTGGGTCTCGTGTTAAAACACCAGCTTCAATATTGCGATGCTGTGCAGCATCCGTAAAGTTTGCCGATGTTACGAATGCAACTTTACGATCAATGATCACGCATTTTGCATGCAGACTGGATCGGGTCGCACCCCAATCAGCAAGGGAGCGAGGATCATAGTAAACTCGAGGCTTTGGATTCCAGGGCCAGAGATCATTTTCGAACTCGTTCTTAAACCTCTGAACGAGAGCATGTACTTTAGTCGTGTCATTTTTGGGACGCTTGATGTCAAGGCAGCACCAAACATCGAGCGAAGGATTAGATTGCATCTTCGAAGCGAGGGGCAGAAGCAACGAAGTTGCGTTATAGATCACATAACCAACTAGCACGACCTCGTGTTCAGCCTCAGCAATGAGCGCATGAAGCACGGCGTGAGTACTTCGAGTTGGAATACCGGGAACTTCTGGACCTGAAAGCACCAGATCATACGAAAACCGATTCTGAAGCTCTCGCGCTGAGATGATCGCGGCGATCGTGGCAACGAGTTGTCGGGTAGTCCATCCCTGTGCCCCTAATTCCTTGAGCGAATCTGCAACGACAGATCCGTCAGAATTGCCAAACAATTGCTGTAAAGTGTGCACATTGAACACTAGGGAATTGCTTGATTGAAGCAGACCGAGCAGGTCTTTTAATTGAACCAATGAGTGGTCCGCTAGAAATCGCAGATCATCACTCATCTTTGAAGAATTCCGCTCCCAAGCCTTCAACGGTCGGAACAACAAGACTCCGGTCAAGAAAGTCGTTTCGCTGCTCACAAGATGTCTCAGCGATCAACAAGCAACCATGACACGCACTGCCATGCAGGGGTTGATGATCATGCTCCGAGGGGCGGTGAAAAGAACAGACCGGATCGTTGGAACAGAGGCGTCCAAACTCGAGTGCATTGCGAAAGTGCGTTGAGATGCGTCGCCCCGCTTCTACCAATCCACCCAATGTTCCCTCAGCATCCGGCGAACCCGTGTAGATCAATATTCCATATTGCCCATCGGAGAATCGCGAATAGATCCGCTCTTTAAGGGATGATGGAGGATAGCCGCATTCCATCGAAATCGCCGTAAGCAGCATGTGTGAGAACGAATGAAGCATGTAATACGGAATGCCAAAGTAGTTTCTGTGACTTTTGTCGTGCTCATCAAGCCAGTACTTAAATCCTTGCTGGAGCTCTGCATCCCTAGCTCTCACTTGGTCCGAATCCAACCATTTGCTAATCGCATCGGCATTGAACTGAAGGAATACACCTTCGCCCCGATTCTCAACTGCTGGCAGCCAGTTGATCTCCATTGAAAGCGGAGCCGGGGTGACGCCGACCTCCAATTCGCCGTCCACGTCAGTTCCCACCGATTCAAATCTTGTGAAGCCGATCTGTGCGACCACCTCGCGCAGCCGGTGAACTAAGACGATTCGATCAACATGCTTCATCCACGGCGCGTCCCACTTGGCACGTGGCAACTCTCTCGCGAAGAAGTCTCCGTTGGGTCGGTCCGTGGATTGCTCTACTTTCGATTTCGAGAAAGCTTCAAATTCCACCTCCTTCACAGGCCTGAGATCGTCGGACGAATCCCGAATTCGCTTTACGCTATCCTTGATTTCCTGCGAAGAGTAACCAGTCAATTGCTGCTTGACGGGCCCCATCTTCAAAACAAAATCGAGCTCTGAATCGGATTGCACGGTCGCAAAGTATGACTCCCAAAGTCCTTGAACGACTTCATCGATATCAGCGCCGGAGCTCGGTATGGAAATGACCGACATTGTCTGAGAAAAGTAAGCGTTACTCGCATTACGAATTAGCAGTCTATTCGGAAGCCCGCACGGTTCGCGATTGCCTGGACCAAGCCAGGGGCGACGTCCCTCGCAATTCCCGAGAGCCCCAAGAGCAATACGTGCTGCTTGACTCATTGCGCGAGCTTGGCCGCAGGCGCATCGAATCCAAACCGCATCGAGGTCACCAGTGGTTCCTCTATCCTCGACGTAGAGCTCTCTTCCCATGCAGCCCGAGTCGTGGCCATGAACAAACGCATTCCAGTCAATATCGCCAACATGCCCGCGCGGGCAAGCGCGAACAAAGCGAATTGGGACAACGGAGTACGACTTCCCGTCCTCTTCTTTCAATTTTCCCTTGGTAAGATCGCGACGATGTATAAGCCGACGATAGACAAAGCCTTGAGGCGATCGTTGCGTTCGTTGCGAAACAACCCATTCTGGAAATCGATAAGCTCCAACATCCGGAGTAAACCCGTCCTCTTCAATCGCTGGCGGCGGTTTGCGAAGAGAGATCCCAGCGCCGATGGTGGGTATTAGTTCCAGTTTACGAACGAGCCTCGGCTCTTCAACGATCGGCAGTGGATGCTTGCGGCTGTAACGCCAGGTATCAAGTCCTGCAACGATGACGGAATCATCGGGAAGATCTACCATCGAGCCAGGACCATAACCCGTTAAGATTTGGCTGCTCCTAATTTGTGGTTTGCTCATTACTTATCCTCCCAATCATTCAAATTTTTCACGAACACTTCAACACTTGGCTCGACATCCCGCATCGAGCGATTTGCGCGAAATTTCTGCTGGTAATCATGGAGATTGGCAATTTCAGGATGAAGGAACTCATAAAGCAGGCGACGCGGTGGCGACGATTCCTCGATCTGATACTGAATGGCAGATCCTTCTTGATGCGCTTTCTGGGCGATCTTGAGCCAGTCGTCGAGCAATCGCTCGCAGATGTCTTTCACATGCTGAAGCAGGTCGCTTTTCTCTGCCGAGCTCAGTTCTTTGTTATGCTCGCTAGCTCGTTGACCAAACTCCATTGCGAATTTGTCAAGCTCCGAACGAATGTTCCTAATATGAGCAGCGCCTTTTGCGGGGGTCATGTCTGGTCGGCTTTGGCGAACCAGTGCAACTAATGCTGCTGCCAAGGCACGATCCAATGCTCGTGGTGAAAACGGTGTTACGCTCGTCGCTTCCACACTTCGATAAAAAGATGTATGGTAAACGCCGAAACGCTCATAATGCGACCTGTCTCTTGGCTTGTGAACATTTAGAAGCGTCAGAACCAAGCCGGGCCGTTTTACATCTCGCCCTACGCGGCTGGTCGCCTGGATATATTCAGAGCTAGTTTTGGGTTGACCTAGCACAACCATCAATCCGAGCCTAACAATATCCAAACCCACCGAGATCATGTTTGTCGCCAACGCTACATCGACATCCTCGTCCGCGCCCGAAGGAATTGCCAATCGCCGTTTTGCATCTGCCACAGCGCTGGTACTTACGCGTGAGGTGAGCTCGAGAACTTCAAAGTCGATGTACCTATCGCAGAACAACGCATCTGCTGGATCGAGCCTACGTCGCTTACCATACTCAGAAAGCTGTGTGCGTACTTCGTCTTCAACAATTCGTCGGCTTCCGCCTAACTCTCGGAGCGAATTAAAGTAACCAAGCAACGTCATATACGGATCTGCCGGATTAGGCTGCACTGCTTTTCCGCCGGCCTTTGCCCAGGCGTTGTAAGCGGCACTAAGAATTGCCAGCGACGTACGAAGCAGTACTCGCTTTAGACTTGTTCCCTGCGCTGCAATACCCACGTATAGCCGAGCTGGGCTGGTTGAAGTGTCGACTGTTTGGGCGAAGAACGAATCACGGCGGTCTGGGCCCGGAGGTGGAAATACGCGAACGGACGACCTACCGAACAATGCATTGATTTGCGTATCTGCGCGTCGCACTGTTGCCGTGCTGGCGACAATCTTCGGACGAATCCTAGCACTACCATCAACAACCGTGGCCAGCGAATCGATTGCGGTCTCGTAGAGCCCTGCAATTGTGCCGAGCGGTCCAGAGATGAGATGAAGTTCGTCTTGGATGATAAGTTCGGGTGGAGGAAGCGCGCCGTCAGGAATTGGCTGGCCATTCTTGCTGCACGGTCCATAAAAGCCAAACTGGTCATAGCGTTCCGCTTTGCCGAAAAGCATCCCGGTTTCGCCGGTCCAAGGCAGGGCTGCAAACTTATCAACCGTCGCAATTATGAAGCAAGGCAGTCGGCGATAAATCGGCTCATCTACCCCAATGATCGGAAGTGGCTGGTCACCGCAGAAGTCGCATTTCTCATTTGTGCAATGTACCCACAGATCTAGAGGTTGCTTGAGATTTGGTTCAAGGTTAAATGAGTCGCCTGTAAATTTAGTTCCACACCACGGGCATTCTTCAATCGGAATCGGTGACGGATTTCCTCTGCTATTCTTCACCCTGCGATTGATTCCGGCCGTCCCGTTTTTTGTCATCAACGCAGTCATGGGACTCACCAAGATTCGTGCGATTACGTTTTGGTGGATAAGCCAACTTGGCATGTTGCCAGGAACCGCAGCCTACGTCTATGCAG
>JBGSJB010000274.1:0-3419 GCA_041742175.1 Pirellulaceae bacterium
CGAGTTCGCGCGACGTTATGTGAACGAAGGTTTTTCGGGTGGCGAGATGAAGCGAGCTGAGATTCTTCAGCTAGCGATGTTGCAGCCGAAGTTCGCGATCCTCGATGAGACCGATAGCGGACTCGACGCTGACGCAGTTCGACTGGCGAGCGCCAGTATCGCTGAGATCGGACGCGAGAAGATGGGTCTGCTGATTATTACGCATCACGACAAACTGCTCGAACACAATCCGCCAGAGTACACCCACGTGATGCTGGGTGGTCGCATCGTCGAAACAGGCGGCGCCGAGCTGGCTCGCGAACTGTACTCGAGCGGTTACGAGCGTATTCGCAACACTTACCCTGATGCTGAAGCCGCCAACCAGAAGATGCTCAGCGAAGAGAACGCAGAAGTCGCTACGGCTTAGGTATTCCTCGTCGCTCCGCCAAACGAATTCAACGCTTACTGAAAGCCCAAAAATATGTCGACTGAATTAGCACTAGAATCTCAAGACTCGATCGGCGAGATCAACAAATACAACTTCCGCACCGAAAGCACCGCTGTCTTCAAGGCGCGCAAAGGTATCGATCGCGATATCGTTTGCCAGATCTCGGAGATGAAGAACGAGCCCGCTTGGATGCGCGACTTCCGTCTCAAGTCGCTCGACATTTTCAATTCGAAGCCGATGCCGCATTGGGGCGGAGATATCGGTGTGAATTTCCAAGACATTTTTTACTACCTCAAGCCGACGGATCATCAAGGCCGAACTTGGGATGACGTGCCACAGGAAATCAAAGACACGTTCGACAAGCTAGGGATTCCCGAGGCAGAACGCAAGTTCTTGTCAGGCGTGAAGGCTCAGTTCGAAAGCGAAGTTGTCTACGGTTCATTGAAAGCAGACCTCGCCGATCAAGGTGTGTTGTTCACCGATACCGATACCGCGATTCGCGAGTATCCTGATTTGGTGCGCGAGTACTTTGGCAAAATCATTCCGCCAACGGATAACAAATTCGCTGCTTTGAACTCGGCCGTATGGTCCGGCGGTTCGTTCATCTACGTGCCAAAAGGCGTGAAGATTGAGTTTCCGATGCAAGCGTATTTCCGCATCAACGCGGAGAACATGGGCCAGTTCGAGCGCACGCTGATTCTGGTCGACGAAGGTGCTTCGGTTCACTACGTCGAAGGTTGCACCGCGCCGATGTACAGCAGCGAAAGCCTTCACTCGGCTGTCGTGGAAATCGTTTGCAAGCGCGGCAGTCGTTGTCGGTACACAACGATCCAGAACTGGGCCAACAACATTTACAACTTGGTCACCAAACGCGCGATGGCTTACGGCGACGCGACGATGGAATGGGTCGATGGAAACCTCGGCAGCAAACTGACGATGAAGTATCCAGCGGTTTACATGATGGAGCCAGGAGCTCGGGGAGAGATCCTTTCGATCGCTTTCTCAAGCAAAGGTCAACATCAAGACGCTGGTGCCAAGCTGGTTCACTGTGCTCCACACACAACTGGCCAGATCATCAGCAAATCGATCAGCAAAAACGGTGGCCGCAGCAGCTATCGCGGTTTGGTCCGGGTCGAGAAAGGTGCCAAGCATTCGAAGTGCAATGTGGTTTGCGATGCGTTGATTCTCGATCCGCGCAGCCGCAGCGATACGTATCCGTACATCGAAATTCTTGAGCAAGATGTCAGCGTTGGTCACGAAGCGAGTGTTTCGCGCATCGGCGAAGAGCAACTGTTCTATCTGATGAGTCGCGGGCTGAACGAAGCCGAGGCCAGCACGATGATCGTCAACGGCTTTATCGAGCCGCTCGTGAAAGAGTTGCCAATGGAATATGCGGTCGAAATGAATCGTTTGATTCAGTTGCAGATGGAAGGTTCCGTCGGCTAACTCGTACCGCAGTTGTGTTTACGTTCTTTCATTTGTTTTCAGCCATAGATCACTCAACCGATGTCTTCAACTCCTTCTTTGGTTTCCGCCGACGCGCAACATTCATTCGATTCAGCCGGTTTCGAATCGTTCAAAGCTTCCTTGAATGAACCGACTTGGTTAACCGCCCGTCGCAATGCGGCTTGGCAACAATTCGAACAGACCGCGTGGCCGGACCGGAAACAAGAAGATTGGATGCGTAGCGACTTGCGTGGTTTCAAACTGGAACGCTTTCAGTTTCCGAAAGCTACAAGTGCGATCCAGGGTTCGTTGGCAGATCATCAAGTGCCTCAGTACTTGAGCGAAGGCGTCGAACTGGCTGGACAACTCGAGACGCTCGACGGCGCCGTGCTGGGTGAGCGACTGGAAGAACGCTGGACCAAGAAGGGTGTGCTGTTCGGCGACCTCGGACGCTTGGCCGCTGAGCATCCCGAACTGGTCGAACGCCATCTGTTCTCGGTGGTCGATCCAACTCAAGATCGATTTGCAGCGTTGCATGCGGCGAGTCTTTCGGGTGGGCACTTTCTGTATGTTCCGCGCGGTGTGTGCGTCGATCAACCGCTGCATGTTGTCTCGGGACTGAGCGAAGGTGGCACGGATACCGGTCACACGTTGATCGTGATTGAAGAGGGCGCTGAAGCGACATTCTTGTACGAAGCCAACAGTGCCGAGGGCGCGAACAACGGCTTGCACCTGGGCAGCGTTGAGATCATCGTTCGTCCCGGTGGCCATCTGCGTTATGTGAATCTTCAAGACTGGTCGCGTGGTGTTTGGCATTTCGCTCATCAGCGAGCGACTGTTGATCGCGATGCGACGATTCAATGGACCATCGCAGCGATTGGAAGTCGTTTTTCGCAAGTTAGCCAACGCGTGTCGTTGGTCGGCAAAGGTGCGTCGAGCCAAGTTAACGGTGTGTTGTTCACTCAGGACCAGCAGCAGTTGACTTACAACACGTTGCAGCATCACGAAGCCGCTTCGTGCCGCAGCGATTTCCTGTACAAAGCTGCTTTGCAAGATAAATCGCGAACCGTGTGGCGCGGGATGATCCAAGTCGATAAGGCTGCTCAAAAGACGGACGGATATCAACGCAACGACAATCTGTTGCTCAGCGATCAAGCTCGCGCGGACTCGATTCCGGGCTTGGAAATTCTGGCGGACGATGTACGTTGCACGCACGGTAGCACCTCAGGCAAAGTGGACGAAGAGCTGATCTTCTACGCGCAGAGTCGCGGGTTCACTCGCAAAGAAGCGGTACGCATGATCGTTACCGGATTCTTTCAGCAAATCTTCGATCGCATCAATATCGAAAGCGTCCGCGAGGCGCTCGGTCAGTCGATCGCTCGACAAGTTCGCGAGTACCGCTAAGCCCCATCACCGTGCCATTCACGCTTCTTGAAACTTAAGTAACTTCATGTCCGAATTTATTGTCGTTTGCAAAACGACCGATATCCCCGCTGACGGTAAACTGAGCATTGAGATCAACGAACGCTTTGTCGTGGTCGCTCTC
>JBGSJB010000275.1:0-2438 GCA_041742175.1 Pirellulaceae bacterium
CTCGCGCCGGAACGAGTAATCCACGCCCGAATGATCATCACGGCCAGCTAAGAAGGCTCTCCGCACACACCTCTGCACCGCATGCACGATGCAAATATCGTTTGCCACAAACTGCTCATTCCGCGCCGGTCGTGCCATCACTGTCCTCCCAAAGTTCCCCACAGCTTAACAGCCAGACGAATGAAGTCAATCAGACGGTGGGTGGCACCAATTCCAATGAGATGGTGGGTGGCACCAATTCAAATGCTAAATGAATTAGGTGGCGCGAACTAACTTGGGTGGATGGCTTGCTAAAAGCTGTCTACGGATTGTTCACGAGCACTTGGCCGATGGGTTGCAAGTCGGGCCAGTAGCCCAGTACGTAACTATTGCGACCATCCTCGACACGAACGGTACATTGTGTCGGTCGACCACAGGGACGCTCGTTCGTCACGGGTTCAAGATCGAGTGTGTGAGTGCCAACCGCGAGTTCAAGTCGCAACATCTGAATCTCGCGCGGCAGCAGGCCCCAGCAACGCGTATCGGCTGACTCAGTGGCTTCCCACGCAACGCCCAATCCGTCCATCGCGAGTGATGCGATTGGAGCGGACGCGTTTAATTGGTCTTTAGCAACGTACACGGCCCCTTTCTTGATGACCCGTCGCGCGACGGCGCGTGCCATAATGTCCGGTAGCTTGGCACTGAACGTTTGCTGCGCGAGCATGTGTAGATCGGTTAGCGGTTGCGTTTTACTAATGGGAATGTCATTTACTCGCACACCAATCGCATCGAAGGGCATCGGCATACTGACGATCTCTGGAATCTTGATGGGAGCCAGAGTTGGAGGCACACTGTATTTTCCGACCGCAGACACAATTCGATCGGCGATTAGCAATGCATCGCTGGTCGCATGTGCCGCCACTTCAGCCTTGTAGGGGCCGCGACCAATCATGCTGAATACGTACACAACGCCGTGACCTGGGCTACTGTGGACACCCTTGCTGACGCGTTCGATGTCGGCTAGCAGAAATGGCGCCTCCGGGAGCAGCAACTCGGTAGTTTGATACGCTCGCAGCGCGTCGTCGTAGTTCGATATAGTTGCTTCGCGCAAAAAGCCCCGCAGGTAAGGCTCGATGGGCGGAACGCGATACTATTCAAGTGCCTCATCGCCCCACTTCGATTTCGCTTTCTCGCGTAGGTCGTCGGTCTTTTCGATGGTTTGCAGTGTGTAACTTTCTGCGTCGATTCCATCTTGCATCAAACTGGAGAGCGTCAAGAAGACTCGCACGAGCAGTTTTTCGTAGTCTTCACCGCTATACGCTTTCCGTTGATCGTCGGTCAGCATCGAAGTTGCCGATTCAATCGCGCTATCCTGCTCGAGATGATCCCAGCGATCGCGTATGTCACGCAAACGTTGTTCGCAGGCACGCGGTTGTCCACTGACCAGTTCAATCATGGCCAAATCGAGCTGCACTACTGAACTATCGCTGCGACGTTTCTTCTCAGACAATTTGTCGAACTGAGCATGAGCTTCATCTAATTGGTTCGCATAGAACAGTTGCCGAGGTTGTTGCAGTCGATGAGCGTGCGTCGAGCAACCGCAGCTCGCGATCACTCCGAGAATAACAACACAGCAGGTCGCCACCGAACCACCAAAGGCTCGCACAACAATTACTTCCAAGCCTTGAACGAATTGTAGTTCACCGCTTTGCCGAGATACGATGCGTGGTATCCCTTTCTAATCGACGCTTGCTCGCTGATCGAATCAGCGTTGTGCGTGTTAATCAATTCAAGTGTCAGCCAGTAATCGCGCTGGGAAGACTTATTGCGTTCGGTCGATCCGCTAGTCAGCTTGGCATACAATAAGTAGTCAACCGGTTGGCCTTCGCGTTGCAGCACGGAACAGAACAAAGCCATGTTGTCAGGAATCACTAACGCGTCAGGACGCAGTCGCGTTTGCTGAAGCCCAGCTTCTACAACTCGGCGACTCATCGTGCGGAACGATTCTGCTCCGCTGATCTTCGCGTCGATCTGTGTATAGATTTGGTCTTTGAAGTCACCAAGTTCTTCGGCACTTTTGTTCTCAACTCCCACGAAACAAATGACTGGCTTGATCGGCATTCCATCCGGGCCAACCATGCCGTGCTGGCCACTCACTTCGACTCGACCCAGTAACTTAGCAACCGCTTCGTCGATCAGGGGATTGAAAACTTCAGCACCAGCCGCGTGACTACCGACAAGATCAGGTTGATCGTTCTTAATCAAGTGACCGTACTGATATCCGCGACAGCCCGCAGCCACGGCAGCGATCATTAGAGAGTTGAGAATTGTGAGCCGAATATAGTTGCAGGAGCGAGCCATCCGTGGATCTCCAAAATTTGGTCGAAGCAGACGCGTTACTCTGTACTCGAACATCGGGGTGCCCCGCAAGTTGAACCATCGTTCAACTGTTTTGCTAT
>JBGSJB010000276.1:0-6172 GCA_041742175.1 Pirellulaceae bacterium
CCCGCTTGCGAGGACGGCCCGCTGCGAATTCACTCGAGGGGTCGCAATTGAAGATCAACATGCTCGTTAAGCGCCTGCCACGATTGAAATCCGGCATCGATCCGCAGCTCGCCTTTGGTGGAACGTTGCATGTAAATGAAAATTTTTCACAGTTGGAAGACGCCTATACTCAAGCTCGCAATGGGAGCTTGCCGCAACCATTGCCACTGGAGATATATTGCCACACGTTGACCGATCCAACCATTCTATCGAGCGACCTTGTCCAGCGCGGTTTTCACACGCTCACACTCTTTGGGATTCATACCCCAGCAAAATTATTCGATGCAGATCCAGAGCGAGGCAAAGCATTGGCTCAGAAGCTGGCCATCGATAGCCTGAATCAGTACTTGCTCGACCCGATCGAATCCGTGCTAGCTCCCTGTCGTGATGGCCAACTGGCGATTGAAGTGAAGTCGCCCCTCGATCTGGAGACGGATTTATTGCTGCCTAGAGGAAACATATTCCACAGCGATCTCGAGTTTCCATTCCTGGATGCAGAGTTTACGGATACAGAGCTTGCGAATATTGAGTTAGCGGATACAGAGTTGGCGGATACGCGGGCGGGAGCAAGTAACCAGCTATGGGGAGCAGAGACCGACGACCCACGTATCTTCCTTGCCGGCGCAGGAGCTCGACGTGGCGGCGGGGTTAGCGGAATTGCAGGTCACAACGCAGCGATGGCACTACTAACCAAGTGCACCTGAGGGATTCGGTCAATGAGCATCGCTTTGCGGTTAGAATTGTGCGCTACAGGAAAATGAACTGAGCTCTACATCGGGATTGGCTGTCCTGCTTTGCGAAAACTCTCCTGTTCAAGAAAGTTGGTTTATGCTCGCTTTGAAGCCTTGCTTGGCTCGGCATCAACCACTCACTGGCGTCGTTCTACAAGACAAAAACCATCCGATACCGATCGATGAAATTACGGTTGTCGCCGGGTCGGTTAATGGTGAAATGATTGGAAGTGAGCAGCTTGAGCTCCGACCTAACGGCGTGTTTCAAATGAAAACACAGGCCGTCGCGGTGGGTGCTTTGGCGACAACGAAGGACCAATCGATGGCGGGTGTGGTGGTTGCAGAAAACCCAGAGCGAGTATTGCGTTTATACCTCCATCCCACCCAGGAGCTCGCGCCGTTTGGTAGACTCCAAAGACCAGCCAATTGCCGGGCGTCGGGTCCACGCCTTTCTCCCTACATGCTTCACCCTTCGTCCAAGTCGTACTTAAACTGCGGCGGTTTCTATAAGATCGGCGATGCAACGAATGCGATTGGGCGTGGACAGATATCCAAGCCCGCGGTGCAAGTGCAAACGAAAGTTTCGATTGACTGCCGCATCGTCAGCGAGGTCTATGCCGTCGGATAAACACCGCTCACGGAGCAGCGCGAAGTAGATCTCGTGGTACTCGCCACCGAATACATGCCAAGTCATTTCAACGTTGCTGTCAGCCGGAATGTCGACGGGCGACGGGGGCGATTCCTCAGCTAGCGAGACGCAGAATGCCCAGCGACACAGAATGTTCCACTGCGAAATTCCGGTTCGCGATTTCAACCGAACCAGTTGGTCTTTGGCTTGCGACGAAAGCCGGATCTGTTTGATTGCCATGTGTAAAATTCCTTAAGCTAAGCTCGCCGCCCAGAAGTAGCCTTCGGTCGCCGTCGTGCATTTCTCTGCGTCGCTGTATTCCAAGTGATAAGCTCGCGCGATTGACGGCTGTAGTTTCTCGAAAGCGTTCTCTTCAATCTCGGTATCCGTCGAGAGAATCACCACCTGATGACTCGCATTTGGGAAGTAACGTTCGAGCAACGCACCACGGTGTTCCGCATCCAAACGCCCCATCGGCGTATCGATCACCGCAGGCAACGGCCGCGCGGAAGTCCGCGTTGTTGTACATCAGAGTGAAACGACCAATGTTGGTTTGCAAGGGCGAACGCGCGTAGCGGGTAGAGCTGTTGCCAAGATGCGATTGCAACCTGCGTCAGGTCCGTGTAAATTTAACTTCCACAAGTCGGTTTTTAACGTCCATTTGAGCTGGTTGGGTTTTGGGAGGGAGCACGAGCATGTTGTGTACGATTGAAGAAGCGGTCGAATCATTGCAGCGAGCGTTCCCTACGCGGTCTGTCACCGTCGAAGATGGTGATTACGACTATCTTGTTGGGACAATTGAAGACGAGCACGAAGCAATACTTGCTTCATTCTTGCTTTCGCTCGATGGCAGCGGAAGAAATGTCACGGAAATCCGTGTCAGTGAAGGCCAGAAGTTTTGCGGAACTGCGGCTGAGCAAATTCGGAACCTCTCGCTACGCGATGTAGTCCCAATTCAAGTAACGCGACACAGTGACGAGGGCTGGCTGTGGGGATTGGTCGGCGACTACGAAGTTTGCATTCGCCGAGATTCGATAATCCAGGTTCTTCAATAGACTGCTGGACGTCACGTTCGAACACAGGCGGCCACTATTTAAGTAGCGAGTACCGCCCGTCGTCGTGCAACTGAAACACTAGTTCTTTGGCTTGATTGGTCCCGGCGACATTCGCTGAATGCCGACGGAGCTGACTTCGCAGTACGCTCTTAGGGCTCTGCGCCTTGAACGCGTACAGATTCTGAGCGACGATTGCATCAAAAATTTCATCCGCGGTCATCGGGGCCTTGGACTTTGCCAGAACTTCTGCGGCAACTTCATGAATCGACTTAGTCATGGCCAGAGTAAAGCCTTTCGAATGGTGTGTCTTGAGTCCTACGGCCGCAATCGCGAGGAGAGTGAGGCCAAATTCCCGGTAGCTTTTGGGTTGAAGTGTACACGGGTAAGATGGAGTTTAAAAGCTATCTGACCCGCACAAAAAAGAACGACAATTCGCATGGCGATTTATCTTGATAACAACTCAACAACGCGGGTCGATCCGAAAGTTGTTGAGCGAATGTTGCCGTTTCTAAGCGAGAACTACGGGAATGCGTCAAGCGAAACGCACGAGTACGGTCGTGTCGCCGCAAATGCTGTATCAGAGGCGCGCGCGCAAGTCGCGGCCCTACTAAACTGTCAGCCCAAATCAATTCTGTTTACAAGCGGCGCGACGGAAGCAAACAACATCGCGATCCTTGGAGTCATGCGAGCGTCGGCGAAAGGCAAGCACTTTATTGTTAACGCCGCGGAGCACAAAGCAGTGCTAGATCCTGCAAGTCGCCTCACGAAGGAAGGCTATCAGGTCACAGTACTCCCAGTCGACAGGTATGGCTCAGTTAACGCCGATGACGTAAAGAATGCCATTCGTCCTGACACGGCTCTAGTATCTGTCATGCACGCGAACAATGAAATTGGGACGATCAACGCGATTTTTGACATCGCCCGAATTTGTAAGCGAGCAGGCGTTCTCTTTCACACCGATGCAACTCAGACCGTAGGCAAAGTCCCAATCGACTTATCCGATGGCAGTATCGACCTCTTAAGCCTGTCTGCCCACAAGCTTTATGGCCCAAAAGGAATCGGGGCTCTCTTTGTTCGGCCGGGTTCTCCTAAAATTCAAATTGAACCTCTTGTGGAAGGAGGCGGTCACGAACGTCGCATCCGCAGCGGCACGTTACCGGTTCACCAGATCGTCGGGCTTGGGGCGGCCTGCTTCTTATGCCAGAACTCTATGCCCGCTGAAGCCGCGCGCATCTCTGGATTGCGTGAATTGCTGCGAAGTGAACTCAATGAAAGGGTTGCAGGGATGCAGTTCAATGGCCATCCGGAGAATAGAATTCCAGGGAACTTGCACATAAGCATTGCAGGTGCCAATGACGAAGCAGTGATGATGAAGCTCAGGAATCAACTTGCGATCAGCTCGGGTTCACTGCACCAACTGCCTACGTGGAAAGTACAGCAGTTCGCTGAGTAAGCACAACGCCGCACTGAATTCAACGCTGATGCTGAACCTGGACGAGCAGGCTAGTGGCGAGTATTCCTTTATCTACATCTGCGGTGTGATCAAAAAGGGTTACCCAAGGACGAACTACGAGCATAACTTGCACGCGGTGATACGCCCGAAGATGGGAAGCAGTGACGAGTTCAAGTTCGAGAACTGGGAACTGAAAGTTACGAACGGAATTTTCGAGGCGATTCCGAGCGAAGCAGAGCTGCCGGAACGTTATCGTGGACTGCCGCCTGAGTTTACGACTTGTCGAATCTTCCGCTGGGCTGTCTGTTCAGATTTGAATCGGCGTGCGATTCCAGCGGAGGCCTGAACGCGCGAGATCAGTGCTGCGAGGCTGAGTAAAGGCTACAAGCAAACGTCGGGCTACTCGCGGCTACCGAGGGTGAACTGCTGTGGATGAACTGAAAGCAAACAACACTGCAGAGCCGCCGTTCGAAGTGTTGCGGCATCGGGCCGCGATTCGAAGAACGGAACCATCGCTGCCGCTGAAGTGCTTGATCCGGGATGACTTGATTCACGCTGAATCAACGTTCTTCGATTATGGCTGCGGCTATGGCGATGATCTGGAACAAGTCAAACGGTTGGGGTTCGTTGCCAGTGGTTGGGATCCAGCGTATCGGCCGGAGGTGGAGCGATGCGCGGCGGATGTGGTGAACTTGGGCTATGTCATCAATGTGATTGAGGATCAGGCCGAACGGGAAGAGACGCTGCGGATGGCTTGGAGTCTCACGCGACGTGTGCTGGCGGTGGCGGCGCGGATCGCGGTGGATGGCAGCGGCGATGGTGATTTTGAGTTTGGCGATGGCGTTATCACGCGTATCCAAACTTTTCAAAAGTACTTCACGCAAACCGAATTGCGGCTGTATATCGAACAAGCACTTGCAACGGAGGCCGTGCCAGCGGCGCCTGGGGTGTTCTATGTGTTCAAAGAGCCTGGAGATCGCGAGGCGTTCTCGGCGTCCAAGTATCGGCGACGCGTTGCGACTCCGCGTCGGCGAGTGGCGGAGATCGAGTTCGATCGGCATCGCGAGCTGCTCGAAGAGTTGATCCAAGCTGCGTCGGAGTTGGGACGACTGCCTTTCGAAGATGAGTTTCATCGATCGGGCGAAGTGCTGGCGGCGCTGGGCTCGATGAAGCGAGCTTTCAAACTGATTCGTAAAGTAACTGGAGCGGACCCGTGGGATACGCTGAGACAAAGCCGGATCGATGATCTGCGGGTTTACTTGGCGCTGGCTCGGTTTCCGAAACGGCCGACGATGGCGCAGATGCCTGTGTCGATGCAGCGGGATGTTAAGGAGTTTTTCGGAAGCTATAAGGAAGCGTGCGAAGCGGCGGACTCGCTGCTGTTCGAAGCTGGGGAAGCGGAGATGATCGATGCGGCTTGTGGGCGGGCGGCGGTGGGGCGGTTGACTTCGAATGCGCTGTACTTGCATCGATCGGCGGTGGAGACTTTGGAGCCGGTGCTGCGAGTGTTCGAAGGGTGCGCGCGGGCTTATCTGGGCGATGTGGATGATGCGAATGTGTTCAAGCTGCGTCGGTTCTCGGGGAAGGTGTCGTACTTGGCGGTGCCGAAGTTCGATGAGTTGCCGCATCCGCCAGTGCGACGGACAATCAAACTGTCGCTTCGCAATTTGTGGTTGCAGTGTATCGATCACACCGAGAACAAGAACCCGCTGCTGCTCGATCAGAAAGAGCGGATGGTAGAAGCGGATCATCCGTGGCGAGCTCGGTTTGCGCGGTTCACAATTCAAGAGGCTCAGCACGGTCTGTTGGAAGAGCTGGACGATCTGTTGCCGGCGCTCGAGTGGCATTTGCGGTTGAAGGAAGCGGGGCTGATGATTCGTGGGTATCGGTTGCTGTATCGCGATGGGGTTCAGCGCAAGCGGCTGCCGCCGAAGCGGTTGTTCGCTGCGAGCGCGGAGACTTGCAAACTGGATGTCGCTCTCTCGGCCGCTGGTGATTCCGACACAGTAGACGGTGCGGAGTTGCATGAACTCCCCGTGAACTTGGCGATTGATGCTGATGTTGAGGATGTGACCGAAGCGGAGTGCATTCGCACGGCGGAGTTGCCGGTGCGTTCACGCAGGTTTGGGATCGGCAAGGAGATTGGCTATGCGGTCTACGTTCATCGTCAGTACGAAGAGCGGCTGGGTGGGACGGTCGAGTGGGCTAAGCGACATTTGCCGGAGCATTTTGAGTATACGGTGGTGAAGCTGAATCAGCGGACGGA
>JBGSJB010000277.1:0-8183 GCA_041742175.1 Pirellulaceae bacterium
CGGCGATCACGGCTGCGAATACATGACCGGTGGTCGCTTAGTTGTGCTCGGCGAAACCGGCCGCAACTTTGCCGCAGGTATGTCAGGTGGCATCGCCTACATTTGGGACCGCTCCGGCGACTTCAACTTGCGTTGCAACCTTGGGACTGTCGGCCTCGAGAAAATCGAATCGCCTGAAGAGGAAGCCGAAGTGCAGGAGTTGATCCAACGCCATTTCGATTACACCTGCAGCGATATGGCGAAGGAAGTCCTTGCAAATTGGCAAACGTTCTTGAGCCAGTGCGTGAAGGTCATGCCGCTCGATTACAAACGAGTCCTCGAAGAACTTCGCAATAGCCGCGAACCTGTCGCCGTCGGCTAACTGGCAAGCAGCTCGCAGGCAACTGCGACGAAACAATCAAAGACATACAACAACGAACCAACGAAACGATTTTTGAGCGAAGGAAGAATGATGGGCAAGCCAACTGGATTTAAAGAGTTTGACCGCAAGAAAGTGCCCTGGCGCATGCCGATCGTGCGCGTTAACGATTACAACGAAGTCTATACCGAAGCTGACGAAGCGTTGCTGCGGGAGCAAGGCGCGCGCTGCATGGACTGCGGTGTACCGTTTTGCCAATCAGCCACAGGCTGTCCCATCGATAACCTGATCCCCGAGTGGAACGATATGGTCTACCAGGGACGTTGGAAAGAAGCGGTCGAACGCCTCCACAAAACGAATAACTTTCCCGAGTTCACCGGTCGCGTCTGCCCGGCCCCGTGTGAAGGTGCATGCGTACTAGGCATCACGGACCCACCCGTATCGATCAAGAACATTGAGAATGCGATCATCGATCGAGCGTTTTCGGAAGGTTGGGTGCGAGCTAATCCACCAGCCAAACGAACTGGCAAACGCGTTGCGATCATTGGCGGTGGGCCAGCTGGTCTTGCCGCGGCGGATCAACTGAACAAAGTTGGCCATAGCGTCACCGTGTACGAAAGAGCCGACCGCATGGGCGGTTTGCTGATGTACGGCATTCCTAACATGAAGCTTGACAAGGCTGTCGTGCAACGTCGCTTGGACATTATGGCTGCCGAAGGAGTCGCCTTTGTGACCGGTGCTGATGTTGGCCGCAATGTCGATCCAAAGCAACTGATGGCGGAGAACGAAGCGGTACTGTTAACGACTGGTGCGACGAAGCCTCGCGACTTACCAATTCCAGGCCGTGATTTGAAGGGTGTTCATTTCGCGATGGAGTTTCTCAGCGCGAACACCAAATCACTGCTCGATAGCGCGCACAGCGACAAAGCCTTCATCTCGGCGAGAGGCAAGAAAGTGGTCGTGGTTGGTGGCGGTGATACGGGTACCGACTGTATTGGAACCAGCTTGCGTCACGGTTGCACTCAACTGGTGAATTTTGAATTGATGGATCGTCCGCCTGCTGAGCGAGCCGACGACAACCCTTGGCCGCAGTGGCCGCGTATCTTCCGCGTTGACTATGGTCACGAAGAAGCGCAAGCGAAGTTTGGCGATGACCCACGTGTCTATTGCATCCTCAGCAAAGAATTCGTTGACGATGGCCAAGGCAATGTGAAAGGCATCAAAGCGGTGAAGGTCCAGTGGTCCAAAGTCGACGGACGCATGCAAATGCAAGAAGTGGCTGGCTCAGAACACATCGTCGAAGCCGACCTCGTTCTGCTCGCGATGGGCTTTCTTGGACCTGAAAACTATGTCGCTGAGTTGCTGGGAGTCGCCGCTGATCAACGCAGCAATTACGCCGCTGAACACGGGAAATTCTCTACAAACGTGCCTGGCGTGTTTGCCGCAGGCGATTGCCGACGCGGCCAATCGTTAGTCGTTTGGGCGATCAATGAGGGCCGTGGAGCCGCGCGTTCAATCGATATTTATCTCCAGGGTGCGAGCATTTTGCCAGCGCCCGGGGTTACGATGGGAACAGCAGCCATGGTGAATGTCTAACTTGCAGCCTGCTATCCAACATGTGCAATTCTGGGCAGAACGTTGGCCTTGCAATTGCAGCGGTGGACAGATAGCGGGTAAGCTAAAACAATTCCAAGGCGGTGAGACAAACTACGCTAGCGAATTTGAGAACAGCGTAAATCAAAGTTCCACTTTTGTATTGGAGTTGCACGGTGCTGACCTTACAGTTTTTTAGAACAATCTTTTGCCTTGCGACTGCGGCAGCGCTGGTAATGGTCACTCATCCGACGGTCTGTGCTTTGGATACCGATGAGTCAGAGAAAGCGAAAGTAGCAGCCGTAGACCAGCGTGCTCCTCAAGATCCCTCTGCAAAACCCACCGCCGAGGATCGCTCCAGCCGCGCGACTGCTCGCGCTCGAGGTGACCTTACGTTCGACGATATCAAGTTCGATATCGAAAAAGGTGCTCACTTTGAACGGTCGATGTTGACCAAAGAAATTGAAGAGCTCAACAAGAAGACGATTCGCATCCGAGGCTACATTTTACCGGCGAGCGTCTTCAAGCAATCTGGCATCGAAGAGTTCGTATTGGTCCGCGACAACATGGAATGCTGCTTCGGACCCGGTGCCGCTCTCTATGATTGCATCATGATCAAAATGGATAAGGGCAAAACGGCTGAGTTCACGACTCGCCCAGTTGCGGTGAAGGGAAAGTTTGAAATCGAGGAATTCAAGTTTCCTGACGGAACTCAGTATGCGATTTACAAAATGACTGCCACTGAAGCAAAGTAGGTCGTCAGCGATTCGACGATATTCGATCGGAACCAGTTGTTTGTAGCCTGCGAAGCGCTCACAATGCTTTGCACTCTTACCCTACTCAACTAGACCAATCGTAGGCCCGCCATGTCGATTTGCAAACTACGTTTTAGCCTACGGGCTTTCCAGTTCTCGGGCGCCTTGTTTTGCGCCAGTTTCGCGATAGCCATACTCAGTGGATTACCCATCGTGTGCGGGCAGGAAACTGAGTCGACTGCCTCCAATCAGTTTTCGATTCTGGCTTGGAATATCGAAACTGGAGGAAGCGAAGTTGCAACGATTAAGCAGCAACTGGAGGGGCTGAAGCCGTTTGATGTCCTCGCGCTCAGCGAAGTTCCCAAGAAGGCTGCCGCTGAATTCAGTATGCGTTGGGGACCGAACACAGCGGTCGTCGGTGAGAAAGGTGGCGAAGCATGTATGCTTCTCGCTTGGGATCCCAGCAAATTCGACAAATTGCAAACCCAAGAAATCACACACATCAATCAACAGGAATTTGCGCCGGGCATCCAGTTCGCGCCGCTAGTCGCTGAACTGTTGCACAAACCAAGCGACACCAAAGTGCTCATCGTGATGAATCATCTGGCGCGCGGCAGCGAGCAACTTCGCAATCGTCAAGCAACGATGCTGGTTGAATGGGCAAAAGAACAAACACTTCCGATCATCGCGGTGGGTGGATACAACTTCGACTACGACATCCCAACTCGAAAAGGCAATCAGGCATTTGATCTATTCTTAAACGACCAAACGTGGCAATGGATTCAGCCGAATCCGATGGTCGACACGAACTGGGCCGACCGCAACAACGACGGCAAAGATGACTATCCTGATTCAATGCTCGACTTTTCTTTCGCCGCTGGTGCAGCAAAGCAATGGGAACTGAAATCGGAAATCATCGTTCGTGAAGGAGATTTTCCGGACAACGACCAAACTTCGGATCAACGCCCAATTCGCACAACTGTTCATCCAGTCGCCACGGCCACAAAATAGACTAAGTGGAGTGTCGGCAATTTGCAGGGAAGTCGAATGAAAGCTGCCTTTGCAACTCAGTCTTTTCGTTGTGACTTTCAAAGTGAGCGCGCGGTCATGCGAGTCAATCCAACAATTGAACGCAAGTGGCTTAACGCTTTTCTAGCTGCCTTGATCATCTCTTTCGGAACGCAAGGCTTACCATCCGAATAATCTGGTCAAGACAAAACAGAAAATGGTGAGCCCCGTCGCTTGCCGTTGGCACGTTGCCTATTTTCCCACTCACCAGACGCCTTCGAACAGCGGCACCAAGATTTCTTGTTGAGCTGGCGGGAGTTGTGAGACAGCTAGATTAAAGATCTCGCGCTCGTTTGCTTTTTGAAACAGGTCCGTTTCTTTCGCGCTCTTTGCAACCGCAGCCTTAAATTCAGACTCTACTTCCGGCGCCAAGTTGAGTGCTTTCAATATCTCAGGTCGCGCAAGTGTCAGAAAGTCTTTGCGTAGTAAGAATGAGTGCAAGTACTGAACGATCGCAACTTGCTGGTCCTTTGGTAAGATGCGCTCTAATTCAGTATCAACGAATTGATTCACTGCGCTAGCGCCTTCCGAACGCTTCTTCCAACCTACAGCCCGCACTTGCTGCAATTGAGCATTTTGGTCTTCCGTGAGCTCACACGTTTGGGGGAGGACAATATGTTTTAAGGTGCCTAATAACGGTACACCGCGATCGCTTGCAAAAACACTTACAAAAGCCACGCTTGGTTCCTCCGCAGAATTTGCTCCGTGAAATACTTCATTTCCAAACAGCTGAACTAGTTTACCGCGTGCAGACTCACGCAAACTCAACATGATTTTTGTGGCGTTCTTTGTCACTATTTCGCAAGACTCTTTTTCAAATACCTCAAATCGCGATTTCACTTTGGTACTTGCCCTCTCAATGTCAACTCCATTCGCACCTATCTCACGCATGAGTTCCAATTGTAAGACATCATAGGCAGTATGAAACTTTCTCCGCAGGTAAACAGTCGCATCGCTCGAATTTGATTAGCTTCTAGTACCTCATTTAGTTTGGCAATTACAACTTTGTCGGCTTCGGGGAATTGCAAGTGAAGCTGCGCGATGATCGGCGAAGCCTTGCTCATTCGTTTTTCGAACAGCCAGACGCACTGGCTCGCTGTTGAGAAGCTCCTCTAGTTGCAATACTTGAGTGGGAGAAACCTCAATGTCAAAACGTAGCTCTTTATCAAGGATTAGTTGGCGCACTCCCTCTAGTCCTGTCGCTCGCGAAATAATATCTTCGCTAGAAGCATACTTTACAAGACTACTAGAGGCTACTAACGCCAAAGCAAAGCACAACCACTTCATTTCAATTTCCTAGTTATCACAGGAAAAATTCAAACCCATAATACTGATCGGGTAGACTCCAGAACCAAAGCGGCACCAGACAATCCATGTAAGATGTCAGGCTTCCGGCGGAAGTCTCGTTCAGCACTGCAACATCGAATAAATGCAATGTCTGTTCGAAATTGCCAAAACTGGCAGAGGTAATGACGTCGCTCCCAGTAGGATTTCCTGAGTGCGCCCAAATACCGCTCGACGTTAATGGCTGGACGGCGTTGCTGCTTCTGACGACTTCCCAGTCATCCTGATCGTACGAGAATCCAAAATTGATACTGCTAAAAATGGCGGGTGCATTTTGGCGAGTGGCACTTGGCCCACTCGTGAAGCTTGAACTCAGGTTCACACTAGTCCCATAAACTAATGCTCCTGATCCGTATCGACAGTCTTGCTGAACCTCCACCGCTTCGCGCTTGCCTCCTGGCAAAGGGACTAAGTTGTAGTCGAGTAGATGTGAACTCACATTTTGCTTAATTTCACCGACTCCATTGGACAGCGTACGGGACCTATATACTTCATGACCTTCGAAACCCTGAATACTGCTCTTTAGATCCCCAAGTACGCTGTCTTTTTTGCAGATACTGCATGTATGCACTAAGTCTATGTGAAGCCTAAATGGCGTTTGTGAATCAACTTTCGATTCGAAGGCATATGAAAATTCATAAACTGTTTCAGTTGCTGCAAACTGGTTGTCGACCCATTGGGAAATGCAAGGACTCGCTAGAGTCCCAATCCCGATTACGGTGACATCAGGATTTGGCCATGCAGGATAGATCGACGGATAGGGAACGCCGACTGGCCAGTTCTGTTGGCTAAAGGATAAACTCCCGGAGCTGAGTAGCGGCACGAATATTAGTAAAAACCTTGAAGCATGTGAGAGGACGAATTCTCGCGAACGAAACATTTTTGGATTTCCTTATGAGTGTAGCCAAAAGCAATTCAATGGGTGCCGTTCTGCGATTTCTCACTCCTGCAAGTTTAGACGCAGATGACAACCAGTCCGTCCGCAAACGGGTAGTGCGTTGAATGTAGCATGTGCAATGGGGGAGGGGGGCAAGCAGATTCTGCCAATTTTTAGTAATGGTTGAGTGGTGGATTGTAACTGTTAGCAAAGCATGAGCCGTTAAGGAAACGGCGATTAGAACGCACCCAATGTGAGCTTTGCAAGAGCGATAAATCAGAGGAGGTCAGCCGACAGCCATATGAAAGCTACAAACACGCGACCAGAGCCGTTAGCGACAACATCGATCGCTTCTATAAACAAGACCGCATGCATTCCTTGCTGAGCGAGTTGAGCCCCAATCAGTTCGATAGCATAACAACTTCGACTACAATATCCCAACTCGAAAAGGCAATCAGGCATTTGATCTATTCTTAAACGACGAAACGTGGCAATGGATTCAGCCGAATCCGATGGTCGACACGAACTGGGCCGACCGCAACAGCGACGGCAAAGATGACTATCCTGATTCAATGCTCGACTTTTCTTTCGCCGCTGGTGCAGCAAAGCAATGGGAACTGAAATCGGATATAATTGTTCGTGAAGGAGATTTCCCAGATAACGAGCATACGTCGGATCAACGCCCCATCCGCACAACGGTTCAACCAATCCACGCTGGCAGTAAGTAAAGTCGGGCAGTAAGTAGAGTATCGACGCTTCGTAATCAAACTATACAAGCGACTCAGTCTCAGCAGTTGGAAAATATTATGAAGACTCTTCTTGTCGTTTTGACTTTCATCGTGAATGGTGCAAACTATGCCAATGCAGATAAGCCATCCACCAATGTCGAGATCGTAACCAGTACTCCGGGGCTCGTTGCTCTCTGGGATTTTTCTAAGCGCGAGCCGGATGGCCAATGTCGCTTCATCGCCCACGCACCCGCTGGAGCGACAAACGAATATGCGCTGGATGCCGGCAACTATGTCAAAGACTATTGGGGGACGGGGCGTGAAGCGACTTATGCTGATTTTCCGCAACTTGGTCGCGGGCCATTCGGAAATGCTATCCGCATCAGGAAGGAAACAGATCCCGACTTCCGACCCTTTCTGTGTGTGCCGCGCCGGCGATTGCACGACACTCCGCTCGACATCAAGGGTGCGGGCAAGTCGGTGTCAGTCGTCGTTTGGGCAATTCGCGAAAGCGGGAACCATGCGCTAGCTGGTATCTGGCATGAGGGAACCGACTTACAGCAAACTGAAACAGCCGGGATCGCGAAGATCGAACGCGGCCAGCGGCAATACGCTCTATTCGCTGGACTAAACAAACAAGGCAGCGCCTGTGGGCATGTTTCGGAGAACGGTGCAAGTTCATTCCGCAACAGGTACGCTTTGCACAAGTGCAATTCGCTCGCGCAATCTCCCGAAGTATCCGGCGATTCACCCATTGAAGAGCTCGATCGATCCTGGCAATGCTTCGCAATGACTTTTGACCACGCGAAAGACGAACTCACCGGTTGGCTGAATGGCGTATCGGGAGATCGCTGGCTCGACAGTCCGAAGAACGACAAACTTATCTCGTCTGCCTACAACGCTTATATGCAGGGCCACTATGCGAGACTGCCAGGTAAACAAAATAGTGAAGACGAAACGTTCCCCAAGGACCAATACTATAACCCACCCGAAGATGAACCGCTGAGCGTCAAAGTCATTCGCGAGTCCGCTGGGCGGCGGGTGGAACACCGAGAGTATCGATTCACCAAGATTGACGTCACCTTGCAAAACGACAAAGAAGTCGACCGCGAGCTCGTCGCGTTGCGTCTAAATCCTTGGTGGTATCCGCACGATCTTTATTCGCCGAAGGATGCGGAAAGCGGCGGACCCTTTACTATCGGTCGCGTCATCCACAGCTCGCGCGGTGTTGGCTTCACAGGCTGGATCGGCGGCGTAGCGGTATTTGATCGCGCACTTAATGCAAATGAACTGGCTACACTCGCTTCTATCACAAAATAAACTAGTGCTGCGTCACAGCTTAATCTTCGGGTAGACCGAGGTCAGTTTCATTCTCGCGTCGTCGATTTTCATTTGCCAGTCGACGCCGCGTTGAGTTTCGTTGACATCGCAAGCCCAGGCTCGTGTTTCGGATTGGAGTG
>JBGSJB010000278.1:0-8469 GCA_041742175.1 Pirellulaceae bacterium
GCCTTACGCCAAAGCAGTGAGCGCCAAGACTCACGACTTCGACGAGCAAGGGAACGAAACGAAGACGGATTACTACAAGATGATGAAGATCGTCACCGATGCAGGCTACAAAGGCTGGGTCGGCATCGAATACGAAGGCAGTCGACTCGACGAGTACGCTGGGATTCGAGCGACCAAAGCACTGCTCATGAAGGTTCGCAAAAAGATGATGCAAGAAGCTGCGGTTTAGTCATCGCAGTCCGCTCAAAACTTCCTACTCGAAGACTGCTTCAGCACTTTCGCTGAAGCAGTTTTCGTTTCTAGGCAACGCAAATTCGACTGTTGCGCGAACAGGCTGTTACTTGGATGTCAGCTCAAGCTTGATATCCGAGGTGCCGTTTTCGGGAACGGTGTAAGTTAAGCCCGATTGCAAGTAGGTGCTGTACTTTTTCGGTAGTCCATATTTCAGACTGACCTCCGCGCCTTCGCCAGCGTCTAGGATGGTCTTCGTGACTTGAATCTTGTAGGGACCGGGAACGGCACCCATCTTGTCTTCTGAAAGTCGCAACGAGAACTTGCCCTGAGAGTCTGTGGGGCTGAAAGCTGGATACTGGTTGGCGTCATCGATAAAGACTACCTGAGCCTTTTCAACTGGCACTCCGTCCAAGGTGACAACGCCCGACGCATTCACCGTTCTTGGACCGTCAGATGAGCCACCGCCACATCCAAGCAGGAGGAAACAGAGCATACTGGCCAAAAAGAAACGGGTCATCTTCTCTCCGATTACTTGGTTCATAGAAATGGGGCTAAATGAAATCACTTAGCCCCCTGTAGCTGCCACTATCAAACGTTTGCTTCATCATCAATCTGGGATTGAAGCAACTTCGCCCGCGGACTTGGTTCCCATCGCGCCCCATACTCCATACGGACTGAGGCCCCCGCCGTTCGCGGCTGGCGCAACCACTGAGAGATTTCCCGAATCGATAGAATCGCTTATGAAACGAACGCTTCCGTCCGCCAACGCAACTTGAATACCGCCAGTGTGCTCACTGCCCGCTGACCAAATACCATTCGTTAAGTGGTAAGAGATTCCACCTTCCGCGATAAAGCACGATGCAGAGTTCGGAGGAAGAATCGTAGTCATCGCAGCGAAGAACACGTTGCCACCAAATCCTCGGTACCCAACGCTCGTGTCGTTGCTAGGCACAGCAGCCGGATCCAAGTATTGGCGACCATTGAACGTAGCGCGACAAACAAGCGGAATCAAAGTAGCCGGTGTTCCCGCAATCGCCGTTACCATCCCTTTGCCGGCGGCATCGGCAGGTCGCTGACGCTCAGCCAGTGCGATCGTGTTGCTCGTACCGTCGGTGATCTGAGCAATGCTAGGAAAATTCCAACGTCCGAAGATACCGCGATTGTTGATCGGCAATTTTCTAGCCGACTCGGTCGCGTTGTTTCGTTCTCCGGGAAACGTTTGGGACGAAGCGTAGTTGTCACCTGTACAGAACGCATAACTGCACAACGTCCGCGTGCGCGCAGGTTGGTTCGGACTTTGGTCACCCGAATCGCTTGGGCACATCAAGAATGGAAGTGGCGTTGAAAGAACCGTTACTTGTGCTGCGTTCGCACCCCAAGGAACGTTCTGAAAGCTTTCAACTTGCTGGTACAGCGGCGTTTGCTCGAGGTAAGGCAGCATTGCATGCCAACCCGAATAGACCCCACGTTGCCCCAGAGCATTCAAGTGCCCCGAGCCGATCTGATGCGCTGGAAATCGCTTGTAACTGGCTTCGTAGTTGTGAAGTGCCAAGCCAGTTTGCTTCAAATTGTTGCTGCATTGCATGCGACGCGCCGCCTCGCGCGCCGCCTGAACCGCTGGCAGCAACAAGCCCACCAAAATTCCGATAATTGCGATAACGACCAATAACTCGACGAGCGTGAAACCTAACGCTCTGCACATCTTCCGGCGCGCATGATGATTAAGCATTTACCCTAAACCCCTGGAACGAAAAGAAATATGACAAGCCGAACCTCGTTTGCCCCAGTAAGCGGCAACAGTTCACCGTTCCATAGTAAAGGAATTAAGCAGCGTGTCAATTGCGAACGTGAAAACGACGGGCGGTAAAGTGGCGTCTAGGGGGCCGAAAGAGTCCGCAAGCTAATTAGGGCGACCGGAATCACCCGAGCGACTCCGGGTTTCCACGATTTTGTGTAGTTTTGTTAACACATCGAACGTCAAAGTCTCGCTTTGCCCACCTGGCCAGCAAATCTCCAGTGAAAGTTCCGCTGCCGAGTCAGCCCTGCCGATACCAAAGTGCTGGCGCGAACCATAGTGACTTTGATAACCTCTGCCAGCGAGCACTTCTGCGCACTGCTCGCGATCGCCAACTTTCAGCCGCAACTTGGCTCCGATCGCAGACCGATTCGCAGACTGCCCAACCAACTCAAAGCTCAAAGACTGGTGCGCGTTCTCGGTCTCATTTCGCAAAATGGACGCTTTAGCGTTCACGTTCAAAATCACGGCGTCCACGTCGCCGTCATTGTCGAGATCGCCAAACGCAGCTCCTCGGCTGCTTTCTACAATCGCCATGCCCTCGCCAGCCGCTGCGGTGACGTTCGTGAATCGTCCCTTGCCGTCATTCTGCAACAGGTAGTTCTTAACTCGGACACTGGTGCGATCATCGATGTACTGGATATTGTCCATGAAGTGCCCGCACGCGACGTACAGATCCAAGTCCATGTCATTGTCAAAGTCGAACAAACCACAGCCCCAACTGACATGCGGAAACAGGCGGTTATCAATGCGTGCGATGTTGGTTGCATCCATGAAAACGCCACCGCCAAGGTTTCTATACAGCACCGGCATCTCGTCCTGATAAGTCGTAGTGAACAAGTCGATCAAGCCATCGCCATCGAAGTCGCCAATCTCGACACCCATATTTCCATCCGGCTTGCCGTTTCGATCGAAAGCCACTCCTGCCACAATTCCCTGCTCAGTGAAATTCCCCTGTCCGTCATTAATCCAAAGCGAGTTAGGCATTTGGTCGTTCACGACAAACAAGTCGCTATCTCCGTCATCGTCAACGTCCGCTGCCAACACCCCCATGCTTGAAGTGGCGATCGAAGCGATGCCAGATGCTTGACTGATATCTTGAAACGTGCCATCTCCGAGATTGCGGAACAGATTATCAGCACTTGGTGGGTAGTCGGTCGGGCCTGGATGGAACTGATGCTTGCCAATCATGCGAGCTCTATGCTGGTCGTAGTCGAATTTCACATAGCTCGCAGCATACAGGTCCAAGTCACCATCGTTATCGATGTCGACAAATGAACAACCCGCACCAAACTTCGGAGCCATAGCAAGCCCGGCCTGGTGAGTTGCCATCGTGAACGTACCGTCTCCATTGTTTAGGTAAAAAACGTTTTCACCAAAGTTGGTGATGTAGAGATCGTCGTCGCCATCTTGGTCATAGTCCGCAGCGACAACGCCTAACCCATAACCCAGGTCGCCCACACCCGCAGCTTCAGTCACATCTTGAAAAGTAAAATCACCCTTATTCCGATAGAGCTTGTTGGTCGGTGGCCGGTCCACAACCGTCCCCTTCAGCGGTGCACCATTCAAGAAATAGATGTCGATCCAGCCGTCATTGTCATAGTCAAATAGCGCCACTCCACAAACAACCGACTCAACGATGAAATGCTGCCCGCTGCTACCATCGGTGTGCCTAAAGTCGACTCCCGCGCGATCCGTCCAGTCCGCGAATCGTATGGCTGTGGGCTCTTGAGAGAAAATGGCATCCATTAGCAAGCTTGTCGCTAATACGCCCACGAGAATTACAACCAGCCATCGAGTTCCAAAGTGCTTTGTCATCGTTAGAAACCCCCTTGGTTCGACTGGAGGGAACCCGCCTCGGCGTTGCCATTTGTCGATGCAATCGCCTGAGCGAGCACAGTCGTCGCTTCAGCCGAATGGTCTGCAGCAACAGCAAGCCTCGCAGGCGCCACCGCCTGCTGCGGCTTGTTCACCATCATCAAGAACTTAGCCAAATTCAGATGCGACCGCTCGGGTGCAACCGCTCGTTCTGAAGCCAGTCTCAAGACCGCTTCGGCACGCGCGACCTCATTGCACTCCATACTCAAACTCGCGAGATTCGTGAAGTTTACGTAGTCATCATTCGCGATGAACAAAATCGCACGATTCGTTTCGCAAGCGAGTTCTAGCTTGCCGAGCCGACGGTAGTAGGCGGCCAGCGCATTCAGCGTTGGCAAGTCACGTGGTTCTAACTTCAACGCACGACGAAACCGCCTAAGCGCCGGCTCAAAGGCTTGATGTTCAAAGTAAATCAAACCCATGGAACGCAGACTACTTACCGCAAACCGGCGGAGCGTCTGCAAGTGAACCTCTTCAAACCCTCGCGATAACTTTGCGTTCTTCGCTCTCAGCAACTCGAACTCTTTTCTCGCCTCACCAAGCTCCGCTGAAGCCTTTCTAGCTGCCAGCACCTGACACAATGCCAGCCACGCTTGTTCATCACCGCGATCCAGTTCAATGCTTTTGCGAATGTCCTCCTCAGCCGTCGTGTAGTCACCAGCTTGAAACCGTAGTTTGCCAATCTGTAGCCAATGTTTAGCCGAAGCGTGAAAGTGCTTTGTAGCTGCTGCTAGCGTTGCTATCGCTTCATCCAACCGCCCAACTCTTGTCTGCAATTCCGCATGAAGCAACGTGTATTCGCTGGACTTCCCGCCCCGCTCGACTACGGGATGAAGCACCAGCAAAGCCTCGTCGTCTCGTCCAGTCTGCATCAGTTCCTTGGCCAAGTCGATGCGGATCTGCACGTCGGTTGCGTTCGAGGCGATACTGTTCCTAAAGGCTTTCTCGGCCAAGGTCGACTGCTTCAACTGCGCGTAAACCAACCCCGCCAAATGCTGCGCTTTGTAATCATCTTGATAGAGCGCTACCAAGTCCTCAATCGCTTCTCGCAACTCGCGCTGAACGGAATCGTATTCAATTGGCTGAGGCTCAGGCAGCGTAACGTCATCCAACCAAACTCGCGCTCGATCCAGCTCGGCCGGTTGTTCTTGCGCTTTGAGCTGCAGCACTTCGCCGGTTGAAATGGAACTCGCATCGTCCGCGCTGTTTTCCGGAGGCAATGGCCAAAAAAGGGTTGCCATCAGAATGACAACTACGAACGCGATACTGCCTATGATCGCAGTGCGCCAGACCAATGCGAATCGCTTGACAGTCGACGATGTCGACGAACTTGCCCGCGACCGCCCACTCGCACGCAACTTCCTACTTTCTTTGCTTCGCGATTGTTTGCTCGCCATCTGCGGCCTTACAGCTCATTCCAAAGGTGACCGAATGATCATTTGCTCGTAGCGAGGCTTACTTAATCAGCTCTTCCAGTTGCAACCTCAATGCCTCGCGTTCCAGCTTATCCATGTGATACCAGTAACCAACCGCTTCGTCGAGTTTCCGGTTGAGTAGGTCTTCGATGCTGGTCTGCGCGAACTGCCGGTTGAGCAAATAAGCGTCGTTCAGCAGCGGCAACATTTCAGGTAACCCCCAACGAGCACCCTGCCGAGCGAACGCAGCAACTGCAGTTAACCGCGTGGCCGGATGCGAGTGTTTCAACCACATTGAACCGACCGCTTCTTCGCGACTCGGGTAGTATTTGCGAATGTCCGCTTCAGCATAAGTCCGCCCATACCAGCTCTGCAAATATTCGAGCGTCCAATCAATAGGTTTATCCAAGTGGCAAAGGTTGCAAGCGTTCGGCTGACCAGCAGCGATCATAGCCGGCTGCGTTGGCGAAAAAATCGTGTGCGTTCGAACGACGTCTTGCATGCCTTCGTTCAAGTGCGGCATGTGACAGTTCATGCAGCGGTCACCAGCGCTGCCGCTCGCATGATGCGTATGCAACTTTCGAACATCCGCCTTCGAAAACTTCTCATGACAATGCAAACAAGAAGCATCATCCTGCTCAGGTGTCTTCGGCCAAACCTTGCCTGTTGCCTTATGCGGGTCATGACAATGAACACAAGTCAGTTTGCTGTAACAAGATCCTCGCATTGCATCCGAATGCTCAGTCGAATTCCATGTCGACATCCCAGCCGCATAGGTTGGTCGGGATCCAGTGTGACAGCGAGCACAGATTGCATTTAAGTTCGTCTGCTGACGACCTCGATCCACCGCAGGATCTTCGTTAAAGGTCAACAGCCGCGGACTCAACGGAGTAAACGAAGGCTTGATCGTCGGTTGCTTCACATGCTCGAGGCATCCAAGGTGACACGCTTCACAGGTCACCCCCAACGACGCGGCTTCATCTCGAGCATCGAACGCAATAAACTTCGCTGTCAGCGCTTCGATAGCCTCCGAAGTCACCTTCTCCGCTGGCTCAGAACCATCAAATATCTGCGGGTGCGATTCAGCAACATACTGACTCAGCTCGAACAAAATTCGCTGCGGTAGTACCGCGCCCATCTGATCGGGCATTCGAACAAACATATCCGCCAGCGGAAACGTCGTGTGGCAAAAATTGCATGACGTCGCATAGGTCAATCCGAGTTCTTGACTGGGATCGAACACGCCCCGCGACCGCCCAACTCCTTCCGTTCCATGCAATGTACCTTCCGGCGGCTTCACCGTCTCAACCGATTCCCACCGGTCACCTTCAGGCAATTCGTCAGCCACGTGGACAATAGGTACCCAAGCTCGTCTTTCCAACCAGAAGCCGAAGGGCAAGACATGATCCTTGCCGTAGTAATCATGCCCTTGCGCTTCCGGACCGAGAATGCCTTTGCCGACATAATACTGATAAAAACGCGATCCGATTGTCTGCGTAATTTCATACTCGCGATGCAAATCGGCTCTGTCGTAGCGCATGCGATACTTTCCACCCGCCTGATAGAACTTCGCAACACCGCCCCGATACCGTAGCTCAGCACGTTCAGAAAACTCGCCTTTCACAGTTTCAGCAGTCGCTTCTGCGTTCATCCAACGATGCGGATGCTCAGACCAGTTTGCAAAGTTCTCTTTGTGACATTCGACACAACTTTGCGACCCCGCGAAGTCGCTCTTTGCAATATTGCTTGACGAAGCAGTGGGAGTCACCAACTGCCGCACCTTGGGCTTGATCTTGTCCCACACCAAGGTCAAATTGCCACTGCTGAAGTAGCGCGCCTGCGGTTCGCTCTTGTTGCTACCCTCAGTTACTTCGCGATTACCCAATTCCTGCGATTCTGATCGCGAACTTTGCCGAATCGTGCGGACGCGCTGCGACCCCTGAAGTGCAAAGGCGGCAATCCCACCGAGCAACGCAATTGCCGATACGCCAACAATGAACAGCATCCAAAGACTTGCTTTCGCAGGTGTTTGTCGCGTGTCTGATGCGTTGCTAGCGGAACCTCTTTTAGTCGGCTTTCTTTTTTTTTGAGCCATGAATCGAAGTGCTGCGCGAGGTGTGTTACTGGTTTGAAGTTTCCGGCAAAGCCAATTGTACATTCCGGAATCTAACTTCTGTCGGGCCGCCAGAATGCAATTGCAAAGCGAAGATGCCCTCGCGTCTGCCTTGCGGATCATCCAGATTCACACACGTCGCGCCGTTGATGCTTGTCTTGATCTGCGATCCAGTCGCTTCAATCACGTACGTATTACACTCACCAAGCTTCACGTGCACTTCGCCGCTCTTGTCCCACAGCAATGCGCGACCATGCTCCTCATACAACTTGCCCCACCAACCTTCGCCAACATCCGCTTGATAACCTTCAACGGAACCATCGGCACGCGCCGCACTGCGGAATTGCACACCGCTGTTTCCTTTGTTATCCACCAGCATGATTTCCATCGTCAACTTGAAATCGCCCGCCAAAAGATCACTAACCAAAAACTCATTCTGCTTCAGCCCATTCGACTTGCCGACAATTGCGCCCTCTTTCACCGACCACAGTTCAGGGTTGCCGGTCCAACCGGTGAGATCTTTTCCGTTGAACAATTGCGTCGCATTCTCCACCGTCGCGCGTAACGGCGTCTGCGACTTGGCGCGCAGGTAAGCGATCAACGACCGCTTTTCGTGATCGCTGAATTGACTCAGTTGATCATCCGGCATCATTGATTGCTCGCTGACCATGCGACGTTCAATCTCTTCTTTCGGTACGACTACGGTCGCCTCAGCCGTTTGCACCGTGACCGCCTTCTCCGTCTCGCTGCGCACAATGCCCGTAATGACTTGGCCGCTATCGGTCAACAAAATCGATTGCCGATACTCATTGGCCATCACTGCGCTTGGATCGACAATGTTCTCGAGTAAGTAATCGAGGTTCGCGCGATTCGAACCGGTTAGATCAGGGCCGATGTTCTGCCCCACGCCGTACAACATATGACAACGCTGGCAAGTCTTTGCGAACACGGCGCGACCCAACGACTCGTCAGGCTTCGGAAGTTTCGAATCACTAACCAGTTGCTTGTAGGTTTCGATCAGTCTGGTTTTTTCC
>JBGSJB010000279.1:0-15679 GCA_041742175.1 Pirellulaceae bacterium
AGTTGAATGCTGGAGAGAACCTCGTGGGCGTGAAGAAGACGGGCAAAGGTAGAAGGAAGATCGGTCGCAAGAAACGCCGTATGCGTGCACGTATTCGCCATCGCAAGAAATAACCCACGCGGATCGCTTGTTAAGTTGCCACTCTTTGCGCAGCACTGAGTGCTTCCACTGCGCAGCACGGAGTACTTCCACTGCGCAGCAACGAAAACGCAGCGCGGCAACGAAACTCCGGCGCTCGCGCGCAACTTCTTTGCTCAACGGAGGCAGGCGAAAACGCCTGCCTAGTTTCGTTTGTGGGCGTCGTGCGACTTAGACACCGCGCCGCTTTCGTGGTAGTTTAGAGCAGTGCCGGGAAGGAAGTCGTTTCTGAGTTGTGCTGCTAGTCTGCTCGCTACTATTCGCTTGTCGATAGGAACTCTAAATGATCCGAACAGTTTCGCTTAAGTTGCCGTTCTTTACGGCGCTAGTCCTTGGACTGATAACCACTGCATGTGCGGAAGATTGGCCGCAGTGGCGTGGTCCGCAACGCGATGGTGTTTGGCACGCTGAAGGCATCATCGATGAGCTACCCGAAGGTAAAATGCCTTTGGTTTGGTCGACCGAAATCGGATCGGGTTACTGCGGACCAACTGTCGCGGGTGGCAAAGTCTATGTGATGGATCGAACGGATTCGGATGAGCGCGTGATCTGCTTGGACTCTTCAGATGGAAAAGAAGTTTGGGTGCATTCCTATCCCGCGCGCTATACCGTCAGTTACGCCGCCGGGCCGCGGGCGAGTGTCACGATTGATGACGGCAAGGCGTATGCAGTGGGGTCGATGGGCCACTTTCACTGCCTTGATGCGATGACAGGTAAGGTGATATGGGATCACGACCTTCGAATTGAATACGAGATTCGGATGCCAGATTGGGGCATCGCATCCTCGCCGCTCATCTACAAGGGGTTGGTTGTACTTCAGGTCGCTGGTGCTGACACCGCTTGTATGGTCGCGTTCAACAAGGCGGATGGCGAAGAAGTGTGGCAAGCTTTAAATGAGCGGGCCGGTTACTCCTCCCCGATTGTTATTAAGCAAGCGGGTCAAGATGTTTTGGTGTGCTGGACCGGTGAGAGCCTCTCTGGGCTTGACCCGCTCACTGGTAAAGTACATTGGGCGCACCCGATGCTTCCACGCAATATGCCCATAGGAATTGCTACACCAACCCTCGACGGTGAACGACTGTTCGTATCGAGTTTCTACGACGGATCGCTGATGGTCAGTGTGCCTAAAAATGAACTGACATCCAGCGTAATTTGGCGCGCCGTGGGCAGGGATGAACAGAATACCGCAGCGTTGCATGCGATGATTGGCACGCCGATTCTTGATGGCGATTTCGTGTACGGTGTCGACAGCTACGGTCAAGTGCGCTGTCTTAATGCTTTTACGGGAGAGCGGGTGTGGGAAAATTTAGCTGCGGTACCGAAATCGCGCTGGGCCACCATTCATATGGTTCGCCAAGCCAACACGGACATGGTGTGGATGTTCAATGAACGCGGAGAACTGCTGATCGCGAATTTGTCGCCGGCAGGACTGAAGATACTAGATCGAACTCAGTTGATAGAACCCACCAAGACACAGTTGCCGCAACGCGGAGGTGTTTGCTGGTCACATCCAGCTTTTGCAGAGAAGAGTATTTTTGTTCGCAATGACAAGCGCATTGTCAAAGCCTCACTTAGCCAACCCATAGCCAACTAGAACGGTACGCTGATGCTTTAGCGAGTTATGGACGCCAATTGATGAGCTCGGGCTACATGGCGCTCCAGCTTGAACTTCATTTCGTCCGAATCGAACGGCTTCAATATGTAATCGTTCACGCCGGCCGCGATAGCGAACATTACTTTGGATCGATCTGAATCCGTTGTCTGCATGATAATTGGACAAGCAAAGCCAGCTGCGCGAGCCGCCTTGATGACGTCCAAGCCCGATTTGTGAGGCATGTTCCAATCGGTAACGATCAAGTCGTACGAAGTCTCTTCAATCATTTGAATTGCTTGGCGGCCGTCGGCTGCTTCGTGCGTTTCCGTAACGCCCAGCAAGTTGAGTGCTCGTTTGATGACAGTACGAATTACTCCAGAATCATCTGCAATGAGGGCGATCATGTTGCTGTCTTCGTTTCCTGGAACCTAATTGATAAAACTGCTTGAAAATCGATTAGAGTGCGACCATGGCAGCATTGCAAACATGTACCTCCAACTTTGCAACCAAATCGGCTGTATTAAATGGCTTGAGAATATAATCGTTGGCGCCCATTTGTAGTGCTTCCATGATGTGTCCTTTGGTCGCATTTGTGGACTGCATCACGATCGGGCACTTGTTACCGGACGCACGTAACGCGCGGATCACCTCCAGACCGCTAATCCCCGGCATATTCCAGTCTATAATCGCCAGATGATATCGAGTTTCCCCGATCATTTCGATCGCTTGCGTTGCGTCACAGGCTTCGTCGCAGACGGGAACACCAAGTTCCACGAGCGCCCGACGAATTACGCAGCGAATCAAGCTTGAGTCATCAACAACTAATGTATTCACGTTTATCCTCGGATGGCAACTTTGTACTTGGGAGTCAACCTTGAACGATTTTCTACTTAGCGAAATTTTGGGCGAGTTCACTAGTTCTGAGGTTTCGATTCTTCCGATTACTATGAAGCTCAATATGGTGATTGATTCTTGGTCCAATTTCTGAGAGTTTCAGCACGTGTTCCGCAGCTCCAATTTCGATTGCCCTTCCAGGCATTCCAAACACTGCGCAAGTCTCTCGATTTTGAGCGATCGTGAGCGCGCCGGCCTGACGCAATCGCAGCAAACCGTCTGCACCGTCACTTCCCATTCCAGTCAACAGGGCAGCGATAACAACTACATTAGGGTAGCGTACAAGCGAGTTGAATAACACGTTCACGCTCGGGGTGAATCTATCCGTCGGCACTGTTGAAAGGATCCTTACCCTGCCTGTGCAATCAATTTCCATGTGATGTTCTGGGGGCGCGACATAAATGTTACCCCAAGCTATAAGATCGCCCTCCTCCGCAATATTTACTTCCATATCTGTTAAGCGACGAAGGCCCTGCACCAACTTCGGGAGAAATCGGTCTGAAATGTGTTGGGCTATGAGTATTGGTGGGGATTTGGCGGGAAAGTGCCGCACTACTTCACTCAGCGCGATTGGACCACCGGAACTTGCACCTAGAGCGACGACCAAGGAATCTGTTGTGAAAGAATTCTGTGCAGTTCGAGGCTCGTTCGGGGTCGGGTTCTTTGCGTAGGTCGTAGACGGGCCGCGGCGTGGCCGGTCCCGCGAGCAGCTTGTGAAGCTTTGTATCATCTGAACTACCTGAAGCAATTCAGAGCCAAAACGTGAGCAATCGTCAAGCGATGTCGGTTTATACAGAGTACTGACAGCGCCCAGGGATTGGTACTTTTCGAATTTCGTTGAATCCTGGAAGTTGCCGCGAGTCACAACTATCACGGGAAGAGGGTGGTGGCGCATTAGGTGTCCAAGAAATTCGCCACCTGACATTCTCGGTAGCTCGATATCGAGAACGATCAAAGCCGGATCTTCCTTCGCGATCTCTTCGCGCGCTTGAAAAGCGTCTTCAACGCAGCGCACTTCGCAACCGCACTCTGTTAGAAAACTCGAGGTAACCTCTCGATCAGCTAGCGAATCCTCTACAACCAAGATGTACTTTCGGGTGCGTTCAGAACTCATATGTTTGCTCGATGAAAATGTTTTTGGTAGTCTGTTGAATCAATCAGTTGCATGGGTTGGCTTCTAAATTGACGGACTGTTTGTAGCTGTTCTGGATGACCAGATGTTTTGTATGAGGCGGGAGGCTAGGCAACAATATCTCAGGCTGACAAATGTCAATAGGCTTACGGAACACACAGGCGCGAACGGACTTTAAGTGCGGTAAATAGGCTCGTACCTGTTCCGATGCGCCGACGTAGACAAAACCACCCGGATTCAATTTGTCAGCAACCTTGCAGAGTATCTGTTTCTGTTTTTCGACATTGAAATACAATAAGACGTTGCGGCAGAAGATGATGTCGATTCCTGATGGAACCTCCAGCGGTTGTTTACACAGATTAACTTTTCGGAAGATCACAATATCTCGCAACTGCTTACTGACTCGGACCAATGGTTCGCCGGTAACCTCGCATTGCGTTGAAGTTGTCTCAAAGAAAGTACGATGCGCCGCAGAGAGTTTTTTCAGTGAAGCGACAGGGAACCAGCCGCTGTAAGCGTCTTTTAGAACTCGGTAAGAAATATCTGTCGCGAGTACACGGATGTCTGGGTTTTCGACGCCGGCCTGGACTGCGGCTTCCAGAGCTACGATCGCTAATGAATACGGCTCTTCGCCACTGCTGCACGCAGCGGACCACAGCCTTATTCTGCGTTGACCGCTATTGAAGAGCTTTACCAGTTCAGAGCGAACGTGGGTAAATTGGCTCTCGTCTCGAAAAAAAGAGGTGAAGTGAGTCGTGACAGAATCGATGAGTGCCTGACGCTCCGCGCGCTGATTGTCGCACGATACGACGCCGTAGTACTCTTCAAAAGTTTTGATGTTGAGAGCGGACAGTCGCGAGGAGATTCGATTGACGAACATCTTTTCACGGTTAAATGCTAACTCAATTCCTGCGATCGAGGAAATTAAACTAGCAAATTTCGCGAAGGTCTCTTCACTGATTTTCACGATAGACGGCTTTGGTGTTATGTAGTTAGAGGATTAATTTTTTAGCTTTCGATCTGTGACATTTGGGGGCGAAAAAAGCACGACTATTAGTGGCAATGAATCGTTATTGTCGACTTGGCTAGAAGTCAGCAAAATCTTTGGAGTCAAACGGTATCAGCTCATCCGCAGTGCGTTTCGTCCAGCGTTCCTGCCTTGGACGTTCGCGTTCGCGGAAAGGTGCGCTTTGGAATGATTTCTTTTCTGGCATTGCGGCAACAGTTGGCTCGTCGCCGAAATCGAAGGCGGTTAAGAGTTGGTCAAGTTCGCTCAGGCGGACGCGCATACGAACCGCTTCTTCAGAGGTCTCACCGCTTTCCGCTGCTGATTCCTGCAGCGCGCTGTCGAGTTGGGTGACAGAGCTGCTAATTTGCTCGATGCCTTGGGCCTGCTCGCTGCTGGCCGAAGCAATCTCCTTGATACACTCACTGCTGCGTTCGGCCCACGTGCAGATCTCAGTTAGGATTTGGGATACTTCATTTGCTAGATTGACACCAATTGCAGTTTCCGAAAGTGACTGCTGGGTCATGCGAGCGGTGGTGTTTGCTGCCTCGGCGCTGCGCAGTGCCAAGTTGCGGACTTCATCCGCTACGACGGCAAAGCCTTTGCCTGCCTCGCCTGCGCGAGCGGCTTCCACTGCAGCGTTAAGAGCAAGTAGATTCGTTTGAAACGCGATGTCATCAATGGTCTTTAGAATAGTGGTCTGCTCGTCACCGACTTTCTTGATTCGCTCAATTGCCAATACTAATTCACGAACCTGCTTTGCTCCTCGATTCGAGGATTCGCGAGTGCTTTCGGAGACGACCTTAGCCGTGCGTGCGCTTTCCGCGGACTGCCTCGTCATCGCCGTCATTTCTTCGAGACTGCTCGCAATCTCAACCAATGCCGCGGCCTGTTCCGTTGCATTACGAGCAACGGTTTGGCTGTACTGTTCAACATTGTCAGACGTAGTGTAGGCTTCGCGATTGCTGTTACGCACACGTGAAAGCGTGTCTGCGATTCGGTCAATTGCTGAATTCAATCCGTTTTGCATCTCAGCTGAGTCGCCTTCATAAGATCCAGTTAGACGCTTGGTCAAATCTCCTGCTCCAATCGCCGTGATCACCGCCAAAATCTCCCTATTGATCGTCGTGAGAGACTCATTCAATTTGTTCATCGCACCAGCTAACTGACGATAGGTACCTTCGAACTGTGCGACGTCGCAACGACAAACGAGTTTCCCTTGCTCAGCATGCGATATCTGTGCGGAGACCTCTTCTTGCAGACGATTTAGAACGCTGCGAACCTTTCCCACCGCTAACAACACCTCACCAATCTCGTCATTGCGAGGCGTTAGAAGTTCGCAGTTGATATCGCCGGCAGCAAGGTGGTTAGCGACAGACGTTAGACGCTTGAGCGGCTTTATGAACTGGTAGTGACAAAAGCTGAAGCTAAATATCGTGGTCAGTAAGACGGTGCCAATCAATGAACTGATCAGAAAGATCAATGTCTTCTTGCTAGCAAGGAATCGTTCGGTAGTATTGTTTGCGAGATTTTGACTGTGGTCATTAAATAAGGACTTCAGCCCATTTAGGCGGGCAACGGCTGCAAAGTCCCAATCAGCGACGGTCAAATCCACTGTTTTTCCGCGTACCATAGATTCTACTTCGCTTCGCATGCGTGCGAGATTCTGATTGCATTCGCTCTCGGTAAACGCCTTTAGCTCAGCAACTAACTCTAGATTCAGGCTTGCGCCCGCGACTTCGAGCAGATGGAGATTCTGTTCGAGTTGTACGGCTTGCCAAGCTTTGAACGATGCAATGGAGAGCGTCTGTTGACTCAATACTCCGTTGATGATATCCCGCTCCCGCCCCGAATACTCGATACAGTTCAGCAAATGCCACAACGAAGATTCCTCAACTCGGCAGGTGATGTCGTCGGCGGATTTGATAACCTCCCACAGCAGCTGTAGGAGGCTTCGGTTCAAGGAGTTGTATGCGTCGAGTGTTTGAGTTTCGTCAGGAGTGTGTGATAGAACGGATCGTCGATTGCTTTTAACGGACGCATAATCTTCTTGAAAGTTGGTCAAAGCGGTCTGTAGACTTGGACGCGCGGCCAAAGACGCGAATGGGATCAGAGAAACTTCGTAATCAACTTTCTCGGCGCTGGACCGCAAGTCGTTATCGTTTGGGTGCTGGGTATCCGCCAATAGCTTGCTTGCTTGACGCCGCTCCTCTTGCACAGACAGTGCCACCGTCGAAAGCGGCTCTAAAAACGCATGAATCGCGATCGCGTTCCGAGTTTTGCTGACCACGCGCACCTGCTGCTCTATCATAATTGCCGAAAGCATGACCACCATGGCGGTTGGAACAGCGGTCAAGAGCAGTAGCTTGCGTTGAATCTTCATGAATTTGTCGACTATTATGGATGCTGAGGTTGTGAAAACAGTCAAATGGCTGAACTTGATGTTGGTTAGCTGCTCGTTGCAAGCGAGAGGCGTCGAGCGCCATCGCTGTAGGCGAAAGTGATGGCATCTTTCAGTTGTGCGGCGAGTGTTCGTGCATCGACAATTAACTTTGCACCTTTGTTTACTTTCGCGACACTACTGAAAACTAGCTTGTCCATGAATTTCGACATTGCAGGAGCGGCATCGATCGAATCAGCTGGGATCCTGGCGACCTCGGAAACTGAATCGATCTTCAATCCCAGCTCTAGTACTTCATCCTCGGTTTCGAGTGACACGATTATGAAGCACTCGCGATCGCTGCGGGCTCGCTCAATGTGGAACCGCTTGCGCAAATCGATCATGGGTAGGATACGTCCACGAAGGTTCGCAACTCCGATCAAGAAGTCAGGGGAGCCTGGGACGGGCGAGCATACGATCGATGTGATAATCTCGCTCACGTTTTCAACAGCAATTGCGTAGTCTGAAGAGTCGAGCTGAAATACGAGGTATGCATTCGATTTCTTCGAGACCGGCTCAGCCATTTTTGGAGTCAACGTGTTAAATTGCTGTTTAATTTTTTGCATCTCAAGATTCCGGGTTACATATTGAGTTGAGATCCAACACGAAGCCGATTTGACCGTCCGATAGCAACGCGCCACCTGCGAAGAAGCTCACCCCCGCCAACAAACTACCGATTGGCTTGATGACCACTGGTTGTTGACCGAGAACTTCATCGACGATCAACGCATGCTGCGCGCGTCCAGATTCGACGATCATCACAACTTGTCCGTGTTTCAAGAATATCGCATGAGGTGTTCCGAGTAGATCGCCAAGTCGCTTTACCGGAAGGTAACGAGATCGGAACAGAACTAGATTGCAGTCGCCGTTACCTGAAAATTCCAATGACGAGTGTTGAACTTGTTCGATAACCGATAGAGTCGGAATAATGAAGTGACGCTCACCAATGCGAACGACCGTGCCGTCGATGATGGAGAGTGTTAACGGCAACTCTAGATTGATCTCCGTTCCCACCCCGAGTTCGGAACGCAGTGAAATGGATCCGCGAAGCGCTTCGATATTGCTGCGAACGACGTCCAAGCCGACCCCTCGCCCCGATATCTCGGTAACCACTGGTGCAGTTGAAAATCCAGGTGCGAAAATCAGTTCGTCGATTTCAACATTCGATAGACGCGCACTTGGATCGATCAGTCCGCGTTCGATAGCGCGCTCAACAATTTTCCGGCGATTCAGACCGCGACCATCGTCTCTAATTTGGAGATGGATACATCCAGCGCGGTGTTCTGCTTTTAGAACGATCGTTGCAACAGCCGGTTTGCCTGCTGCGAGACGATCTTCTGCTGTGGCTTCAATACCATGATCGACCGAGTTGCGAATGAGGTGTATCAAAGGGTCGGCGATGCATTCAAGTAGTGTTTTATCGACCTCGGTATCAGCGCCGACGATCTGGATCGCGACTTGCTTATTCAATCTCGAAGCAAGATCGCGGACCAGGCGGTGCATCTTTTGAAGCACTGTTCCGATAGGAACCATCTTCAGAGTTAGGCTTAGCTGCTGCACCTCGCGAACGACTTTTCGCAGACGTGAAGATACTGACGCGGCGGTCAAGCTTTCACGGCTTCGCAGTTCTCGTTGAACCATCGCGTCCGTGATCACCAATTCGCCGACTAAATCGATCAATCGCTCCAGTCGCCTGCCATCAACTCTGAGCGTGTCGGATTGAAGGGGCGTTTTCTTGGTGGTAGGCTGCGAAGAGTGCTTTTCGTCCGCGCTGCCGCTAAGTCGCAGTTCCTGCAGATCTACTTCTTCGCACCGCCCGGTTGCATTTAGCTGTTCAAGGCAATGGATTAGGATTTCGATCGGAACCGGATATGCGAGTTGTCGTCGAGCAGAGAAGCAAGTTGCGAGCGACTTGACTTGCGCGCGCAGAGTATCGACGGCTTTAAGAATCACCTCAAAGCAGCCGTCTCGCAAAATGACTTTTCCCTCGCGAACCTGGACAAGCACGCTTTCCGCCAGGTGCGATACGATTCCTAACGACTGCAGTTGTAGGATGCCAGTTGAGCCTTTGATTGAGTGCACCACTCTAAATAACTCGTTGAGTGCGTCCTGATCTAGCGGATTGATTTCCAAGCTGAGCATGAGCAGCTCGGCATTCTGTAAATGCTCATTCGCTTCACTGAGAAACTCACTAATTAGTTGTTGGTCGTTGCAGGTACAGATCTCGAGTTGCGGCTCTGGCGTGAGTGGCGGATCGCCAGTTTGCTCAGAATCCAACGCATAGGTCTCAGCTATTGGCGAATGCTGCGACGCTTCCTCTGGGAAAAGTAACGCCATCAATGAGTTGTCGGCATTAACGAAGTCGAACGGTTCGAGGGAGTCGAGGGCGACGAGAATGCGTTGGCATAAATCCAACACGGCGATTCGTGTTGCTGCGAGTTCAAGTGAGGTGGTGGCGCAACTACCTGCCGCAGTTTCCGCGATGAAAGCCAAAGCCGAAAACCGATCCGCTTCGAGGTCAATGGCTAACTGGCTGAGAGCTTCCCCTAAGGAAGTCAGCGAGCATGATTCTCGTTCGGCAGTTCGTGAGACGTGATTTAGTGAATCACGCCAATTCGTCAAACTCATCTAGAGACGCCCCGAGTTCACCCAAGTACTTGCCTTCGACGCCCCACGTCGAATAGTGCAATTGCCTTTAGGGAACTCAGGAACCTTAGCCCACAACCAATCTCCGGCAAGAGTCAATATCTCAAACCGGAGAACTGAGGAATGATGTTAATTCAAATAGATTGAATTTGAGGATTGCAACGCTTGAAGGGTTTGGAAACGGTTAGAAACGGCTAGTCGAGCTTCTTTAGTCGAATCTCCTTGAACTCGGTCCACATCGGCTTTCCCGCATGCAACTGCAGCGCAATGACGCCCTCCGACAAAGCAAGTTCTGGATCGTTGTCCGTGAAGTCAAGAACTAGGCGACCATTGAGGTAATGCTTAATGTTCTTGCCCTTTCCAACGATGACTACTTCATTCCAGTCGTCCAGTCTCATTAGTTTTTGGAACTCGGCTTCGTTAAGAAACGTGTTTTCAACGACTTTCTTGCCATCAGTCCAAGTTGCTTTCTCGCCGACCAAGCAAATTCGACCGCGTTTGCCACCTTCGTCATAAATGAAACTCGAAGTGTTCGGAAACTTGTTTTCATTTCTCAGTTCATGCTGATATCCACGAACTACCCATTTGTTCTTCACGTTTCCAGCCGTGATATGCTTCGATCTATACTGAATACCAGAATTGTTTGTGGCGTTACAGCGGAAGGACAGTCGCAAATCAAAGTCCTTGACAGTCCCGTCCTGCCAAATAATGAAAGTGTTGCCTTGGGCAGGATTTTCAGCAGTTGTCTCTCCGTGAATGACGCCGTCGCGGACGGACCAGAGATTGGGGTCACCATCCCAGCCGGTCAGATCTTTGCCGTTGAACAACGATTTGTAATCGCCAGTTTCGGCTGGCGGTGTGTTGGCGTCTTGAGCGCAGGCGGGTGCAACGAATAGCGCGCAGAGTACCCATACGAATTTACGTAGCATGATTTCTCCAGGTAGGTTGAACACTTCGACAGGGACGAAGTGAACTTGAGGTAGTTTGACAGTCAGGCTAGGAAGATGTTGCGTTAATCAGCCGAAGAGCTTCAGCGACCAGTTCGCGTTCGCTTAACCAGCGATTACGCATGGGGATGAAAGTGAGTTGTGGAGCTCAATCTCGTCAACGTGCTCCTAGGCGATTGCCAATGAGGTTCATGTATTTTAATCGATACTCGCGAGTTTGCCTTTGTCCGTGCGGCGAAAGATGCGGCGGACTAGCGGCGCGTTAGGTACCGACATCAGAAACTCAAATGCGTACTAATGGATCCGCAGCGGCAGTTTTTGAGGAGTTCGGGGAGTCGCCCCACGCGTCGAAGTGATGCGAGCCGCCGCAAGCATCGGGCAGGACGGATTGCTCGAGCTCGCGCTCGACGATTTCGATCGTTTCGTTGACGTTCAAATTGCCCTTCGTAACTTGCGCTGAATTCAGCAAGTAAAGTCCCGGCACACTGCTTATCACAGGTGGCAACTGCTCGGAGTACTGGAGAGTCGGGAGCGCCATGACGTGGCGAGCGCGGGCGGTTTGGATCGCTGCGACTTGAGAACGATCAAAGCCGGGATACATCTTTTCAAGCGTCGTTAAGCAACGCTCGTGTACGGTGTCGTCGGACTCGTCGAAACCTGGGTCGTCTGCCATCAAGTAGCGCGGCAAGTAGACCAAGTAATGGCCGTTGAGGAACTTTGGATCCACGATTGCGCCCATCTCAATGATTCCAGTCAGCGGGACCCATGAATCGATGACGTTCGTCACATAGTAACCCGCAAGCGGACGATCAAGCAGCAACGAGGTACACACAACACCTAAGTACTCGGCGCTGGTCAGTCGGCGACGTTCATCTTCGTTAAGTCCAACGCAAGCACGCTCGATGATCGGCGACGGCGCGGTCATGACAACTCGATCAAAGGACTCAACGCGCTGCGACGCCCCAGAACCCGCGGTCACTTTCAGTTGGTTCGTGACTGGGTCGTGAACTACTTTGGTCACCGGACTGGAAGTTGCAATCGTTGCGCCGCGCGACGCCAGTGCAGCACCGAGCACTTGAAGAATTCTCCGATAACCACCTGGAACGTAACCGAACATCTCACGCTTCATTCCGCTACGCCGCGCTTTATACATGCGATCGATGTAGGACCAGATAAAAGCGGCTGAAGTGCGCTGATAAGCATCGCCGAGTTTGGCTTTGAGCAAGGGCAGCCAGATTTTTTCAAAGGTGCTTTTACCGCTCAGCTTAAGAAGCCACTTATCGACCCGAATGCGTTCTAGTGCTTTCCAATCTCGTAATTTTGACGCGTAAAAAATCGTGCTGCCTAGTCTGAACTTTTGCCACAAAGAAAGTGGCGGGAATTTCAGAAAGTCGAAAGAGCTGCTGAGCGAGTAGAGCTTGCCGCCACTGAAAAATCCTGTGCGTGTTTGCACCCAACGGATTTCCTTCTCGAGTCCGATGTCCTCAAGCAAGGCTCGCAAACGAGTGTCTGAGAGCAGCGTAACGTGGTAGAAGCGATCCCATTCGGCGTCACCCAACTTCCAGGCGCTGGTCAGTCCACCGAGTTCCGGCGCGGCTTCGAGTAGCGTGACTTTCTGACCTCGCTCCGCCAGTCGCCATGCGGTGGCCAACCCAAGCATGCCGCCTCCGACTACCGCCCAGTGTTGCTTCTGGCCGGGTTGCTTCTGGCCGGGTTGAGATGGAATGGAATTATGTTTATCTGGGCGCGATGAACCACTATTCACAGTCTGATTTTCCAGAATAAGAGGATGCAGCGTCGGGCGTTCGAGCATCAGTTTGCTTTGTCACGCTCAATCAACTATCTTGCCAAAGCGATGACGCATCGCCATACGGATCGTCCGCTGGATCGTTTGAAAAATCTTCATTTTACTGGCCCCGCGCTTGAAATCGTAGCGCAGCAACAGTGGGACTTCGCCAATCACAGCTCCAAGGCTATTGAGAGTGAGCAACAGGTCGGCCATGCAGGCAAAACCGCTTTCCTGCGTCAGTCGACCATCAAAACGAATTAGTGCATCGCGAACTAAACCAACTCGATACGCTCGATAACCGCAGGTGTAATCACGGCATCCGCGCACCGGGAAAACTGTTTGCATCAGGATGCGCGCCGCGACACTCAACCACTCTCGATGCTTTGCGAGCCCAACTACACGACCGCCGTTTTGAAAGCGCGAAGCGATTACGATGTCGTAGCCTTCTCGGATCATTGGAACCATTTGAGTAATTAGTTGCGGCGGGTGCGTATTGTCAGCATCCATGGCGACGACGACGTCATCGTTATCGAGATCTTCGACGCCGCGCGTTAGACAAGTTGTAATCGCTGCGCCCAAGCCTTGATTGACTTCGTGGCAGACGAGTCGGACGGGATAAAACTCCTGCAGCTTTCTTGCAACGCTAACTGTCCGGTCGCTGCTTCCATCGTCGACGATCAAAATGTCGAACTTCCATGCGGTCTCGCCGAGGCTTTGGACAATACGTTCGACCAGCTTTTCGATTGCGTCCTGTTCATTGAACGCGGGTAGGACGACGCGTACGCGGGTCGGTTTTATATCGAAATTCCGGGTATTTTGAGGGCGTGCAGCGAACTCTTGGACAAGCTGGCTTTCTCGGGCGGCTTCATCAATCATCATTAAATTCCAGGTGCGAAATCAAGCGGTCCCTTCACGTCTAGACATTGTAACTTGCCTAGTCGAATTCTCGATTTCGTTATAATAGTCAAAACGGGCAAAATCACTTAGCAGAGCAGCCTAGATTTTGATGAAAAAGCACTTCTCCGCAGATTGAGCGGTGATTATGCGACTTCTAGCGGTTACCCGCAGCGATCTGATTTTTTGACGTATACTAGTTAGTCGCTCCGCGATGCGGCACGGAGTCGAATAACTGCGACTCAGACAATGGGCTGAGTCGTGGTCAAGCCAGTGTCGGCTTGCTGGACTAGAGTAATAGAGTAGTTCAGGTAGTTGCAAAAATTTACAGTTTCTGAACAGTAGCTTCACAAAGCGAGGACTCGAATCAATGCGTTGGCTGAGAATAGTTTCAACAAGCAGTTGTCTTGTCGGTCTGCTGGCCGCAATCAGCATCGTTAACACAGCTCGGGCAGCAGACGACTACCCGCCATTCGATAAAGTGATCGAAGGTTACACTCAGATCGAGGCCGCTCCCGAAGATGGCCGAACCATGTACGATGTGTACGTCAAAGAGAAGGAAGGCCAACTACTTCTTGAGATTCCTAAGAACTACGCGGAAAAGAAATACTTCATTGGTCTAACGGTTGCCAGCGGTCAAGTCTTCGCTGGCTTGCAGGCTGGTGATTTCTATGTCCAGTGGCGTCAATACAACAAACGGATGGCGCTGATCAGTCCTAATGTTGCAATTCGATCTGGCGGCGACACCGAGTCGAAGGATTCCGTCAAGCGTTTGTTCACTGCCGAAGTGCTACTCGATTTGCCAATTCTTGCGATCTCGCCCAAAGGTGGCTTCCTGGTCGATGGCGATCAATTGTTGGTAAGCAACGCTTCGGTCTTCTTCGGTGCGTCCGGACGCAGTCGCAATCCGGGGCTAGCTAAGCTGGTCAAGCACAAAGCGTTTCCGAGCAACATTGAGATCGCTTGGGAGATGCCCAACGCCAATGGCACGCTTCAAACGCTGTACTATTCGATTAGCGAAATTCCAGCTAGCACAGGTTACACGCCACGTGTTGCTGACCAACGCATCGGTTACTTTACAACGTCTTATGCTGACTATGGGAAGTACAAAGAAGACGAAGTGGAAATCAACTTCATCAATCGTTGGCATTTGCAAAAACGCGATCCGTCTTTGCGAATCTCGCCACCAGTTGAACCGATTCGATTTTATATCGAACACACGACTCCGGTTCGTTATCGACGTTGGGTGAAGAGTGGTATTGAGTTCTGGAACAAGGCCTTTGAAAAGGTCGGTATCTCCGATGCGATTGAAGTTCTCTATCAAGACAAATCATCCGGCGCGCATATGGACAAAGATCCAGAAGATGTGCGCTACAACTTCATTCGCTGGCTGAACAACAATCAAGGAACGGCGATCGGACCAAGCCGAGTTCATCCAGAAACCGGTCAGATTCTCGATGCCGACATCGTGCTCACCGACGGTTGGATTCGCTACTTCAACGAAGAATTCGCAGATTACATGCCGCTCATCGCAACGGAAGGTATGGGACCAGAATTGGAAGCTTGGTTGGCCGAGCATCCACGTTGGGACCCACGTGTGCGATTTGCCGAGCCCAATGACCAAACGCGTATCGCAGCCATGAACCGCGCGCGGTTGTACCAGCAAAACGGTGGTTCATTGCTTAAGCAGAATCACACGCCACTGCTCGGTGATGACTTGCTCGATGGACTCATTGGCCGCCAAAGCCAAACGAACGGGCTATGTCTGGCCGCGCAAGGTCGCCATCTAGATACCGCGGTGATGCGCATGCTCATGGAGATGGGCAAGGATTCGATTCTCTCAGGTGACGAAGCCAGCGAAGAAGAAAAGAAGGCTGCTGAGAAGGAAAAGACAGAGAAAGCAGAGTCGAAGGAAGGAAAGTCTGACAAAGACGCCAAGGAAGATTCCAAATCAGACGATGATGCTAAGAAGGACGAAAAGAAAGACGAGAAATCAGACAAGTCGAAGGATAGCAAGCCTGAGTCGAAGAAGTCTGACGAGTCAATGGTTGACGGCATGCCAGAAGCTTTTGCATTGCATAAACCCGCCAAACATTGCCTGGACCTGCGGTTGTTATCCATAAATCTCATCGCCTATCTGTCTGCTTGCTTCGTCGCTGCCCTCAGTATATTACTGCGTCGAACAGCAGGAGCAGCAGG
>JBGSJB010000280.1:0-5856 GCA_041742175.1 Pirellulaceae bacterium
ATCACTAATCCTTGACGTTGCCCAGTAAAGATGAACGCCGCTGCTAGGCCCGGTAACACTGCATGACTAATCGCATCGCCCAGCAGACTCATCCGACGCAGCACTAAGAAGTTACCCAACAACGCCGCTGCCGCCGCGCACAGCGCGCCGATCACAATCATCCAGCCGTCGATTTCCCACGACCAATCACTCATAGAAGTTCAATCTCTCGCGACCCACCGGCTTTATGCAAAAAGAGCCGGTCGACATCGACCGGCTCTCTGGATTTCAAGTTGTCGAAAACGAATCAACTATTTCACAACAACCGCTTCCGCAAAGTTGGCTTTTTCAAGCGCTTCGATTGCGGCTTCGACATCGAACTTGTCCGTCGTCTTCAGCTCAACGACCGGGTTGTCAATTTCAGTTTCTTTTGCCTGTGTAGCCAACTGAACGCCTTCAACTCCCGGCATCGCAGCCAAAGTTTCTTTCACTTTTGGCCAGCAGCTGTAAGGACACATCATTGTTGGAACTTTGACACTCGTAGTCGCAACAAAACGAGCCGCAGCACCGCTCTTTGCCGAAGCCGAATCAGGCTTTGGTTCAGTCGCCGGTGCGGGTTCAGTCGCCGGTGCTGGCTCGGCTACAGGCTCGATTGCTGGAGCTGGCTCGATTGCAGCAGGCTCAGTTGCAGCCGGCTCAGTTGCAGCCGGCTCAGTCGCTGGAGCTGGCTCGCCCGGCAATGGCGGAGCGGCTACTTCCTCAGTCGCAGCGGGCTCGGACTCACCCGTCACCGCGCTGGACGAAGAATCAACCGAGGGCGAAGGAATCTCCAGCTCGGCCGACTTGTTCTCTACCTCTTCCACTTCAATTTTCTCAACAGGTGCTTCACACCCGACCATCGCCGCAGACAAAACCATCAAACTTAAGGCGAACCAACGCATCGTAATCTCCAATGAACAATTCTCTGTTTCAAAGTCCCAACAAAACGCTTTGAGCAAAGTCCCTTTCACGCGCTTAATACACCTTCAAGTGTAGGCTAGTTCGAATTCTTTTCAATGACCAACCATTCTGGCCCACGCAACCCAACTAAGCGTACTGCTAAACGAATCGCCGATAATAAGCTGCTGCAAGTCGCCAAACCCTGCCACGCAATATCAAACGCCGTCCCATGGTCGACACTTGTCCTGACCACTTTCAGCCCCAAAGTGGTATTCACCGCATTATCAAAAGCGAGCGCTTTCAGCGGAATATGCCCTTGATCGTGATACATGCACACGAATCCGTCCGTGACCCGCCGCTTCGCGGGCAAGAAAGCGGTATCCGGCGGCAACGGACCTTCCACATTCCAGCCGCGACGTTTTGCCGCCTCAATTGCCGGAACAATTATCCGCTCTTCTTCCCTATCGCCAAACAAACCATGCTCGCCCGCATGCGGATTCAACCCGCACACAACCAATCGCGGACTGCGCCCATGGATCACCTGCAAGTTCTCCCCAGTCAATTCGATAGTCTCCAACACGCGTTCCATCGTCAGCAATTTTGGCACCTCGGCATACCCGCAGTGCACCGTCACAAAGGTGCAAGTTATCTCCTCCGAAAACTGCATCATGCACCACCGATCCGAAGCCGCTCGCTCAGCAAAAATTTCCGTGTGCCCTGGATATTTTATTCCTGCACTTCGAAGCGCTTCTTTGTTAATCGGAGCTGTTGTGACTGCGTCCACGCGTCCGGCCAGCGCCGCCGCAATCGCTGCTTCGATATAGTTGAAACTCGCGCGACCACACGCAACTGAGACTTCACCGACTTGAAATTGACTCCGTTCAATCTGCTTTAGATCGACCACCGCCGGTCCAGCTAACTCATCAAAGCTGTCCTCAGTATCGATCACCAACCTCGGACCAGCTAACCCAGTGACCTTCGCGCATTCCTCAAGCACGCGCGCGTCACCGAACACGATCAATTGACATTCTGATTGCAGTTGCTCATCGGCCAGCGCGCGCAAGCAGATCTCCGGTCCAACACCCGCCGGATCGCCCATCGTCAAACCAATTCGCCGTCGTTCAAGCATCATCGATCCATGTCATCATCAAAAGCAACCAACTCGCCAATCGGTTTGTTGAACCGCTCAGCCATAGTTGCTTCTTGCACTCGCGAATTTGGAAACGGATTGCAAAAGTCAGCCGAATCGCCAAAGCTCACACCCAGCGCGCGAGCGGCTTGTACGGCTGAACAACTTGGATCGACCGTCGACAATTCTCGAACCGCCTCGATTATCGGAATGCTCGTAATGTGGGGCGGGTCATAACAAACCATTTCGCCGAACCGATGCTCTTCGATCAATCGTACTGCATGCGCGCCGTATTGAGTTGCCAAGCAGCGATCAAAATAAGTGGGCGATCCGCCGCGTTGCAAATGTCCCAGCACAACACAACGTGTCTCCGTCTGCAAACGAGTTTGAATCTCGTCTGCGATCGCTTGTCCAATTCCTCCCAGCCGCGTTTGACGATCCGACTTCGCCGATTCCAAAGTCACCAGTCCTCCGTCCGGCATCACCGCGCCTTCCGCGACTACGATCAAAGTGAATCGCTTTCCCATCGCCTTGCGCTGCGCGATCTTTGCGCAAACATGCTCAAACGTCCATGGAATCTCCGGTATTAATATCACATCTCCGCCACCCGCAATTCCGGCATGCAACGCGATCCAACCCGCGTGACGACCCATCACTTCCAAGACCATAACGCGTTCGTGGCTTTGCGCAGTCGTATGCAGTCGATCGAGCGCATCCGAAGCACACGCCACGGCACTGTCAAAACCGAAGGTAAACGCAGTGCAGCCCAAGTCGTTGTCGATCGTCTTGGGAACACCTACGACATTGACTCCGCCTTCGAATAGTTGCTGCGCGATCAACAGCGACCCGTCCCCACCCACGCAGATCAATCCATCGATGTGCTTTTCATGAAGCGTCACCTTCACTCGCTCAATCAACTCGCGATCGATCGCCCGCGAATCATCTGTACCAACCTTCGATGTGAAACGCCCCTTGTTCGTCGAACCCAGAATGGTTCCACCGCGATCCAAAATGTTCCACGTGTTCTCGAGATTGAGCGGAAGACAGGAAACAGGATCAACCATCCCCTCGTAGCCTCGCAGAAAACCGATCACCTCGTAACCAAGGTGAACCGCAGTCTTAACGCTAGCTCGAATCACCGCGTTTAAACCGGGACAATCACCACCTCCGGTCAAAATCCCTATCCGTCTTCGTCGCTTGTGCACCATTCGCTCCCTTTACCAGTCTACATTCGCTTCATCATCATGAACGCAAACAAATCTCGTACCTGTTCCGCAGTCAACGCATCGATCAATCCGTCCGGCATCAACGACTTGCCCGAATTTCGAATCTGCTCGATTTCATCGTTGGCGAGTGTCAGCAGCTCTTTGTCGGTCTGCACCGTAATCGCATTCTCTGTTTGCCCAATCACCACGCCCGTAATCACTCGTCCGCTATCCAAGGCGATTACTGAAGTAGTGAACTGCTTCGGCACAACAGAGCTTGGGTCGATGACGTTCATCAGCAAGTAATCCAAACTGCCGCGATTCGATCCTGTCAAATCGGGACCGATCGTCAGCCCTTCGCCGTACAGTTTGTGACAAGTCGCACACGATTTCTTAAACAGCGCCGCGCCGTTCTCGAATTTCGCCCCAGCCAGCACTTCCGGAGTCAATTGCTTTTTCCAGTTTTCAATCGCGGCGATTTTGGCTTCTGGAGTATCTTGCACGACACCCCACTTGGCTTCGATCACTTTCTGAATCTTTGCGTTTCCAATCGCCAGCAACTGCCTCACCTGCGACGCACTCAACTCGCTCGCATCAACTCCGCCCGCTTCCATCGCGTCGACCAGCGCCAGCGCATACGCCTCGCGGCTGGCCAACGTATCAATCGCCAACGCGCGATTGCCATCTTTCAAACCCTCGAATCGCTTCAACAATTGCTTCGCGGTATCCTTGTGATCAAAATTCGCCAACGCACGAATCGCTGCATCAGCCACCGCGCGGTCGCCCAGCAAATTAAACATGATGCCCACCGCTTTCTCGTCCTTGACACTCGCCAGCGCGGCAATCGCCTCTTCACGCGTCACCGGTTCCAATTCACCATTTACTGCCATCGCTCGCAAATCGGCTAGTGCCGCCCCATCACCGAATAACACTCCCAGCGCATCAGCGGCAAAAACAACTTCTGCATTCTTCGATGCACGTAATTGCTTTTCAATCACTGACCAATCATGAGGCGCATCCACACGCGCGCGACCCGCCAAGCCAGCTTGGAAAGCATTCAACAACTCAGCCGCTGTGCCATCGCGCTTGCTCGCTACCAGCTTGCCGATGTAAGCCAAAACGTCGCTAGCCAACGAAGTCTCTTTCTTAACTTCGTAAGCCAATCGCCGCACCGCGAACTGCTGCAGCTTCGGTATCGACCCAAGCAATTCGACTTCCGCCAGGCTCTTCACCACCGACTCAACACCGTACCACGTCATCAAAGTTAAATTGTGGTCAGCAGCTATCGCGCGACAGTTCTCGGGTTGCTCCAAGATAGCTGTAGCGAGTTTCAAGCGATCCGCGCCATCAAATCTGCGCAAAACAGAAACCAATCCTAGCAACACGTTCGCAGCCGGCTTTCGCGCTGCCAACTTTATCAACTCTGGCAGCAATTCACGGCGTCGCGACGCGTCGCTGGCCGCCAACTGAACCGCTTGCTCCACTTGCTCCGCATTTTCGACACTCAACCACTTCTTCAACATCGCGCTCGTGTTCAAACCCCAAGCCTCAGCGGCCAACAAAGGCAACGCACCCGCTTCCACAACGCGAGAGTCCGTCGCTTGACGCTCTTGCAGAATCCGCAACGAATGCCTCGCCAGCCATGCATTCTTGCTCGTCAAATTCGCTAAAAGATCTTTTGAACTTTGCTCAGCTAACGGGACGGACGGCTTGTAGGGAACCGGGGCGCCATAAGCGATACGATAGATGCGGCCGCTCGTGCGATGAATGCCATCGTGATCGTGACACTCGCCGTTGTCCGACCAATCCGACACGAACACCGTTCCATCAGGCGCCATTTTGATATCCACGCCGCGAAACCAATCGTTCTTTACCAGCATGAAATCCGGTTCACGCTTGCCCACATAACCGCTGCCAGAACGCTCCAAGCGATTCACATTCAACCGCCTACCATGCGTGTTGCACATGAAAATCTTGCCGCGATACTCCTCTGGAAAATTCGTTCCCTGATAAATCAAACCGCCTACATGCGAATGACCGCCACCCAAATCGTTCGCCGCGCCATCGCGACTTTCGTTCCATTTGCGATTCGTATCCCAGTGATAATGATCCGCGGTCATGTCCATCAACTCGTACAAGTGCGGATTGAAATCTTGGCCATACATGCGTTTGAAGTGAGCACCCGGCATGACATGCCACAGATGCCCCTGCACATTGTTCGTCATAAAGAATTGGCCATCCGCATTGAAATCCAATCCCCATGGATTCGTTGTGCCATAACAAACGACTTCGACAACTTGCTTAGTCGGATGATAACGCCACACGCCACAATTCATCGCCGGACGTTCGGCTTGCGGAGTTCCTGGTACACCGGGATACGAAGTGTCAACGATGCCGTGGCGTCCGTACAACCAACCGTCTGGCCCCCAAATCAAGCCGCTCACAAAGTTATGACCACACTCCCTGCTCCAGCCATCGAGCACCACCGTCGGCTCACCATCAGGAACGTCATCGCCATTGCTGTCCGCGATGAACGAAAGCGTGCCATCATGCAGAACCCACAACCCGCCGAATCCCCAAGTGAGACTCGTCAACATGAATCCC
>JBGSJB010000281.1:0-1695 GCA_041742175.1 Pirellulaceae bacterium
GCCGATTGAAGCTCCTCGTTCATCGACATGATTTCTTCGTTAGACGTTTTGAGGTCCTCGTTGGCCCCTTCGAGTTCCGCAATCACGCCGCCCAGTTCTTCGCTGTTGGTTTGAAGCTCTTGCTCCATTTGGTGAACGTGATTGCGTTCAGTCGTTTGTTGCGGTCGATCTCTCCAGCGGTTAGGTGATCCAATGCGTAGGCAACGGAGCAGTCTGCCGATGAATCCTCGCTGACGCTTCGAGTGCGTGGAGTTGACGCGTCGCGACGGCTCGTCCACAAAATGGACCAGCACGAGCATTTCCGCATCGTCCGGAAGCTTCGCAACACGGACGTGAACGCCACATTGGATCGAGTCCTCACCTCGCTGGACTGCGGTGACGAAGCTTGCGTCGGTCTGATCCGCGATACATTTTTGGCAAGCGAATCGCAGTTTGGTTCGTAAGCCCGAACGGCACATCGCCAACAAGCTCTGCGTCAATTCACCGGCGGGGAATTCCAGGTAATCGACCATCGGGCCAGTGACGAAGAGGACTTCATAGCGGCGATTGATCAGTGCCGTCGCGGGTGCGTAGTGGGTGACGAGCGACTTTTCGACCAGCGCCTTGTATGCCTGACGCGGTGGGATTTTCGTAGACAGGTTTGTTTGGGGGCTTTGTGATGCGTTCGTTGTAGCGATCGGAAAAGCAACCTGACTGCGACGACTGGTTGGCAACTTTTGAAAGATCCGCCATTTCTTCGAGACGGGTTTGAAGAGGTCGCCAGCGTGGCCAAGCGATTCCGCCGGTCCCAAGACGAGCATGCCGTCATCAGCCAACGCGAAGTGAAATAGGGAGAGAACCCGTTGCTGCATCTCGGGTTCAAGATAGATCAGCAGGTTTCGGCAGGAGATCAGATCGAGTTTCGAAAATGGCGGATCGGTGATCACGTGTTGCCGAGAGAATACGATGGCGTCACGAAGTTGCTTGCCGATTTGGTAGTGAGTGTCCTCGGCCTCCGTAAAGAATCGCTTCAAACGGTCTGCGGAGACATCAGTAGAGATACTGGCAGGGTAGATCCCCGCGCGAGCGATTGCGATTGCCGCTTCATCAACATCGCTCGCGAACAACTGGATTGGCTTCGCAATATTTGACGCAGTGGCCGAGGTACCTATCGCGACGCTTTTCCCACGCTCGTCAAGACATTCGATGATCAGTAGTGCAAGCGAATAAGCTTCTTCACCTGTCGCGCATCCGGGCACCCAAACTCGAAACGGAAAACGATCGTCTTCACGCGAGGCAAGTTCAGTTCGAAGTTTTGCCGACAGCGCGTCGTAGGCTTCCGGGTCACGAAAGAAAGCCGTCACACTGATCAGCAGGTCGCGATAAAGTGCGGTGACTTCCGCAGAGTCATTTCCTAGAAGCTGAATGTAACGCTCGAACGTTTCTAATTGATGCAGTCCCATCCGGCGTTGAATGCGCCGCAGCACCATGCTCCTGCGGTAGCAGCGAAAATCGAATTTTGTGTGCTTTCGCAACAAATCGATGATACGGTCAAGCTGTCCGTCTTCGGCTTGGATCTCCACCGTCGCCCACGTCGCTGAGTTGATATAGGGATGCCGCATGTACCGCGTGAGCGCCTCGGGCATCTCGGCGGGCGGCAGCACATAGTCGCTCAAACCTTCGCGGATCACGCTGGATGGCATACTGTCAAATTCG
>JBGSJB010000282.1:0-3302 GCA_041742175.1 Pirellulaceae bacterium
GTGAAGAAAGTGCTGAAGGGTGCGGCGCTTCGCGACTATGTTCGCGAACAACTGAAGCTGCTCGATAGCTCGTCGTTCCGCGAGCGTCAGTTGGCTCGGTTCCGCATCGAGCAACATCCGTACACTGCGATCCTCGCGATCCTCGACTCCGCGCCGACTGCGACCGTCAATTCGGCAACTCAGCAAATCGATCTGCTCGATGCTTTTTCAACGCATCCGGACATTGCCATCAGTTCAGCGGCTTACGACGTGCTAAAGGATTTTTCGCTACGTCGCGGAACCGCATTGGCGAGCATCGCGGAGAACAGCATCGAGGCGATCGAGGGCGCAAATGAGTTGAAGGCGTTCGAAGTTCTCACGCACGCTGGTGCCAGCGTTGGGTATCTGGACATCAGTATCAACGGCGCGCAATCGGGTGTGTACGGTTCGAACTTTCTTTCGCTTGAGATCAAGTCGGACACGTTTCGAGGCTCACCGGAATCGTTGAACTGGATTCGGTATCTGAAGTCTGTCGAGGTTGTTTCGCTCGAAGGTCCGATCGTTTCGTCGGAGTTGCTGACACTGGTTGCTCAGATGCCGGGCGTGAAAAAGATACTGATTAGTGACGCGACACTGACGCCTGATGACCTCTTGCCGCTGAAGACGTTGTCGGAGATTCAGCATCTCGAGCTGACGTACATGCCAGTGACCGATGACTTTGTGCCGATGCTCTGCCAACTGCCGCTGACACAGTCATTGCGACTGTACGGAACGGAAGTGACCGAAGGCGGCGAGCAGGAATTGGAACGACTGCTCGACGGACTCGAAGTTTATCGCAGCAACGGAGGCTTTCTCGGTATCGCTTCGCCATCGACCGGTGAAGTAGTTGTAACCAAAGTTGTTACCAACAGTGCAGCGCATCAGGCCGGGATTCGATTGCAGGATAAGATCACTGAAATCGAAGGGCAACCAATCAAGAATTTTACGGCGCTTCGCGAGACGCTTGCCAACTTCGGGCCAGAAGAGATTGTACAAGTGAAAGTAGTTCGCCAAGTCGTCGACCCGGAAACGATGAAGCTTGTGCCGACTGAAATGGTGCTCACCGCCGTACTCGGCAAGCAAGAATGAAGGCAAGTATAAACAGCCCTGCCGCGAAACCTGCATTCACTCTTCAACATCCTCTCGTCCAGCCAACCGTAGCCGATTCGATGGACCAGAACAAGTGGCTGCACCAAATTCGAAGCAACGCGCTGAAGTGGTACGATCGCCACGCGCGCGATTTGCCTTGGCGACGAACTCACGATCCGTACGCGATCTGGGTCAGCGAGATCATGTTGCAGCAAACGCAAGTTGCAACCGTGATCGATTACTACCACCGCTTTCTCGCAGCCTATCCCGACGTCAACACACTCGCCGCAGCCAATGAACAGGACGTGCTGCGGCAATGGTCCGGGTTGGGTTACTATCGTCGAGCGCGTCAAATGCACGCGGCGGCCAAGCAGATCGCGGCCAACGGCGAAGGCTTTCCGCAGACTTTGGAAGCCATCGAAACGCTGCCTGGCATCGGTCGCTACACAGCCGGCGCGATCGCTTCGTTCGCTTACGATCTGCCAGCTCCGATTGTTGAAGCCAACACGCTGCGATTGTTCAGCCGCCTGTTGAAGCTGCAAATCGACCCGCGATCGCGCGACGGCCAAGCTCAATTGTGGTCGTTCGCCGAATCGATCGTCGGGAGCACCAACGGCAAATACGAGTCGCCGGGTCGCGTGAATCAAGCACTGATGGAACTGGGTAGCCAAGTTTGCACGCCGCGCGAACCGAATTGCTTGCATTGCCCGCTGCGTGATCAATGCCCGACGTTCGCGGCTGGATTGCAGTTGTCGATCCCGATCGCGGCGGCGAAGAAAGTCATCACGGATCTGACCCACGCAGCGATCATTGTTCGGAACTCGAAGAACGAAGTGCTGATGCGGCAGAATGCGGCCAACGAATGGTGGCACGGTCTGTGGGATCTGCCGCGAGTCGACATTTCGCACGCGGCCAGTTTTCATAAACGAGTGTTCATTGCGGGCGATTTGTCGGCAGCAGATCTTGAGTGGTTGGCCGCTGCGTTTGATGGCCAGCACGGAGTAAACTGTTCCGTAGTTGGCCACCACAGTTCGCTGAAACATGCTGTAACCCGCTATCGTATCGCGTTGCATGCATTTTCCGCTACCATCAAACCTCGCTCGCGAATCGGCGTTACCTTCAGTTGGCATTCCATCGCGCAAGCACTCAACCTGCCGCTGACCGCTCCAGCCAAACGAATCCTAAAATCGCTCCAAAAAACGTAGCGGAACACTTTGCAACTGGAACCACCGATGCGCTCACTCACTACTTTCTTACTCGCACTCACCCTGACCAACTTCTGCAACTGCATTCAAACTCAGGCACAAACGGCTCCGCAGTCGAAACCGAAATTCGGAGACTACTTTGAAGATAAGACCCTTCGCGTCGAACTCTACAACGTCGGCCATGCGAAAGAGTCTTCCATCGTGCTGCGCGATCTGTACGAAGAACCGACTTGGGCTGAAAATCCGAACAGTCTGATCACGCCTTTTGAGTATGGGAACTTTGCGATCAAACTGTTCGACGAAGCGTCCGGTCAGTTGATCTTCTCGAAAGGCTTTGACTCGTTGTTCTCGGAGTACATCACGACCGACCTGGGATTGAATGGCGTCGCACGCGTTTTCGAAACGACGACTCGCTGCCCGATGCCGAAAGCGAAAACGAAGCTGCAGATCGAACGTCGAAACCGCGAACATACGCTCGAACCCGTCATGACGCTAGCGATCGACCCCAGCGACTATCGGATTCGACGCGAAGCGAGCGCGGGCAAAGATGTGACATTCGATGTGCGCAACAATGGACCGGCGAAGGATCACGTCGACATCGTGTTTCTTGCGGAAGGCTACACAGCGGACCAGCTAGAGAAGTTTCGCGGCGACGTTAAACGGCTGTCCGATTTCTTGTTGTCTGTCGAACCCTACAGCACTTCGCGCGACAAATTCAACATTCGCGGTGTCTTCCGCGCGTCAGGCGAAGCAGGCACCGACCAGCCGCGTCAGAAGTCGTTCAAATCAACTGTTCTGAATTCGACTTACAACATCTTTGATCTCGATCGTTACCTGTTGGTCGAAGACAATCATGCGATCCACCGCATGGCCGCTCAAGTGCCGCACGATGTTGTCGTAGTTGTCGTCAACATCAGCCGCTATGGTGGCGGCGGCATGGTGCTCGATTACTGCACAACCACCGCTGACAACGAACGCAGCGAGATGGTC
>JBGSJB010000283.1:0-5479 GCA_041742175.1 Pirellulaceae bacterium
CAGCTCAAGCGTTGTCGCGATGGCTCGCGAAAAGTCTCGCAGGTTACTGAGTTTGTGTCGTACGACATGGTGGAAAAGCGGATTCGTACGAAAGATCTGTATTTGTTGAATGGCGATTCCAAGTCGGCTCAGTTAGTGGCAACGGGTGCGTTACCGACGTTCATGGACGAGTTGCTCGAACAGGACCCACCACTATTGCAGCTCAATAATTTTTATCGATAGCACCGTTATGTTTGATCGAGTCTACGTTAGATCGCTGTGTGGGGCATTGCTTTGCGGCTTAGTATGCACGTTGTGCGCGAACTCTGTGTTGGCGCAGGACGTCACGACAGCGCAGGAAGTCACAACGGCGACTGCAGCTACTGCGGCCTATGAACCGGCGAGTCCTGTGACGTTGCTGTTCACCAGTGCGTTGGCGTTTTGTGCAGTCTTCTTAGCGGCGCAGTGGCTTGGTCCAGCTTGGGATGCTTTTGCGCAGCGTCACATTGAAGACATCGCGCCTCGTCTGAAGGCCTTGGGGTTGGATGAAGAGAATGTCAGCACGTGGATGCGTTGGTGGGGCGTGGGGATGTTTGGATCGTTTTTAGTTTTCAGCGTGATCCTGCAGATGATTCCGATCGGAATTGGTTTTGCATTCTTGGTGTTTGTTTCGCCACGCTTTATTTTGGATCGCATGATTGAGCAGCGGCAGCAAAAGTTGCGCGATCAATTGGTTCGCGCGACCGTTGGGATTGCAAACGGATGTCGTGCGGGATTATCGTTGGCGTCGAGCATTGAAAAGGTGGCTTCTGAAACGCCCAAGCCGCTGGTGGATGAGCTGACGCGCGTGGTGCGCTATCACAAAGGTGGTACACGAATCCAAGATGCGTTGCGTGAAGTGCAAGGTCGATTGAACTTGGAATCGTTTACCGTGTTCGCCTCGTCAGCCATCGTATCGCTCGAGCAGGGTGGTAACGTTTCGTTCGCGTTGGAGAAGATCAGCGAAGGCTTGCAAGAGATGCAGCGGCTGGAGCGAAAGTTGGAAGCGGATACAGCTTCGGGGCGGAAACTGGCGATGATGCTCAGTCTTTTCCCGTTGTTCTTTTTGGGTTTGTTCACGTTGATGGACCCGGTTTCTATGAACTTGCTGTACACGACGTTGCTTGGCAATTTGGTGTTATGTCTCGTCGGCTTCATTGTGTTTATTGCATTCCGATGGTGTATGGCCATTCTTGACTTGGATTTTTAGTGACGATGGAAGCTTACAAAGCACTGGCAACATTGCTGATGTTCTTAGCGGTATCGGGCGTCGCCTGGATACTGGCAAGCATCGTATTGCAGCCCCGGTACGTTGACGCGAAGCTGGGGCGATTCGAGGTTGATCGCCGCATGCGGGTGCGTGCTTCATCGAAGACGTATCAGTTGTTTGAGCCGTGGATCGATGAGTTAACGGTACCGATTGAGCGGTCGAGCAAAAAACTAAATGAAGTGATGCAAAACTTGGCGGCGTCCGGCATCAACGTCCCGTGGAACCCGGCCGAGTTTCTTGCGACCAAACGCGTGGAAGCGTTGGGAGCGGGCTGTGTCGCGGCTGTGTTTGGCTGGTTTTGGAGCGACTGGTCGTCGGCGGCTATCATGGCTGTGTTTGGCTTCTTCGCTTACGAATTCATGGCGAAGCGATTATTGAAGAGCAACGCTGTGCGGCGACAGATTAAGGTCAAGCGACGGTTTGCGGCGGCGATCGACTTGATGGCGTTGATGATGGAAGTCGGCGCGGGGTTTCAGGAGGCATTGAACGTTGCGGCCGATGAAGCTCGCGGCAATCCACTGGGCGACGAGCTTGCGATTGTGCGGCGAGATTTGACGATGGGTAAGCGGGAGGATGCGCTTCGTAACTTTGCGAAACGAACTCAAGACGACGATATCGCGGAAGTTGTACTGGCGATTATCGAAGGTGAGCAGTTGGGTACGCCGCTGGCTAAGATTTTTCGAGTTCAAGCAGAGCAGATGCGGCAAAAGCGATCGCAGTGGGCGGAGAAGGCGACAGCGGAATCGGAAGTTACCTTGGTTTTTCCAGCTATGTTGATCATGATCGCCTGTCTGATTTTGGTTGCCGCACCGTTTGTGTTGACGGCCATTTTTGATCCAGGAGGCCAACCGTAATGCCGTTTGGAATGAATGTAGAGATTGTTGGTGGTTCGCCATTGCAGTTTGATTTGGCGGATGGTCGGTATCGTATCGGTAGCCGACCAGAGTGTGAGATTCACATTGATTTTGCTGAAGTCACTGCAGTGGCGGCGCAGTTGGACGTACGTGGCGAAGCGGTGTTCATTCGCAACATGAATCCGTTTCCAATCTACGTCGGCGACTATGAACTCAGTTCATCGCAGCAAGCCGAGTGGCCGGAGGGGCAAGCAGTATTGCTGACTCAAAGCGTCACTCTGGAGCTGTTCGATGTAAAGGGAAAGACCGATGCGGCAACGGCCGAAGAGCATGCCAAGCGAAGTCGTTCGACGGTCCAGATTGCGATCACTGCTTTGTGCTTGGGAGTGGGCCTCTACCTGTTGTTCACTGAGAAGGAGCCGAAGGACTCGACTAAGGCGTTGCGTTATGATTTTACGAGTCTGGTAGTGGACTTGGGGAACGACAAGAAGCTTCAGAATGATTCGTTGTTGAACTATATGATCGACGCGCGTGTGGCTGACGTGCGCTGGGGATCGGCCGATCCGCGTCGCGCGATCTCAGCTTATCAACTGTTGCTCGATGAACCCATGCTGCGCAAAGCTAAGCCTGAGGATGACTCGACGGCTGGGAGAATTAAACAATTTGCATTGGCTCGCGTTGACGATTTATCTGACCTGCTAGGCACTCGCTAGATTTCCATGTCAGCAGACAACTGCGGCCACTGTACAGATCAACGAGCAGATCAACGAGCAGATCACGGTTTGGGCAAGGTGCGTTCGCACAGCATAACGAGGTCTTGCAAGCCGAGTTGATAGACCTCTGCAGCGAAGGTCGCTGGCTTGCCGCACCATTGCAATGCGCCTTGAATTTTGCCATTCTCGTCGCGACCGGTGGCAACGAAATCGTACAGAGGTTGAACGACGTAGGACTCTTTGTCGTCCAAACCGAGAATTTCGCTGATCGTTGCTACGCGACGGCTGCCATCGTCATAGCGACGCAGTTGTAGCACCACGTGAACGGCCGATGCGACTTGTCGTCGAGCGACGTTGACCGGCATTTCGACTCCAGACATGAGGCACATTGTTTCCAGTCGAATCATCGCATCGTAAGCGGTATTGGCGTGAGCTGTGGTGAGTGCTCCAGCGTGGCCCGAGATCATTGACTGGATCATATCGAGCGCTTCGCCGCGACGGACTTCGCCGACTACGATTCGATCGGGACGCATACGTAGCGAGTCGACGAACAGGTCACGAATTGAAACGGCGCCACGACCATCGGGGCGCGCTGGTTGTGCTTCGAGATAAACCGTGTGCGGCTGGTGCAACTGCAATTCTGAACTATCTTCGATGACGATGATACGTTCATACTCTGGAATCGCGGCTGACAGCGCGTTCAGCATTGAAGTCTTTCCGGTTCCAGTTCCGCCGGAGATGACTGTGTTCTTGTGAATCATCACGACGATCTTCATGAACTCGGCGGTTTCTTCCGTCAGGCTTCCCCAGCGCACCAGCGAATCGAGATCGAAAGTCGACTTTTTGAATTTGCGAATCGAGATGTGCGTACCGCCTCGCGAACTGGGCGGAATAATCACGTGCACGCGCGATCCATCGGGAAGACGTGCGTCCATGCTGTGGTGGTCGGGGTCGACGACTCGATTCACATATTCAGCGATGTTTGTGACGGCCGCGCGGAGCGAATCCTCGTCGGGAAAGCTAATGTCCGAGCGCTGCAGTCGTCCGCTCTTCTCGAAGTAAATGGTCTGGTAGCCGTTTATAAGAACTTCGGAAACGTCGGCATCTTCCAGGAGCGGCTGGATGGGGCGAAGAAAGTAAGCGACGGTTTGGCGGTAGATCTCGGAGGCATGCATACGTAAATCTCGTGGGGCAATCTCGCGGGTCAGTTCAGCAAGGATCGCAGCAATGCCTGAGCAAAATCGTCAAACACGCATCTGCAACTGTTAAATCGTTCGGCAGTTGTGCTACTATAATGACTTACATGAAATTCATATCAAGAGGTCGTGAGGACTCTCGTCGACATGCGATCCCCTATCCGCCGCATTGGAGTCAGTAAGCTTGCTACTGTATCCGAGTGTCTTACTCCGCAAGGCACGCACGTTGCAGTCAAGCAGTATGACAAACAACCTTTGTCTCCGTTTCAGCATGACAAGATTTTTTCCGCAGCTGAGCGCTGGCAAAGGCTGGCTTTGCCGGGCTTGATCAGTTACTTGGAGGTGTTACCGGAAGAAAATCAGATTGTCATGGAGTTGATGGATCGCAGCGCCGCAACTCGGCTAAGTGAAGGCTATTCGGATCCGCGGTTAGTGAACTACGTTTTGAGAGGCATATTGTCAGCCCTCGCGAGTATTCACGAGCAGGGGATGTTGCACGTTAATATCAAACCAACGAACGTGTTCTTTGACGAAAATGGCCGCGCGAAGTTAAGTGACGGATTGTTAGTTCCTGCACATTCTCCCGGTACACTACCGCCGCCAACGAATCAAAAGTATTTAACGCCCGAACATACCAGCGATGCGTTTGGTCCGATGAGCATTGCGACGGACCTGTATGCAGCGGGTTTTCTAGCGTTGGAATTACTAGCGGGTGAGCGCTTCGGTCGAGCGTTCCAAGGCATTGGTGACGAAACGCCTAGCGACGATTTAGCTTGGTTCCAATGGCATGGCTCGTCACAAGAAACACCGCTGGCAACACAATTCTGCAAGACTTGTCCGCCTCAGTTGGAAGCCGTGATCGCTCGGCTGACGAAAAAGAATCCGGCCGAGCGTTATGCGAGCGCTCAGGCGGCGATCGCTGAGATGCCTCCTGAAACTCCGCCAGCGAACCCGCAAGCGAACAAGCCGACTCAGGCAACGACGGAGGTCAATCGTTCAGCCGTCGCGTCGGACGTGATTGAACGACCTGCTACCGGGGTTGTGCTCGCTATTGCATCGGGACCCAGAGCGGGCGAGATGTTTGGAACCAACGATACCGAGTTCTTCATCGGTTTTCATCCCGACTGCATGCTGCGTTTTTCAAGCGATCAGTATCCGAACGCAAGCGCAAAGGTGCTGTGTCGTCGTGGTCCAGAAGGTTGGATGGTCTCGCGAGTGATCGGCGAGAACACCTTCGTGAACCAGAGATTGCTTGAAGATAAATTTGTTCTTCGCTCAGGAGATGTGATTCGATTGTCCGCGCGAGGGCCCGATGTTCAGTTTACGATGCAAAGTGGTGGGTTGGCGATCAAGTCGCTGGTCAGTCGCTTTTTGCCGCAAGGTTCGCAAACGTCGGGAAATCAGGTGAGTGGACGAACCGCTACCGCT
>JBGSJB010000284.1:0-2849 GCA_041742175.1 Pirellulaceae bacterium
GTTGACTCGTCAAGCACTCTTCCAAGATAGTTGCGAGCCACTGACAAGTCACTCGAAAAAGGATTACGAAGCGTTTGTTTTCGACTTGAACTGCTGTTGAGCTTGCCGTCGGGCAAGGTCGCTTGACCACCGGAAGTTACGCTCGGCGGGGCTTCGACGACCGCTCCGACTAGGTCAAGGACACTGCTGAGTGCGTACGACGACGGTTTGCTGAAATCGGGCGCAGGGCTTTCTACCTGTTGGTTGGTTGCAGCGCTGGTTGCGGCGTTGGTGGCCGATAGACTCGATTGGCTATTTCCACTTGGCGCATACTGAAACTCTTTGGGCCCGTACTGCCGTAACGCAATTACAAAGTTAGCCCAATCCGCTGGCCAAACGGCTGATAGCTGTTGATGCAATTGTTGAAGGTTCGGCTCGTTTAAGTAAATACGTGGTTGACCAGTAAACGTCTCGTTGCGATGGCCGCTATGCCAAGTAACCAATCGCTGCCACGCGGGCAACGGATCAGCTGCAACGTTCGCGTTTTGCAAAGTGTTGGTGTTCGCCGACCCGATCGCCCCCAAGAGTTGATCTGAAACCCGCTGTTCGAGCGCATCGAGACGAAAGTTTTGGTTGAGGTCGCCGCCGTACCACAGCAATCTGAGCTGATCGGTCGCAGACTGTTGAGTACCTGCTGAGTTGTTTGTCTGCAATCGATCTATCAGGGAACTTCCGCCGCTATTTACGGCTCCGCCGCTTGCGCCCAGTCCACGCAACCAGGAATCGACTAGAGCTTCCGTTGCGCCAGGCAAGTTGAGTAGCGATGTTCGTGCATGGCCAGGTTGTTTGCGGTCCCATTCCAGCAGTGTTGGCAAATGGATTTTTGCTGACTCGTTTTCTAAACCGAAACGCAAATCCGAGGCATCGCCGGCTGCGTAGTTTGACGTTTCTAAACCATCGTCCATGGGAGAAACCAAACTGCAACGCCAATCGATATTGGACTCTTCGCTGCGAGCCGTTGACGTTGAGCTCGCGTTGGAAGTCACCGAAACACCGTGCAAGATGCGATTGTCAAATAGTCCGCCGGATGCAACTCGCTCTGCGGTAGATAGCTCAGCTATAGTTGCCGCTATTTCGATTCCGCTGAGTGCCGCAAGCCGCGCATGCACCTGCTCTTCATGTAATCGCGTCAACCGATATTGGCTCTCCATGTAAAAAGAGAATCGATAAGCGGCCAACGCGATCAACATCGTAAGCACTACGACCACCAGCAGCGCCATACCTCTTCGATGTTCGAAGCCAACACTTGTCATTCCAACCCTCCTGGCGATTGGAGATTGCGAGAAGGGGCAAAGGCTTGTGTGGAGGTGTCCGAAGATGACCGCCCTCCGATATAAACGATGATCTGCACCTCGTGCGTGGCTGCTTGCATCAGTCCAGCTTCGCCAGTGTTTGCCAACTCCGCAGCTGGTTCTGCTGCCAATGCGGAATCAGCAAATGAAATTTGTGATTCACTTGGACGGCTGTCAAGCAAGGACTCCGAATCGAGCTCGTCGGTGGATGGCGACGAATTGGGAGTATAAGGTTTCATGTCGGCGCGAGCAGGGAAATCGAAGCTGAGCGCGATCGCGCGCGGGAGCGCGCCAGCCTGGTCGCTATTCCAAGTGGATTGCCAAATTTCGCCATCGAAGTACTGAAACTGTGCATTCACCAAGCCATTCAAACGGTTCTCCCGTAGCGAGGGACCCGCCGACTGTGTCGATTCATCCGTTTGGCGATAGAGGTCCTGGGCTGTTAGTACTCGTTCTGCAGCACCGCTACGAAGTGCTTGATCTCCAAGTGAACCCACGTTGAGCCGAAGACCGCTTGCACTCAACCGCTCGCGCCTTGTAACGGAAAACTGAATGTCCTCTGGCGGACCTGATTGCAGTAGCGCGTTCACGGTTTCAGCGTTGCTGGCTGCAACTGGTACAAGTTGATATTCAATGTCGATCGACTCGGCGGGCCACAAAGATTGCCGAGCGTCAGCAAGAGATGCTTCGGTAGCTGATGCCTCGGTGTCAGAGAGGCTTGCCAGTGGAGTTTCTTCAGCTACTGAGTTCAATCGATCAAGCGGATCGGACATCAGTGTTTGCAGGAAAGGAAGCGGATCAAGCGATGGTACAATGGTCGCTGTGAAGCCAAGCGAGTTGCCGACCAGTCGCGACTCGGCTGCGTTGGTAGCGATCGCAGTCGGCTCATTCTGCAACAGATGCTGAACATCAGTTTGCAACCATTCGCGAGCTGCCCGGATCGTTTGGGTGCGATGCGCTAGTTTCCAACCTCGTTGCTCCGCGTCGCGAAAGGTTCCCATCAGCGACCAGGCGACAGCCATCAAAGCGCCGAGCAGTGCGAGCGCAAGCATCAACTCAAGCAGCGTGTAAGCTTGTCGCATACCGATTGCCCACAAATCGAACCGCTTCATTGCAACGTTCCTTGCGACAAGCCCAGTGTTGAGTCTTCTGTAAGACTTGGTCGTCGAATCAATCGACTGAGCTGTGCAAGCGGCTTTGAAGCGCCGCTTGAATTTGTAGTGTTGCTATCGAAGATCTCTACAGTCACTTGCAGCAGACCGCCCGCTCTATCGTCGCCCGCGCCCTTAGCGGTTTCGCCCGAAGTGCGAGGGGCGGTTGAGTCACCAAGACTGAAGGCGGTCGCGGTGATTCTAAAGCCTCGCGAGGGAGGTCCCGATAATTCCCCGGTTACTTGTTCTCGAGTGCTTTGTTCGCTGAGCTGCGCGAGGAATTCATCGAGCAACGACTCAGCTTGCGAGATAGCGATCGTTCGCTCTTCGGCACGATTGCCGTATGTCGTGCCCAAGCCGATCAGTG
>JBGSJB010000285.1:0-2435 GCA_041742175.1 Pirellulaceae bacterium
TGGGGACTTCGAAAATGAAGACAACGCCGAGGATCGAATCTCGCCCTTTGCCTCCTTGCCTCAGTTGCCCGTCGACGTTGCAGAGGCGATGGAGCAGTTCAAGCTTGCAATCGTTCGTCATCGCGCGACCCAGTGGCAAGACATCTCGCAAGCCGCCATCCTTGAAGTACTCGACGCATTGGGAAAATTTACTCAATCAGGTGGCTAGTGCTTTGTCCAGATTAGAATTGGGGTAGGCAATGCGTCGGAAAACGGGGTCAGGTACCAAAAGTGCAAAGCACCCTTCGGGCCGTTCCGGCTTTTGGTACCTGACCCGAATGGCACTGCCGTTTGGTATCAAAGGACTTAGGGCTCATGCTGCGGTCATCATTTGAGCCTGATAGACCGCACGTGGCAACGTCATTAGTTTGAGTATTTTTGGCCTTCGCTTGTTGGCTCTTGGTTCAATTCGGCCCCCTCGATGTCCGACCACGGTATCCAACGGTAGCGATTGCCCCAGTTTGATCAGACTCGCGTTGACGCCCCGAACGCCGCACATCAGCCACGTAGCTCCCAACATCACCATGGCTTTGGTAAAGCTCATGCTGCGAGTATCCCGTGAACCATCGATTCCGCTTTGAAGCATCTTCAGTCGAGTCAAATTGTAGGCAAGCAAGCATGACCATAATTCGGATCGAACCATCGGCGGTGTCTTTGCTCGCAAGCTCTCCATCCCCAACGAACACTTTATCGAACGGATGTCTAATTCGACTAACCAGCGAGTTCGATACGTCGATGCGATCCACGTCGATGTGAACACGCGGTGGTCAAGAATCGTCGTTGCTACGGTGAACTGAGTTGTTCTATATCCGGGCTCATCCACTCGGACATCAACCAGACGCACTTCGAGGCTCGTTGGCATCGGCGTATACTCTTCCTTGCTCATCCAATCGGGGCATTTCGGACGCGGCCAGACTACCCTTCGCTGCCCTTTGCAGATCGGCCTAGCATGATCGGGTTGATCTTCTCGCTTGTGATGATTCTTCATCACCACTTCAACGCCACGAGCTTTGCACATCGCCAAGAGCCAGTAGGTGCAGTAGAAACTATCCGCAACCAGTACGTCGCCTGGACGAAGCGCCTCGCGCAGTTGACGCAGTAGGGCCGTTTCTCCGGTTTCTTTACCGCAGTAAGGAGCAATTGCCAGATCGACGAGCAACCCTGTTGCCATCGAAATCAGCGAGACGCATCGTATGATCGGAAAGCCAAGTCCTTCTTCCTGCGATGGGTTCTGTGGGTATTCCTCCTGATTCTTCGGCGTATCGGCAGCATCGACGGTAAATCCATCGACCAGCAATACGCGACCCGCGATAGGCTTGGATCGTGCGGCGGCAATCGCTTCGGGCGTCAACATCGCTTCGGCCTGCTCGGATTCCAGGGACTTGGACAAGTCGGTCGATTGCTCGGCACGCTGCGCAATCGAACGTACGAGATAGGCAATCAGTTCTGCAGGAATTTTCTTCCTCGCTCTGCAATACGCGCCGCTGTTCGTGTCTTCTACGACACGACCTTGTGACGCCCACCAAGCCGCGATGCGGCCCACGGCAGATTCACAACTTCGTTGCTCGCCTTTGAAAAGAGCTTGAGACACGAACGCCCACAGAACAAGTGCAGGCGTATAAACAGCGTTGTCGTCATTGGCGAAGTTGATGCCGAATTTTTCAAACGCTTTTTCAAAGACTTGGCCTTGAATGCAATCGCTCAAGAGAAGCGATTCGTCCTGCAACATCGAATCGCTAAAGATACTAAATGACGATGCGTCGCGAGGACGTTGGCTGTAAAACGACATAGGCCTTCCCTGACCATAGTTATCTCAGCCATGCCAAAGAAGGCCCACGTCGAGAGCGATATTGTAGGCAAAGGGGTCCACGTCGGAATACCAATGTTGCTCGACTCGACAAAAAATCTCGTTTTCGCAATCGCAGGCACACTGCGATCCTTGACGCTGCGCACTCAACAACAAAAAACGCAAAAATCAAACGGCAGTGCCATTCGTACCTGACCCCGTTTTCCTGCGAACCTAAAAACTTAACCTGGACAAAGCACTAGATGGTTCGGTACGAATGTTCGATGGATGTCGAACTGATCCTTGTTCGAAGGGTCGACGAAGAACCCAAGTCTGGCGGAAAGGTGTTGGCGATAGGAAATACTGAAGGTTTCTCAGCCAGGAACTCTTTGGCGGCGGCTTGCCACGCTTCCGACCATTTGGGATTCGTGTTCAGCCAATGCTCGACCGCTTGCTTCAAAGCGGGCTCTCCGTCGACCTCGATGGTTCCCTGGTCGTCGGTGCGCAATTCTACGGAACCTTGATCGCTGACGCTGATTGATTTTAGGAACTGTTGGAGCTGAGGCAGGAGGCCGTCGAGTCGACTGGTATGTTTTTCAATCTCTTTTGG
>JBGSJB010000286.1:0-1817 GCA_041742175.1 Pirellulaceae bacterium
TATGCGGCGGCGCTCGATGATCGCATTCGGGTCGCCGTGCCCGTAGCTGGCATCACAGACTTGCAAAATCATGTGATCGATGGCTGTGTGGAAGGTCATTGCGATTGCATGTTTATGATCAACTACTTCGGTTGGGACTACTCGAAAGTCGCGGCGCTCGTCGCTCCACGGCCGCTGTTGTTTGCGAACTCGGATAACGACACCATCTTTCCGCTCGACGGTGTCATGCGGACTCACGAGTCGATTGCGAAGGTCTATGGAAAGCTCGGGGCGAGCGATAACCTTGGCTTGTTGATTACACCTGGTCCACACAAAGACACTCAAGAGTTGCAAGTTGGAGCGTTCAAGTGGCTGCTGCGCCATCTGACGGGCACTGAACCGATTATCGATACGCCTGCCCTGAAAGAACTCACGCCCGAGCAATTGGCGGTCTACGATCACCAAACGCCTGCCGACGAACGTGTTACCGGTGTGGGCGAATGGTTTGCCGCGTCAGAGCATCCGCTGCTCGAACCAGATGCGGCGAATAGCGATTGGGTGAAGAACGGCTATCCGAAGTTGCGAGATACATTGCTTCAGCAATCAACAACCGAATTGATTTCTCCGAAGGACTTTAAGAAAGTCGGCGCGGGCGAAATTCAATTAAGTTTAAAAAGTCGTCAATGGGAAGTTCATCAAGCTAATGCGCCGGACGGAAGCCGATTACGTGTGCTGGTTATCCCCGGTAGCGATACCACCTGCGTCCACTTAGGCGCAATGCAAACAATCGATCTCGATGCGGAGGGCGCTCAAGTTAACGTACCGGTGATTGAAGACTTCATTCGTGACCAAGCGAGTCAACTGTTAACAGACGCTCCCGATGCAACGCATTACTTTGTTCAATCGAGAGTTGCCAACTGGGCCGCAGATTTTCCAGCGCTGAAGAAACAGATTCAGACCGCGCGGCGTTTCTATCTTTTAGGAAGAATGCCCGAGCAGGTTGAACTGGAAGATGCGAAAGTCTGCTTAGCATGGATCGGTGAGCGCAAATCCAATGACGGCACCGGTACACTTCTTTCTGCATCAGGTCGATTGACGCCCATCGCTATCTTGGCGGCGTTTAGCTGGAATGCAACGGCAAGAGGGAAGCTTTCGCCGATCGAGGAGTTGCGATTGACGGACTATCCGCAGGACTCGGAATCAGGTCCCTGCCTACCTGGGTTGTTGCGAGCAACCTCGTTTGCGAACTTAGTCGCTGCAGCACGCCACACAATGAAAGTTGTTGAGTCACGCTCCGAACAAGCTCCACAGCGACTAATCGATTCATCCATCGAACCACAACAAGCAACTGGAATTCGCATCGTTGAAGTGGATCGAGATCGAGCGACGGTTTGGGCGCGCGCGACGCGTTGGCCGCTGCCGAATCTGGGCGATATGGCTGAGCTGCGTTTTGAGAAACCTGCTGCCAAAGGAACGCATAACACCGGGCCCATTTTGCCAGCCACAGGTGTCGATGGCTTGCGTTACGGCGTTCCAGGTGTGCCAGCCGAAGTGCGAGTGAGTTACCGACCCAGAGGCAAAGGCGAATGGCTTCATACGGAATGGAAACAAGTTGCTGGCGATACCGATTTCTCAGCACTGATGAAGCTGAGCGACCTCAAGGCTGCGACCGAGTATGAAGTGCGGACCTCCGTTCGAGCGCTCGGGCGCGAAGTTGTCTCGACCGCCACCGGAAGCTTTCGCACGTTACCGGACGCTGAAAGCGAGGCGAATTTTCGATTGGCAGTCGCCACTTGTCAGGATTTCCCAGATCGTGATGGGCCGCATGGTTTCGATAT
>JBGSJB010000287.1:0-2895 GCA_041742175.1 Pirellulaceae bacterium
AAGCAGTCGCGGCGGTTGCCAAAGCGGTTCGTCGTAGCCGCAGCGGTCTGAAGGACCCTCGTCGTCCGACAGGTTGCTTCGTGTTCGCTGGTCCAACGGGTGTTGGTAAAACGTTGCTCGCCAAGGCGCTCGCGGAATTCATGTTCGGTGACTCCGACGCACTCGTGCATATCGATATGAGCGAGTACATGGAGAAGCACAACATCAGCCGACTGATCGGCGCACCTCCAGGATACGTTGGCTACGAAGAAGGCGGTCAATTGACCGAGAAGATTCGCCGCCGTCCGTACGCTGTGGTGTTGCTCGACGAAATCGAAAAGGCTCACCCAGACGTCTTCAACATGCTGTTGCAAGTGATGGAAGAAGGCCGTTTGACCGACTCGTTCGGCCGCAACGTCGACTTCCGCAATACGATCTTGATTCTCACCACCAATGCTGGTGCTGAAGCGATCAAGAACGAATCGGCGTTCGGCTTCCAAAAGGCTGATTCCGATGGTTCGTACGAAAGCATGAAGGCACGCGTGATGGACCAGATCGAACGCGTCTTCCGACCTGAGTTTTTGAATCGTCTCGACGACACGATCATCTTCCGTCACCTGGAGAAGGAAGACTTGAAGCGCGTTATCGATTTCGAATTGGCCAAGGTTCGCGAACGACTGATGGATCGTGGTTACGAGTTGGTGCTGACCGATGATGCGAAAGAGTTGATCATTAAACAAGGTGGCGCGAATTTGGATTACGGTGCTCGTCCGCTTCGCCGAGCGATTGAACAACGTGTTGAAGATCCACTTGCGGAAGAGATTCTTCGCGGTGCGTTCGAAGGCATGAACACGATCGTCGTCGATGGGCTCAAAGACGAAGAAGCTAAGATGACTCAGTTGGTTTTCCGTGGCGAGAAACGCACACCGGTCGAAGAGCCCGAGGCGATCGCTAGCGGTACCGAAAAGTAGTCAATCTCTAACTTCGATGAACGTTTCAACGGCCAGCTCTTTTGAGCTGGCCGTTGTTGTTTCCAAGTCAACAAAGTTTTGACCAAGCATCTGGATGCAATGCGCTTTCACCGAGTCGATGCCGCCTTAGGGCAAGAGCGTGGCCGCGGTGTAGCTGGCGCGTGAAGGTTCTAGCGAAAAATTGCGGGCAGGCTCAGCGAACTTTGCCGCAGATGATACTGGCGTTGTGTCCGCCAAAGCCGAAACTGTTGTTCATCGCGGTCGTGATTGTCCGTTCAACAGACACATTCGGCGTGTAGTTTAGATCGCACTCTGGATCGGGTGTTTCAAGATTTATCGTCGGCGGCACTTTGTCATTGCGAACGGCCAGCACAGTTAAAATCATCTCGATGCCACCGCTGGCGCCGAGAGAGTGTCCGAGGCTACCTTTGGTGCTTGAAACGGCAACCTTGTAGGCGTGATCGCCGTAGACCGATTTCATTGCTACGGTTTCGGCTTTGTCGCCAAGCGGAGTGCTGGTACCGTGAGCGTTGATGTAGTCCATCGCAGTCGGGTCCAGTTTCGCATCGCGCAGTGCATTGGACATGGCGCGGGCTGCACCACAGCCGGCAGGGTCTGGCTGGGTGATGTGGCCAGCATCGCCACTAGCGCCGTAACCGAGCACTTCAGCGTAAATGCGAGCTCCGCGAGCTCGTGCATGCTCGAGCTCTTCGAACACCAGAATTCCGGCGCCTTCGCTGAGCACGAATCCGTCGCGACCGATATCGAACGGACGACTTGCCTTCTCGGGTGCGTCGTTGCGATCTGAAAGAGCTCGCATGTTCTGAAACGCGCTTAGCCCCATCGCTGTAATGGCGGCTTCGGTGCCGCCGGTCACGACAACGTCGGCGTCATCGTACTGAATGGTTTTCATTGCGTCGCCCATTGCGTTTGTGGCGCTTGCGCAGGCCGTTGCGACGGTAAAGTTCGGACCGCGGAGCCCGTAACGAATGGAGAGATTTCCGCCAGCGGCGTTTAGCATCAACTTTGGGATCGTCATCGGACTGACGCGATCAGGACCTTTGTGCAGCAGTCGCTCGACTTGCACTTCGATCTCCGACAATCCTCCGATGCCCGAACCAAGGATTACGCCACAGCGATATGGATCTTCCTTGCTGAAATCCAAACCGGAATCCTCGATCGCTTTTCCACCGGCATACATCGCAAACAATGTGAACCGATCGAGCCGCTTGAGGTCCTTGGGATCGCAATACTTACCCGGGTCGAAGTCGGGAATGTCGCCAGCCAATTGAACTTTGAATGGAGTTGGATCGATCACACTTAGACGATGAATCCCACACTTGCCATCCAAAATGCTCTGCCAGACACAGCCAACTTCATTTCCGAGAGGTGTGACCAGTCCCAAACCTGTAACAACAACGCGACGCTTCATGAATATTGATGCTTTTCCGCCAAGGGTTCAGCTCGTTCTACTCGGAGAGGAGTCGACTGAGTTACCCGTGATTGAATTACGTGTAAATGGGCTGAATGGGAACCTAGAGCTATCCCATTCCGTTGTCCGATGAATCGCGAGGATTGGCCTAGCCAAAGGACCGCGAGCAACGACAACCAAAAATCCAGGGCCTACACTCAAATTTTTCACCCCAGCGACCGCGACCATTCGTCGGTTGGCCGGGGTGATGCTTGCATACCTTAACGTTACCGAAGCAACGTTAGGGTGTGTCATTAAAATAAAGAATTGCTTTACTAAGCCTGCTGAGCTTTTTCAATGAAGTCGACTGCTTCACCAACGCGTTGGATTTTCTCAGCCGCATCTTCGGGGATGCTGATGTCGAACTCTTCTTCGAGCTCCATTACCAATTCAACCGTATCAAGCGAGTCGGCTCCAAGGTCGTTCACGAAATGCGTTTCGCGAGTGATCTTGTCTTTTTCCACGCCTAATTGA
>JBGSJB010000288.1:0-6277 GCA_041742175.1 Pirellulaceae bacterium
ACTGCGAGTCTGACGCATCGCGTACCGCATCGATCGCTATTTCGTAGCTGCGGAAGAAAACGTCCGACAGTTCTTGCAGCGACGGATAGATGATACCGAGCGCATCGTCTTGGCACTTTGCGTCTTTCGAGAACAGAGCGACGAAGCGGTCGGTCGGAAGCACCGAACTTGTATCCGCCGCCAGTAATCGCAGCACATTGTTCGGGTAAAGCGACAGATACCCGAGAATGAATGCCGGATGATTCGACTCAATCGTCTGCCCGCCAGGCGTCGCGAACCTCGCAAATCGGTCGACAGGAATACCTACCAAAAGACGCTTCGCGTATCGCTGGCTGACAGTCGCCGCATCCGCAATGATCGCTCCAACTTGCCCCATGCTGAAATCCTTGTTGCTAAATCTGTGATAACGCAAACTGTGATTTTAACGCGTAAAGCGATTTGCGGATCGCGTGACTCGCAATTCTCAAACATCGCAAAACCAGCGGTGAATCTGACAAATGCGATCGCCTTGCCATCTAGCAGCATTCAGGAAGGCGGCGATAATTTAGCAACTTTGCATCAGCAACATGTGCCGGACCAGCGATAGCTTTTGAGTAGTGGCGTATGGCTGATGTAAACCTGACGCACGATTAAATCCAGCAGCGATTAACAAGGAACGTGAAGAGTGAATTCCTCGAACCAGCCAACTTCTGAGGGCGCTGACGAATCGCCACGGCATGCGAACTTTATTGAGCAAGAAATCGAAAAGGACATGTCGCTGCCGAAGTTGTCTGGGATGAACGTGCAGACTCGTTTTCCCCCGGAGCCGAACGGCTATCTGCACATCGGTCACGCGAAAAGCATCTGCTTGAATTTTGGGCTGGCATTGAAGTATGGCGGCAAATGCAACTTGCGCTTCGACGACACCAACCCAAGCAAAGAGGAGCAGGAGTATGTCGACTCAATCCAAGACGACGTTCGCTGGTTGGGATTTCAGTGGGACGCGATCTATTATGCATCTGACTACTTCGATCAGTTGTTCGACTGGGCGGTTCAGTTGATCAAAGCTGGGCACGCGTATGTTTGCGATCTCACCAGCGAACAAACTCGTGAGTTCCGCGGGTCGCTGACTGCGCCGGGCAAGAACAGTCCGTTTCGAGATCGTTCCGTTGAAGAGAACTTGGAGCTCTTCCAAGCGATGCGCGACGGCAAGTTCCCTGATGGAGCTCGCACGCTACGCGCGAAGATCGATATGGCTTCGCCCAACATCAACCTCCGCGACCCAGTGATGTATCGTATCCTGCGAGCTCACCATCATCGCACCGGCGATAAATGGTGTATCTACCCGATGTACGACTGGGCGCACGGCCAAAGCGATTCACTCGAACGCATAACGCACTCGATCTGCACACTCGAATTTGAGAATCATCGACCGCTGTATGATTGGTACTGCAAAACGCTCGGCATTTATCATCCGCGGCAGATCGAATTCGCGCGATTAAATCTGAGCTACACGGTGATGAGCAAGCGTAAGTTGCTGCAATTAGTTCAAGAAAAACATGTTGAAGGTTGGAATGATCCGCGCATGCCAACGATCAGCGGTCTGCGACGCCGTGGGTTTACGCCTGAAAGTCTGCGATTGTTTTGCGATCGCATCGGCGTGGCAAGATTCTACAGCACGATCGATGTGACGGTGCTCGAGAATTGCATTCGCGAGCACTTGAACGCAGTCGCACCGCGCGTGATGGCGGTGCTCCGTCCGATTAAAGTAGTGCTGACCAACTATCCGGAACATCAAGTTGAAATGATGGAAGCGGTGAACAACCCGGAAGATCCTTCAGCGGGCTCTCGCCAGATTCCGTTCACGCGCGAACTGTTCATCGAGCAAGATGATTTTCAAGAAGATGCACCGAAGAAGTTTTTCCGTCTAAAGCCCGGCGGCGAGGTGCGTTTGCGTTACGGCTACATCATCAAGTGCGAGGAGGTTATCAAGGATCCTCAAACCGGCGCGATCACGGAACTTCATTGCACCTTTGATCCCGCCACTCGCAGTGGCAGCGGCGAAGGAGCGCAGCGTAAAGTCAAAGGGACCATCCACTGGGTCAGTGCCTCACAAGCCATCACAGCTGAAGTGCGGCTCTACGATCGCTTGTTCCTCGGCGAAAATCCCGAAGATGTTCCAGAAGGCAAGACATTCCTTGACAACTTGAATCCCAACAGCTTGGAAACGATCCAGGCTAAACTCGAACCATCGCTCGCCGACGTCGCCGACGGCAGTCACTTTCAATTTGAGCGGATGGGATATTTCTTTGCTGACCCATTCGATTCAAAGCCTAATAGGCCAGTTTTCAATAGGACGGTCGGTTTGCGTGATTCTTGGGCGAAAATTCAGTCAAAAGACCAGTAGCATCGCAGCCGATCGGCATTTTAAGCCGAATCGTTCTCATAAATTCCGCCTGCAGATATAATCTATGAAGCTCTTCAAGGGAATCTCAAGATGCTTCAGCTTGCTCGCGCCAAAAAATTGCGGATCGTTCCACTTTGCTTATCAACAGCGTTGCTCTTCGCCTCGATAGCTTGCGAGCATGTGCGCGCTGACATCGTGATCGCTGACTACACTGCGGCCGAGAATGACCGCTTTGCCGTCGACGGACTGGGGAATCCATTTCCAAGCTTCATCGCGGCCAACTTTAACTTGAGCGGGATCGGTCAAACGAATTCGGGGAGGTGGGCGACCGCGATCAGCCGCAATGTTGTGATCACTGCTTTTCATTTCGCACCTGGAATCGGCTCCACGATCAATTTTTACAGCAACAACAACCCGAACACGGCGCCAGTCACTTCGACACTTGCCTCAGGGACCCGCGTCGGTTCGACGGATTTGTATCTCGGAGTGCTCAGTCAACCGCTACCATCGAGTATCTCAAGTTTCGCGTTTGTTCAGCAGAGTCTTGTCGGTCCAGGTCCAGTTGGGAACACGAGCACCATTGTTTCCGCTGGAAGTCTACAAGGACTCAATACCTACATGTTCGGCCGTTCGCCTGGCGTGTATGCCGCATCTCAGGACCAGGCGGTCGGTCGCAATCTCATCACTGGTTACAGTGAAAATGTGCGTTTCAACGGTACCGACAACGACTCGATTATGATGATCGACGACAACTTCCCCACGCAGAGCCCTGACTTTGTGCAGCATGAAGCGTATTTCCAAGGTGGCGATTCAGGTGGGCCAACTTTCGTTGAGATAAATGGCGAACTGGTACTGCTTGGCACCAACGCCTTCATTTTTAACGGCACGGATTCTCAGAATATTCCCTTTCGGGGGAGCGGTGTGAACTACACCGGCAATCAGGCTGCGTTTATCAATAACTTTATTGCGATCAGTGCTGTGCCTGAGCCTTCTTCGTTGCTGTTGATTGCGGTCGCGACAGCAAGCGTGCCAGCTAGCAGGATGTTCCGGCGCCACCGAACGAGTTTGAGTAGGCAGAAGGCGTGAAGGCCCTTCCACGACCGGTCATCGTTTGCGGCTTATGTCGCGGCGCAAGATGAATCGCACAGTTACGCGTTATACCTGCGATAAAAAATAGATACATATTGATCATCGGAAATATTAGCACGTCGTGGAACATCCCGTTAATGGCGTAGCTGATCAGGAAGGTCAAGGAAACGACCCCAAGCTGTCGGTACTCAAGCGACAGATTTTGAGCTTGCCACAGTTTCCATGACCAGAAACTCCAAATGCCGAGTAACAAGCAAAACGGCATTACGGCAATCAATCCATTTTCGACTAGCATCGCTAAAAACATATTGTGCTGTACATATGGCCTAGCCTTCTCGAGCGGTAATTCGCTATTGCGGTCGGATAAGTAAGTCTTGGATTTCGATAGGTATTGGTCGGTACCACATCCAAGCAAAGGATGATCTTGAAACATTTTCCAAGCGACCATGGCGAGTATAGGTCTTAAAGATGCTGACTCGCGCATCTGCTCAACACTAACATTTCGATCTCGTTTGAATGAAGACAACATCGATTGAGCATCGAAGAACCAGGCCATTGAAGCGAGTCCGAGAACCGTCATTGTCATCGGTAGACGCCAGTTCCGGGGAATAACTACAACAGCGACTCCAACGATAACGGCGAGGCAGCCTAGCCATACACTGCGTGTCATCGTGCACACAATTCCGACTAAATAAATTGGTACTATCGCTATAACGAAAGCCCTTTGAATCCCGCCGTACCACAACACCGGCATTAGGCCGCAAACGAGTGCCAAGGTCATCAAAATGCCGTTCGCGGCTGGGTTCAGCAATGGACCGCGCCCACGTCCCAGAAACTCTTCGTACGCAGGGTCTGCGATGTACTTAGGAAATATCGCCCACTGCAAATTCAGTTTCTCTGCCGCTGCCGTCAATGCCAAGTAGACACCGAGTGCAGCAAACGCGCAGTACACAGATTTAAGTTGATTGCTCGACAAAGTAACTTGCCCACCAATCAAGTACATAATCGCTGGCAAAAGAAAGAAGAAAATCAACTTACTGTACGGTCCAACCGCATCGCCTGGCGAACGATGCACAACGGTCGTAAGGACCATCGCCATGATGAAAAATCCGAACAGCAGGTCTGCTGCGACCCATTTTCGCGGCTGGTTCCATCCACGTATTTGGAACCCCAGAAAAAGAGCGATACAACCACCGAGGATCAAGCGATCGAGAGTGATGGCGGAGATATGGAAAAATGGATGGCCGACAACAGTGCCAGCAAGTAGCACAGCCACCAAGCAACCCGCGATTCCCGCAAATCGAACGAAGACGATACCCCAAACAATCAGTGCCGGGATCCCAAGCAACAGCAGTAATTCCAAGGTCGTTACTCCGAGTCGTGAGAAGGTGGTACGCCACCAATGCCACCTGTCCTTAACTCAAGCCTAGGACGCAGGTTTAATCAAGCTTTGATTGTGCAACGGCTACTAACGATTGTTCGGCCAACGGTGGTTCAAGCTTCCTAAAATTAGAAATGTATTGATTATGCGGGCGAGACGTGATCTACATGAGCGAGCTCTGCGGGCTCGATTGCTATCTCCGTTTTGCGGGCTGCAACTGCGAACTTGCGGTATTTCCAGAACTAAGTCTTGTTCGCTGGAGTAAGATAAGCAGTTCCAGGTTTGGTTTCGGTCACCGCTTAGTGGAGGTTATTCATGGTTACTGGCACAGTTGCTCGTACAGCACTTTTACTCATTGCTATTTGCTGCGTTAGGGACGCTGCACATGGCCAAACCGAAACGCTAACTGTGCAAGGGTCACTGCCTCGGCTGAATTACCGGTCAACGAATGGCGATTTGCTTTGGTCAGTGCCAGCCAATACAGTGCTGTGGAAATTGGATGGTCCGTTCAACGCAGGCGTGATCGTTGCTACAGCGGCAGCCCCCTCAAGTTCGCTGGTCTTGAATGATGGCGGAGTCTCCATTCGCGGCACCGGTTTCCCTGCAGCTAAGCTGCACGTAGGAACTCTTGGTAATCAAAACGAGCCCGGTGAAGTTCGTGTGGATCCAGGCAATCCGAACGCAACGGCTACCATTCACGCAGTCAATGCAGCTATGCCAACAACCGTGATTCTGGAAACTCAATCGCCTACCAGCGCAACATCGCTCAAGTTGGTTTCTACAACGAGCAGTTTCTCGCATATTCTCGCTGGCTTATACAGATTGCGAGATAACACGAACAACGTTAACGTTTTGACGATCACGCCTAGTGATAAAAATAACAACGCAATAGTCGTTCGTAATGGGAACGTCGGTCTGGGCGTGCCCAATCCTAACTTTCCTTTGACGCTCGCAAGTGGCGCGAAGTGCACTACCGGCGGAGTTTGGCAAAATGCCAGCAGTCGCGAACTCAAACATGACATCGAAGATCTAAGTCTTGAGAGCGCGCGCCAAGCGATCGCAAAGCTGCGGCCTGTGACATACGCCTACAATGCAGAACCTGACGAATCTCAAGCTGGTTTTATTGCCGAAGAAGTTCCCGACTTGGTAGCTACCAACACACGGCAGGAGCTTTCGCCGATGGACTTCGTTGCGGTTTTGACAAAGGTTGTCCAAGACCAAGATCGCTTGCTCGAGGAGCAGCGCCAGCAACTTGCAGCACAGTCAAACGCATTGATCAAGCTAGCAGCCCGTTGAAAAACTCACAGGCCGCGCTATTTTAGGGGCATTGGGCTTCGAGTGCTTTGGGAGAGATTGAGATGGCGCTTGGTCGGCGGAAAAGTGGTGGGCAAGAAGATCTGTTTGTGCTGGCAACGGACTTG
>JBGSJB010000289.1:0-3084 GCA_041742175.1 Pirellulaceae bacterium
AGCGATAAAGTAAACCAATACCGGAGTAGCAGCAATGGCTATCGACGCTGTACGAGTAAAGCAACTATTTCTAGCTGCGTCGGACTTCGCGGATGTGGCTGAGCGAGCTGCATTCCTAGCACTTGAATGCAAAGGCGATGCTGAACTTCTTAGCCGGGTTGAGGCGTTGTTGCGAGCCAACGATGCAGCGCCCATGCCGCTTACGAGCGACGAAGATGCTTCGCGTCAGAAAGCGCCGGAGCGGACCGGCCGTACGGAATTCTTTGGTGACCCAACGGCGTCGGTAGGTTCAATGCTTGCCGGAAAATATAAGCTGATTCAGGAGATCGGCGAAGGAGGCATGGGCAGTGTCTACGTGGCCCAGCAGATCGAACCTGTGAAGCGTTCGGTGGCAGTGAAAGTGATCAAGGCTGGGATGGACTCCAGGGCAGTTCTAGCGAGATTCGAAGCCGAGCGTCAGGCACTGGCAATGATGGATCACCCCAACATCGCAAGAGTGCTGGACGCGGGGACGACACAGGGCGGTCGGCCATTCTTCGTCATGGAACTTGTTAAGGGACAACCCATTACCCAGTTCTGCGACGATCGGAAGTTAACGCCTAAGCAGAGATTAGAGCTCTTCGTCCCCGTTTGCCATGCCATTCAGCATGCACACCAAAAAGGGGTTATTCATCGAGACATCAAGCCTTCCAATGTGCTAGTTGCCTTGTTCGACGACCAACCGGTTCCCAAGGTTATCGATTTCGGCCTTGCGAAGGCTGCTGGTCAAACCCTGACCGACAAGACCTTGATGACAGGTTTTGGAGCCGTCGTCGGTACTCCAGAATACATGTCACCCGAACAAGCCAGCTTGAATAACCTGGACATCGATACACGTAGCGACGTCTACTCGCTCGGTGTGTTGCTTTACGAATTACTTACCGGCGCGACTCCAGTCGATCGCAAATCGCTCGGCCAAGCGGCTGTGATGGAGATTCTAAGGATTGTTCGTGAGGTGGAAGCTCCACGGCTGAGCGTGAAACTGAGTAGCATGGAAACGCTGGCAAGTGTGGCCGCAAATCGCAGCACAGAACCAGCCAATCTAAGCAGGTTGATGAAAGGCGAGCTCGACTGGGTGGTACAGAAAGCATTGAACAAGGATCGCACTCGACGCTACGAAACGGCCAACGGAATCGCCGCCGATATACTACGCTATTTGTCGAACGAACCAGTCGTGGCACGACCACCGAGCACTGCCTATCGTTTGCAAAAAACTTGGCAGCGCAACAAGTTCGCATTGACCGCCGTTTCCGGCATCGTTGCATCTTTGATTCTTGGAGTCGCCGCAAGCTTAATTCAGACGGTGCGAGCAAATCGAGAAGCGAATCGCGCCCGCGTGGCGCTCAACGAACTGCGTGATACGGCCCCTGCGTTCATCGAACAGGCTCGCGGACTCGTGGCCAAAGAGCAGTTTGCCGAGGCAATCGACAAGCTCGATTACGCGACGAAGCTACGACCAGACGAAGCGGATTATCTGATTGCGAAAGCGAATCTGCTTCAGTGTCAATTCCAGATCGAAGATGCTGTGAGAGTTTATCAGCGAGCACTTGAGATTCGGCCCCACGAGTACCAAGCCAAAGCAAATGTGGAATTGTGCGACGAGCTGCTCGCCGCGCCCCGTGCTTCCAATGGAAAATTAACGCGCGAAAGCCTTAGTAAACTTTACGTGGCGATGCAACAACAACAGCGATCCACTGCGGAGTTGATGCCTGTTGCACGCCTGCTCGGCGAGGAGAGGAAACTTGTAGTTGCCTACTGGCTTGAACGTTTAAAAGGACTGCCGATTTCGGCAGATAGGCCATTGGAGCAACGCCTTTCAGTACGCGACGATGGTCTACTTGCACTCGATCTGAGCGGCACCAATGTCTCGGATCTGTCAGCCCTTGCGGGTGCGCCGTTGGCTGTTATCAATGCGCAGTCCGCCACTCGGTTAACGAGTATCGCGCCCTTACGCGGAATGAATTTGATTGAGCTGAATCTCGCAAACACACAGGTTGCAGATCTCTCGCCGCTCGAAGGAATGCAGTCACTGGAAAAAATTCAGATGTCTCGTGCGCCTGTATCGGACCTCGGGCCGTTAAATGGAATTCGATTGAAGTACATAAATATCACAAGCTGTCCAGTGTTCGATATTTCCGCATTGCGAGATTCGGTCCTTGAACACTTCGAGCTCATGAGTACTCGAGTGACAGACCTGTCTCCACTTGTTGGTATGCCGCTCAAGTTTCTTGATATCGGGGGCGTTCCGGTGACTGATTTCACACCTCTGTCGGAGCTCCCCTTGGAAGTGTGCAACTTTTCTGGCTGCCAATTGACGGATCTTGCTGTTTTACGTCAATTGCCGTTGAAGGAACTAATGCTCTGGGGCTGCTACCAAGCTCGAAACTATGCAGTCCTTTCGGAAATGACGACGCTCGAATTGCTGATTCTCCCGGACAATTTCCCGCGGCTTCCAAAAGACGAATTGGATGCCATCGGAGCGCTTCGTAGTCACCCCAGACTGCGTCAACTAGGCTCAGAGTCGAGCTTTGATCACACCACGACACGCTCCAAAGAATCCTTCTGGAAAACTTGGGACCGCGTCGAATCCGTACAACTCACCCTAAGCCAAGCAGGCATCAAGGCAAAACGAGTCAAGTTATTGAATGATGGCACGCTTGATTTAGATCTTGGCGACTCGTCGCTTGTCGATCTAACTGTACTCAAAGGAATGCCGATCCGTGAACTTTGGATTTGGAAAACCGATGTCGCGGATTTAGAACCGCTTCGCGGAATGGCTCTCAAGAAACTCCATATCCCCGACACCAAAGTGAAGGATCTGAGTCCCTTGGAAGGGATGCCTTTGGAATACTTGAATATCTGTAATACCAAAGTGACGGACATATCGGCACTGGTCGGAATGCCCTTAGCAGCCCGTTGAAAAACTCACAGGCCGCGCTATTTTAGGGGCATTGGGCTTCGAGTGCTTTGGGAGAGATTGAGATGGCGCTTGGTCGGCGGAAAAGTGGTGGGCAAGAAGATCTGTTTGTGCTGGCAACGGACTTG
>JBGSJB010000290.1:0-2777 GCA_041742175.1 Pirellulaceae bacterium
CGGCTGCATCTGCCGATTCGGCATGATCGCTTCGAAGTGATGAATCAAGCCCTCGATGCTCGTGTAGACCTCACGCTTGTCTGGCAAAGCCTCTTTGCCACTTCCTTCAGCGAAGATCGGTCCCTTGGGCATTCGCTCCAAACATTGCTCGATGATCTTCAAACTTTCGACGATCTCCAGCATCCGAACTTGGAACCGCGCAAAGCAATCACCACCGGTGGCGCACACTATATCAAAATCAAGGTCGCTGTAAGCCAGGTAGGGCTCGTCGCGGCGTAAATCACGCGGAACTCCACTCGCCCTAGCCACCGGACCAGTCGCTCCACCACCAATCGCCTCCTCCCGCGTTAACACCCCAACTCCCTGCGTCCGCTCGATGAAGATTCGATTCTTCATCACCATCCGGTTGAGGTCCTTCAGCGTCGAAGGAAACGTCTTGGCAAAGTCCTTGACCATCGCCAGCCATTCGTCGGAAACGTCGTACAGCAGTCCACCCACACGCGTGAAACTGGTGTGGAATCGTTGGCCCGAAGCGCGTTCACAGATGTCGAAAATTCGCTCGCGCTCGTTCAAGCAATAGAACATCGACGTCACACCGCCAAGATCCAAAATGCACGCACCCACACACAGCAAGTGATCATGAATTCGCATCAGCTCGGCCAACATCGTGCGCAAGTAACTGCAACGCGGAGTCAGTTCAATGCCCAACAGTTTTTCGCAAGCGTGATGCCAAGCGATCTCGTTGGCCATCGGGGAGATATAGTTCATACGATCCACGATCGTAACGTACTGATTGAAGTCCAAGACTTCGCCCAATTTCTCGAAGCCACTATGCAGGTAGCCGATATCGGGGACCGCGTCGATGATCATTTCGCCATCCAGCTCCAACACCAATCGCAACGTCGTATGCGTCGCCGGATGCTGCGGCCCGAAGTTCAGCGTCCACAACCCTTCGCGTTTGGCAAACTCGGTATCCGACTCAGCGTCCAATAAGTTCAATGGCATGATTAACTTTCCGCTCGCGTGATAACTGGAAAATTATGGCGCTCGCCACGACCGCGAACCGGGTAATCCTTTCGCAGCGGATACGATTGAAACTCTTCCGGCAAAAGCAATCGCTTTGGATTCGGATGGCCATCGAAAACAATGCCGAACATGTCGTACGTCTCGCGCTCCAACCAATCCGCCGACTTCCACAGCGAATACATCGACGGCAATCGCGGCTCGGGATCGTTCACGTGCACTCGCACTTCCAAACGCTTGCCAGTCGTCGTGTTAATCAACTGATAAACCAGCCGATATCGATCTTCGCCGCCGTACTCTAGCAAATCTGCCGCAGTCACGTCCGACAACATGTCGAAACCGGCTTCGTCGCGCAACTGCGTCATCGCTTTCAGAAACATTCCAGCAGGCACCGTCACTTGCGATTGCTGCCGAAACTCATGACAGGCAACTCCCCAAGCTGCGAAGATGTCATCCAAATTGCGCAATGTATTTGCAGTCAAGAATCAGCTCCCCAGCACTTAGCCCACCCAGTACCAAACCCACCCAGCACCAACCCATTGCACAGGTCCGCACACGGACTTTGCAGTATTCCCAAAGCAAATATTCCAGTCGTTCGGACAGAACCGGACGCTCCGACGCTCGGTTCACGCCATTCCCCGCCAACCTACCCTGCGGTTATTTGACACCCAACCCCGCTAAGGGCAAACCCCACGCTCAAGCGAACTTCACCAAGCACCTGGACCCATCTTCGAGTCACTACAATTCAGCGCTTCGAACGTACTGCTACAGTCGCTAACAGAAACGTATTGCAATAACTCAGTGCTTCGGCGAGTAAGTCATCTCTTTCGTCTCCAGCGGAACCGGATTCGAAATGCGATAAACTTCATCGCCATCAAATCTCGCTGGACCAGTTGGAACGGATCTGGCCGCGAATTCGCTAGCCCACACAGTTCCCGTTTTCTTGATCTGTTCTTGCATGTCTAATATGGCTTTGATCACTTGCTCAGGTCGTGGTGGACAGCCCGGAATGTAAACATCGACCGGAATGAAACGATCCACACCTTGCACAACAGCGTACGTGTCAAACACACCGCCCGTACATGCACACGCACCCATCGAAATGCACCACTTAGGCTCAGGCATCTGCAACCAAATGCGCTGCAACACCGGCAACATTTTCATCACCACACGACCCGCCACGATCATTAAATCGCATTGCCGTGGCGTGAATCGCATCACTTCGCTACCAAATCGCGACAAGTCATGCTTGCTCGCCGCAGTGCTCATCAACTCAATTCCGCAACAAGCTGTCGCGAACGGCATCGGCCACAGACTGTTCGCCCGAGCCCAATTAGCGGCTGCGTCAAGCTGCGTGAAAAAGAATCCATCTTTGGTCGGATTTACCGCTGGTCCCGCCATCCAAAAATCCCCTTCTTACGCGCATAAATGTAAGCCAGCCCAACGGTTGCAAACAACAGCAACAAAATGCCAAAAACCACCGGCCGATATTCCCGCCCAAGACCGTCCTGCGCGTTGAATGCGACGGCGTAGGGATAGATTAACAATAGCTCTACGTCAAACACCAAGAACAGGATCGCTATTAGATAGAACCGCACATCCAAAGGGCGACGAGCATCCCCAGTCGGATCCATACCCGACTCATAGGGCATGTCTTTGATAGGATTACGCTTACGCGGCGCGACGTCATGAGGAGCGACCAAGCTGAACGCAGCAAAGCCACGAATCGCAAGCATGTAGATGAAAATTGGTAG
>JBGSJB010000291.1:0-5918 GCA_041742175.1 Pirellulaceae bacterium
GTGCTTCGTCTTACTGCCCGTTTGGACAGAATAGGTTCGACGTCCAAACTTGTTGAACTGCGAAATGCCTAGGATTCCAGTTATCGGCAGCTCGGAAGCGGAGGTTTCAATCTCAGCTTTGTAAGGCAATTCGATCAGCAAGGGAGGGCGATTCGTAACTTGCTGTCCCTCCACGGATTGAAAGTTAAAGAAGGTGTAGCGCAAGTTGTCGTCCAGCACCCCGATGGGTTTCCCACCCGACTCGGCAGCCGATGCCTTCGCGTACGAATTTTCGCTCATCGTTTCCGTCCGACGCACCACCCCAGGCCCCAATCGCATGCCCGTTCGCAGCTCGACGTAAGCTTCCGCAGGACCTTGCGCGACCGCGATCCGAGATAGGAGGCTTGCGGGCAAAATCAACACAACCGCAAAAATCGTTGCGAACGTATTTTGCAGAATGGAACTTCGTTGTGTCATCGCAGATTCCGACAAGTTTGGTGAGGACGCAAAACGACACGGCGGAAACGGACGCCGTCTGTTCATTAGAACTTGCCGAGCAATCAAAGCCAAACACAAAAGGCATTACCTCAAAAACAAAAACCGCCCATGAGGCGGTTCGTTGCTTATTAGGATAGGCTTAGGGAGTCTGCTACCGTCCGCCGAACAGTTTCCGCAATGTTTCTGAAGCGGCGTCTTTCGATGTCGCTGTCGTAGGTTTGTTCGAAACCGGTGCCATCTTCCCAGGCTTAGGTTTGCCGCCGGGCTTTACGTCTGTCTTCGTGTCTTCGGTCGCTTTATCTTCCATCACGGTCTGCTCGCCAGCGATGTCGACCTTGGAAGATTCGTCCAACTGGAACTGGCGAGTGACCGGCTCAAGCCCAACACGACGTTCAATCTGCTCAGCTTCGTCCAGCCAACTACTCACATCAACTTCTTCGAAGCGGCTGTCGCCGACTTTTCCAGCCGTCCGCGCTGCGGCTTCTTCAACAGTCTTGATTTCAGGCTTCTTGACCTTGTCGATTCCAACTTCAAGCACAGCGACGAATTCGAGTTTGCCAACGCGTATCACGTCACCATCTTTTAGCACCTTGGCTTTGGACGGATCTAGCTTCTGATCATTAACATGCGTTCCATTGCGGCTCTTCAAGTCGATAAGAAGGATACGCCCATCTTTGCGAATGATTGCCGCATGACGACGACTGATCGACTCGCTTTTCGGACGCAGCTGACACTCCTCACTACGACCGATTAGAAACTTGTCAGCATTGACAGCAATCAACTTACCGTCGTGACCCCCACCAACTACTTTCAAGTGCATCTGCATTCTACTGACCCCCGAATAGACTCAACGCAAATTCCGTCAATTCGAAACAGCAGGCGACCCATCAGGGTACTAGCTCTCATCTCAACCAGCCTAGTTCGAACTTTTGTTTCCCGCATCCGCCAATCATTACTAAATTCTTAACATCCAATTTACATTATCGGCTTGCATAGTCCACCAAAACAAGAGCGCGAGGCGAAATAAGCTCACCTATCTTGTCGCCGCAACAGAGGAAAACGCCGATTTTGGATCGGATCTAAGCGCGGCATCGCCAATGCGGCGCTTCGAATTTGGCCATCTTGACAGTCGCTGCGGAAAGCAGTTCTTCTGCCAAGTGCGCTCCACATTTGAACCTTTCTCCTAATAATGCGTCAATTCCCCTTTCAATCCGCAGCAGCATTTGGCGGGCAAAATCCTTGCCGTCTCCCCAATTCAACGCACTTGCTGGCACTAACGAATCTAGCCCCCTCAGGGTTGGCGCGTGCGCACTGGTTGCCAGCAACAAACTTCCATGCTGCAGTAACGCAGCCTTACCGCGCCGCTGCGCACTGCCCAAGATCTTGTGCTGGCCAACTACAACGTCTCCCAAACTCCTTCGATGAAAGCATAAAAACTCTGCCTTACTGGAAGCCGCCTGTGGAGCGTCGGGTGTCGGTAAGTTGTAAGTTTCTTGCCACTGTCGCGCTTCTGCTCCCAACTCATTGAGCCAAGTGACCATCGCCGCATGCACTGCAGCGTATACCGCCGGCGCCGCACCAACGCTCGCGTTCGCCTGTGGAACAGCCAATGCGTAAGTTAAATCGTGGTGATGCACAATCGCGCCACCGCCGGTCGCTCTTCGCACTAGCGCTATGCTTCGACTCGCCTCGTGCTGCTCACGCTCTTCGATTCGTTGAAAATACCCAAGTGACAGCGTCGGCTCTGACCATTCATACAACCGCAGTACGGCCACGCGCCGCTCGTCCGCGAAGTCCAGCATGGCGTCATCATGCGCCATGTTCATCAGTCCGCTGCGCGGTTGGTCAAGGTAGCTGAACGCCTCCATCAATCGAATCTAGTCTTTCGATTAAGCCTGTGCGCACTGTTTACGATACGCTTCGTAGTCCATGAGGCCGTCGAACGTTGCTCCGCTAGCCAACTTCACTTTGATAATCCAGCCGTCACCGAAAGGGTCTTCGCCAAGCTTTTCCAAGTTGTCCGCCAACTGGGAATGCACTGCGACGACTTCACCGTCGACTGGACTGTACAGCGGACTGACCGCCTTCACCGACTCGACTTCACCAAATTCTTTGCCAGTTTGCACCTTTTGCCCGACACTCGGTAATGCCATGTAGACCAAGTCAGTCAGTTGCTCGACAGCGAAGTCCGAGATGCCGACCACTGCGATTTGTTCGCCGTTCTCTTCGGTAAGGCCGACCCACTCGTGCGATGAGTTGTATTTCAGTTCCTCAGGATTCATGCGTTCTCTCCGGTCAATCGACTTGTTAATTTCGCTTGTAAAAGGGCAGGGGGGTAATCGCAGCGCTGACGATCGAACCGCGGATATCGACATCTATACTCGCACCCGGCTTCGCAACTTCTTTCGCAACGTAAGCCATCGAAATCGGTGCATCCAAAGTCGGTGAAAAAGTCCCGCTCGTCACTTCGCCAACTTTGCGCCGGTCGCTATCGATTATGGCTGCACCCTCGCGGGCCGCGCGGCGACCTTCCAGTTTTAATCCGATGCGGACCACCGACTGCGTTGCAACACTGCGCGCCGTCAGCGCTTCCGATCCTAAAAATGTCCGATCACCGAGGCTAACCGCAAAGCCCAAGCCAGCTCGGTAAGGATCGATGTCCTCGTTCAATTCGTGACCATACAGCGGCATGCCAGCTTCCAATCGCAACGTGTCGCGCGCGCCCAGCCCAACCGCTGCGATGCCATGCTCGCGTCCAGCCAGTATCAAATTCTCCCAAACTCGCGGCGCATCCTCAGCCTTCACCACCAGCTCAAATCCATCTTCGCCCGTATAGCCGGTGCGGGTCACAATGCAAGGCTTACTCATCTGCTCTGTGACCAGACCTTTGTAATATTTCAGCGACAAGACTTTCGGCGGCAGGATCCGCCCCGCAATTTCAACCGCCTTGGGGCCTTGAACCGCGATCATCGCTGTCGTGTCGGTCGCGTCATGGAAAGTAACGTCCGGAAAATCAGCCAAATGCGGTTGGATCCACTTTAGAATCTTAGGCCGATTGCTCGCGTTCACGACGAGCAAAAAGAACTGCCGACCGCTTGGCGATTCAAGACAAGCGACCAATACGTCGTCGAGAATTCCGCCCTCTTCGTTGCACATCAACGAATATCGGACAGCGCCGGGCTGCATGTCGGTAACGCGTCGCGTCAATAGATGGTCGAGCAACTGATCCGCGCGCCCACCTTCAAACCGCAAACGCCCCATGTGCGAAATATCGAACAGGCCCGCAGCGGTGCGCGTTGCGGTGTGCTCCGCCACGATCGAAGTGTACTGTATCGGCATCTGATAGCCGGCGAATTCAGCCGTCCGCGCGCCGTGGGCTAAGTGCCACTCAGTTAGCGGTGTCGAGGCGAGCGAAGCATTCATCAATTCAGCTTTCCAAAGTACCCAGCACACTTATACTTCAAGTTAACGCACTCACTGCCGCGAAGCGTACCCATGTGGTTGGCAACAGCAGCGAGACGCATTGAATTGTCAAGGATCAAGTGGCAATGCGTCGATCGTAACCGAACCGCAATGCGAGCCAACATTGTAACTGCTCTCTACCGCGCGAGTAGCCTACTCACAGGTCGGCTGCGAACTTTCCTCAACCGAAGCTGATCGCGAGCTTTAGGCCAACACGCGAGCCGATAGTACTTCATCGTCGCTGTTGTAACCCACGATGCCGATACGACCTCGCCATACAGAGTCGATCCGCGGCTCAGGTGCTGTTGACGGCACAAACAATTCAACGCACAGGTCGCGACGCTTATCGTAAGTTTCAAACCATTTGCCGGGAACTGCGGGTGCATAGTTCGACGCTAGCTCGAAGGCTTCTCCTTCTACTTCCAACGTTAACGTGAACTCGTGTTCCCGAATCGCGTCAAGCACCAATTGCATCCGCTCCACGTCGTCGGATTCTTGCAACTGCTGCAAAACTTGCTCGAACCACTCATCCTCAGCCGTAAAGCCTTGCTCGACTTCCAGTCGATTTGCTTCGCCCGTCGACTCACCCGGCTCAACAATCAACTCGATCGTTTCCGTCCAGTCGGGCCAACGCGGAATATCGATTCGCAGCAAGACTGACCATTGAATTTGATTGTCGGTCAACTTCATCGATGGTGCAGCGTGTGGTGGAACTTGAAACTTGAAATCAAAACTCTGTTGCTGGCCGCTCTTCAATCGCTGCGGGCCCGTCAACTCAAGCACTTGCTTGAGCAATTCGTTCTTGTGCGATTTGCGATTACTGCCCGATCCGGAAACGCAGTTCTCGATGCCGCTGAAGGTAACGTTCACCGCGTTGATACTTACGTTTCGTTGTGGCGTAAAACTTAGATTGCCTCGCACCGACTCACCGGCTCGAACGCGTCGAGGTTCAAGTTCGGTTTTGATCGAACCGGTTAACTGCTTTGGCAAAAAAGATTTGAAGAACCAGTACACCGCGATGCCTACCAGCGCGATCGGAATCAGCCACCAAAAGAAGACCAAAAAAACCAAGCCGACAATCGCAAAAATAATGAGTGCGAAAATGCCCAAACCGCTTTGCTGGACTTTGCGCTGAGGAGTTAAGTCCGCCGGTGAGGCTGTAGCCACTACAGGAAACTCAGCTGTCGCTTTGGGATCTATAGCCCAAGCGATTTTAGCGCGAGCCTCCACGACGTGGCTGACATTCAAATAAGTTCCAAAGTAGGTCGGTGGCCAAGTCGCGCACTTTAGCTTGAACGGATATTTGTAATCCTGTCCCGCTTGCCAAGAACCTTGAAAAGGCGTTACTTCCTCCGCCGTACTCGAATCGATGTTGCCGCGGCCGTGCGTGGTCCAGCGCGTGCTAATGACGAGACCTTTGCAATTCGTGTCTTTGTCACAGCGAACAACTACCGTGCCGGTAACTTCGTCGCCGCCCATGCGAACTTTGCGGGGCTCATCCAATTCGATCTTCAGATTGCAAGCGGCCACAACGTTCGCTCCGAGATACTCAGTTGAAATCGCTCGTACAAAAAATGCTCGATGCCTCTGAGATTCGAATCAAATTGCAGCAACAACTGCGCTGCGAACTCAATCTCAATCGTCGGCACCGGCGACCGCGCATCCAGCCGGCTGGCTTCAATCCGTAAGTTCAAGATGCGCGCCGCCAACTCGGGCGTCATTCGCTTCGCAACATCTACTGTTGTGACTCGAAATCCGACCGATCGCAAGCGCCAAGAATAGTCGACGTGCGTTCCGATTACGATGGGACCTTCGCTACAAAGCAATCGCAAGTGCGATCGCCAGCCCATGCGATCCGCTTCGTCTACCAGCACCGGTCGCGCTCGGGGCAGGGCAGGGCGGGGGCCGGTTTCGGGATAGTAGATGAAAGCCGCGCCAGGCAATCGTCGTTCAAGTGCAGCTAGATGAGTTGATTTGCC
>JBGSJB010000292.1:0-7077 GCA_041742175.1 Pirellulaceae bacterium
GCTGATTTGGGCCATTGATGTTCGATTCGACATGCTGGGTTCCTCCGGCACTCATCGTGCTCGAAGTCCACATCGATATCGCTCCCTACTGGCCGGTTTTCACTCGCAAACCACTGGCTGGTTTTACCCGTAAACTGACACTCGGGCTTTACATTGTGTTTGTTCGACATTAGGCCTTGTCTCCATCAACGCGGAAGAAGTTGAATCCGTTCCAGTGCTTGCCAGTCACAGCTTTGGCAACGGCAGTGAGCGATTTGTACTTCTGCCCTTGCCATTCGAAGCCATCGCCTCGGACGACCACAACAATGTTCTGGCCCTTGTAAACTCGCTGAAGGGATTGGCCTACTGACAAACTACGTGCGGGCTTGGAATCGACATTCACAACGACCGTGCTTTGCTGTTGTGCAACTTCTCGCGGCTTTCGCTCGCGCGGTGGCATCATGCGTATGTCAGCGTCGTTTGCAATCTCCATTGCCCGACGACGTGCTCGCTCAGAGAGATCTCCTTCGATGTTCGCCTGCATGCGCCAAGCGATCCGTTTGATTAGCCAGACTTTGTTCCGTGCATTGGTCGTCTCGTTAAAGACTTCGCAGTACTTCTTTCGAAGCTCGCCTACGCTCATGAGCTTCATGAGTGCTACTTCCCGATCGATGTTCATTTTTGCCTCGGCTTGGTAAATGGTTGAGAACTCAGACTCGCGTTAACCCGCGTGGACACACAGAGCGGTAGTTCTCAAGAATCTTCAAGCCCATCGGCGAAAGTTTCGTCGGTATTGTCGCCGTCATCTGAGGAGATACGTTGACGTTGCAGCAATAGTCGGACTAGACCAGTAGCAAGTAGCTTCGCCAACTCAATCCTTCGCTGGTCCGTACTCATCGTTGTCAGATCATGAAGTCTCGACATGTGTATCACCGTTTCATTGCGTGTGCAGATGCTGTCCACGAGTCTTGTTAAACCCCGTGTCTCCTATCTGTAGAAATACCCGGAACTCGTGCGAATTGACGGCTAGGATTTAGATATTTCCGCGATGGTCACGGCCGAGAAGCAAATGTTCGAGGTAGATGGTAGATCCAACGAGCCCAGGAGAGAACTTAAGTGTAAATCCCTGGACCTTGATAGCCGTGAATCTTGCCAGCTAGGTCGACTGAAGAAAGTAAGAGCGATTTGGGCCGGAATGGGAATAGGAATTCGCTAGTTACTTGAATCAACGAGGGGAACACTAAAGTTTAGAAATCGGAGTATGCCAGTAACGAAACTAACAGCCGTTGGCGTTGGTTGGACCCAACCTTGCATCTGATTCTCTAAATCACCTATCAAAACTGGAGACAGCGCTAATACCCCCTGAACTGTTTCCGTCTGGTCGCAGGAGGGGCCAGACGTGGACCAAGATATAGTTGGATCTCGCATCACTATTCCATGTGGTATCTTACTCTCATCACCCGGGAATGCTAGCCAATGCTGACGCACAACTTGCTTTCCAGAACGGACTGCACGTATCTCAAGATACTTATCGGTTCCCGTCCAATGGTGCTCTCGAATCGCTGAACTATATTTTGCATCGATCACTAAGACGGAGTCAACATTCGCAGAATGTTGCGAAGCATCGGGCGCAGCCAGGAACTCAATAGTAATATCTGGGCTCCAAGCTGCAGTTCCTTTCGCTCCCCTATACAGGCTATCACGATTGTGCTTTGCCTCTGTCATCGGCATTATCCATGGCTCGAAGCGGACCACTAACGTTCTTCCATCTCTCCCAAGAAATGTTACTTGTGCGCCTCGATCGATATCGAGAGTAAATCGATACTTTTGAACTGAATGTAGTACTCCGCTTTGATTAATGCACTTCAACCCAACATACCGTACGGCAGCGATAATTTGTAGAAAACACCACTGCTCATATAGACGGCTTGTCGCCTTGACCTTCTCGGGGGTTCCGTCATCAACTACAACTAGGCTCGACCGACGGTACCGTATCAAGGCGTCCTCAATGCGACGATAAGCTGGTACGCTCTGAAAAACTATACTCGTAGAAGTCCAGCGCTCAGGACTTACCTCATGAAACAGTGGATGCCGTCGAACTTCCTTTAGTTGAGATAAAATCTCTCGCGCTTTTCGTAATCGTAATTTAAGCTGTTCAATCCTTGGAAGGTCTTCCGTCCGATAGAGAGAGGCACCATTCAATACTTCGACATCTCGCCACGACCTGTCAGCCACCAAAGATCTGATATGGCGTTCCAGGCTTGCAATACACTCAGAAACTCTCGTCAAAAGTAAATCAAGAAATCCAGCAACCACTCGATGCTCATAAGTGTCGGCTGACTCGGCGATGCGTTGCACGGAAGCCCTGAACGGAATGCTTGTGGTAGATAAGTGCGGAGAGTCAGCATATTCTGCGAACATTGCAAGTGATCGAGTGTCGAATCGCTCACTCCCCCAACAATTCGCCATTACGCGACGGCTTTCGAGCTTCGTTTCAGGCGAGCTAAATATCTCGGAAACACATCTTGCCACAAGTGGCCACATTTCCTCAATAATTCGTAGTTCAGTAGAACTAGACCTGATCGACTTTTGCGAGACGCTCGTCCCAATTCCTGACGCTTGATGTGACTTTGATATCAGATCGAAGACTAGCCCGAATGTCAGTCCGCTAAGCTGGTCTAGCATGCAGCGGTATTTCTCTTCCGATAGTTTTCCCGATGTCACAATACAGGGCAAAAAGCCACGTTCATCCCATCGGTCCGATCCTATCGTACGGGAACGAACAACGAGATTGGCTCGCCCCCTACAGCCTTCAAAATAGTATGCATCCTTCCAGAGAGCCTTGCGTACTCCCGCGAAAAGTGTTGCTATTAAAGACGATGGTTGATTGTCGGAAGACGAAGCCTGACTGGCTGGCAAATCGCCAATCCACAATCCATACTCGACGTCGCTTTCAGGTGCTTCAACATCAACTCCGTACTGCTGCATCTCGTTTACTAAGATTGGCGATACATCGATTGCATGAAGCCTTTCGAGACTTTCAGATACAATAGGTCGACCATTTCGTGTTATTGACAAGGTAGGGTAACCGGTCATTCAAATTCACCAATCTCGCCCCCCTCGTTCTCCCAAGCCGGCACTGCTTCATTCAAGACTCTTAGTGATTCGGCAAAGTGGTCCGCTCTGGTCTCGAGTTTCTTGCGAATTGAATCGACAGCTCTTCGAACTTGCGGCTGGAAAGTGCTTCTAACCTGAGGGAAAATTCGTTGTGCGAGCTGTAAATCAATGGCGCGAGTAACATCCGAAATATCTAATGGCCAGCTTGCGATGAAACGCCTAATTGCCGAGAATCGTCTCGGATTCATCGGGCAACCAATAACTCTCAGGTCAATCTTTAATTCGTCTAGTATTTTGCCAAGCTCTTCACTGTATGCAACGGATCGTTTAGTCCATTTCGAGTAATCCCGAAGTCTTACAGCTCTCCCCGACGGTTTTATACTAGAGGGGTCGTCTAGCTCCAGTGGTAAGACTTCAGACGGAAGGCGAATCAAATTTACGCGGTCAAGAAGTCTTTGACTTAGTTGCTTGGTCGTCTCGTCAAAATTGACCGTTCCAACGAATCGTACAGTGGGAGGTAGGTTAATCGATGAGTGGGTTCCGAACATGGACTCCTCTCTTACAACATTTGCAGGGAAGCAATTCAGTGTCCTTTGACCGTGTGGATGCTCAAGTACTTGCAGGAAAGCACTAAAGTAGTGCTCAACGTGAGACAGATTCAACTCATCAAGACAAACGAAGTTTAAGGTTGATTCGTCCCCCAATTCTCTATACTGATGTTCGGCCATGAGCAAGGTCTGGAAAAGCCCGGAATCAGCGGGCTGGAAAGTACCGTTCAGCGCATTCACATGGCCGATTAGGTCACGCATGTCCAGCCAAGCCGGGCTCACTGCAACATGCAGGAAGGAAGGATGACCAAAAGCTGGTGATTCGTCACCCATCAATGCCTCGGAGTAGAGGCGTGTCAAAGTGGACTTGCCCGTGCCCGGCAAGCCACCCAAAACGGTTAAGTCACCGCACTTCACACTAACGTGAAAAGTTAGCAAATCAATTTCTCGATATTGAAATCCGGAATCTCTCACGTGTTTCGAAAATCTCTCGAAAAAAGATTTCTCCGTAAGGTCACTATCTGATGCGGCCTTCAAATACGCAGGAAACTTGAATTCCCCATCGACAGAGTTGTCGTGAGAAATTGGTGCTCGTATACCATCTGTCAACCGACTAGGATCACGAGGATCCTGCGAATGGCCTGCACCCGGGATGAGCCCGAGTTGGGCCAACAACGGAGAAATCGTTAGGAATGAATTCACGACTTCATCGCGCTGCTCCGAAAGTTTTCTACCAACTTCCTGTAGGTTGTTCTTAAGTACATTTTTTTGCCTGCTCAACTCGTCTGCTTGCTTTTGAAGCGACTCGCGCTCAGTCAATAATTCGGCTTCAAATTCAGCTTTTCGGATTTTCAACTCTTCATCTAATTTCCGCTTCTCTGTTTGTTTTGTTCGTAGTATTTCCACTTCGAGTGTTAATTTGAAACTTTTAAGTGATTCGAACTCTGCTCGCGTTGTATCGATTTTTTGGTTAATCTCGGACGCCAATCTGGTTGAATTGTCGTTGATGTATTTTTCAGCTCGTTCATGTATCGCATTCTGAAGCTGGTTGTCGAGAATCTCAGTGTCGATAATTGCTTCTGCGACAGCCTGTGTTGCAGCCAAATCCTGCTGCACAGCACTTTGAATCGCCAAAAGGACCTCATTGTCGTCAACGCCTCTTGATTCTACGGACTGAACTTCAAGCTCCTCTAGAAGTTTCTGAAGAGATTGCTTCTTTGAACGTGTTAGAAATTGTTTCGCGAGACGACTTAGTACCTGCTCGTCAGACGATACAGAAGTTCGTTGGCAATTCGACGGAATTACCTGCTCCAATGAGTCTGTTTCAATAATGTGGAATGAGCAGGATACGAGTTTATTGCTTTCGTGAAGCGGGCGAGTCTCCCAGGCAACTTGGATCGATGTGCGTATCTGAGCCGTTTTATCTACCCTAGCCAACTGATCCGCAGGAAATGTCAGGACGGTATTATCGCTCGACTGAGAGTCAAGTCTAATCCAGTAGCTACCGATAGAGTCAGAAACTTCGCAGGCAGTTTTCAATGGCCCGTATACACTGCCACGCCAACGCAGATAAACAGTATCCAAAGGAACGTGATCGCAGCTAAGGCGAAACGATGGTCGTCCAAAGTCACGCGGCTTCGTTGCAGAGCCGGCTGGAACGTCTAAGATTTCAACGTAGTCGCGTCCTCTCAGGGGCTCGACGCTGTCTGCGACAACCTGATATTGTGCGAGTCCAGGCTGACCTTTCTTAACGGAGTCCTCGACGATCGCAGTAACAAGTCGACCTGGCTCTGCGAGGCCTCGTTTTTGGGGCAAAACCATCCACCAAACGTCGCCGTGGTCAGGGAAGTCGGACGTAGGAACCGCGTTGCCCGACATGTCAAAAAGAGGCAGCAGCGCACAGAACTGATTGTAGACACCAGTTTGGTTGGCAGTCTCAAATGGCTTCTGTGCGACTACGAAAATAAACTTTTGTCCAACTACATCATACATAGCAAAATTGCAGTTCTATCTGTAATGCTTGGTTCGATCGTTATTTGAAAGAATCATACAAGATTTCTTTCTACTTGAAATTAATCGTTTGTCTTCGGTGGTACCTTCGCTACGGTATGCGTCTTGACGATGTTCGCTTACCTCGACATACTTCGACTCAACCAGTTAAGAACGGAGAATTTGTAGCAATAAAGGTGTAGTCGGTATCAAAAACACCCACACGCTCTGCGATCTTCTTGAGGCGACGTTTCAATTCGTGTACGGATGCATGCGTGTTGAAATAGACCCCACCCACGATCGCTCTTGACCGTGTGAATCTATTCGGATCGGCAGAAAGCTCAGTTGCAAGTTCACCGTTGGCGACGATTAAGGCTAGTGTCCCCGGTTTCGAAGCCTCGAACATTTCAACTAACTTTACCGTTCCTTCTTTCCATGTCTTGATCGGATACGTCTGCCCTTGGAACCGAACTGCAACAGGCTTCTGCGCGCCGATTACGGTATCTGCTTGAGCCACACCTTCGCGTCCAACGTCACCCCATATTGCGATTGCTCGGTCAGCAATTGCCTTTGCTCGATTTCCGATAGCAGCGGGGTCCCAATGCTCGGCATCTTCGAAATAGCGATTTAGTTCGAAGTGGCTTTGACTCAACAGTTCCCGCTTCTCGGCGTAGGGTCGGTTAGAAAGGTCAGGATTGTAGCCAGTTAAGGTGAGGTTGCCAATTGTGTGAAGTAATCGAGCATGATGCTCTTGCGCATTCTTGCCTAACTCCTCAATCCACTGAGCCGTGAGAGTTTGAGGCATAACATGTTCAATTTGCGCATTGGAGAGATCTGCTGGCTCTCTGTGATCGAAAGATTCCTCTAAACGCTCTAAAATGATACGAAGACGTGTGCCTCTCTTCGCAGTAGCATAGAGTGGTAGGGAGATTAAGGAATCTGAAAACATCTTGTCATTAGGACAGCGTTTACCACCGAGTTGCTCGCGAACACCTGATACAAATGACTCGCTAGGTCCGCCTATGGCATCAAAGATTGGCGGGAAAATCTTTCGAAGCTGGTTCGACGGATAACCGCAAACTGATCGGCGAATCAAGAATGACTCAAGTATGTTTAATACGTTTATTAGCTGAGCACGTGCGAGAGATCCCTGATAAACGGAATCAAATATGCGCAGGAGTAGTGGATATGCTACGGTAGCTTCGATAATTCGCAGCCGATTGAGTGCAGCAGAGATCTCAACATCCAACTCGTAAATACCGGGCGCGACCAATCTCGCATAATACATGCCATGACGATGCAAGGTAACTTCTCAATAAGCGGTTGGCGGTTGGTTTTTGGGAAGATTGATCTTTACGCGGGAGCGGATTTTGTTGTTCTCTATTATGCATGTCAAAAGTACTTCGAGATTTAGGAACCGAAATTCCTCCTGAGGAGGATACGC
>JBGSJB010000293.1:0-4523 GCA_041742175.1 Pirellulaceae bacterium
ATCGACGTCATGGATTGCGTCAGACGTGTAGTGACAAGTTCACGATCGAATGGACAGAGGCGGAGCAGCATTCGTTTGAAGTGATTGGCGATCGAATCGCTGTTGAACTGCGTCAGCGACAGATAGCGGTACGGGATGCAGTCGTGTCGGTACCGCGGCGATTCGTCGTGTTGAAGAATCTCGAGTTACCGCCAACCGAAGCGGAATCGATCGCGGACATCGTGCATCTGCACTGCGAGAATCTGTTCCCGGTTAGTCGCGCGACTTTAGAAGTCGACTTCCTGCAGCATCCTTCGGCAATCGATGGCGATACTTCAATCCTGGTCGTCGCCGTTCCCAAGCCGGTGATCCAGTTGCTGCTCAGTACGTTGCAGCACGCGGGACTGAAGCCGCTCGCGCTGGGCGTTAGTGAGCTTGGTGTGCCATTGCTGTCGCCTTCGAATGGTTCTGATGAATTGCAATTGGATCTGCTTGCCAGCGATAAAAAGTTTGAGTTTCTTATCTCGCGTGGCCAATTGCCGGTGATCAGCCATGCAGGGCAAGCTCCCGAGCTCGACAGCGAACGCACTCGCTATATCTGCGCGACGACACAGCGTTTACTACAGGCGGCCAGCCAACGTCTACCCGAATTGTCAACGACTCGCATCCACGCGTTCGGCGACTTCGACGATGCGACGGCAATCGAGATGCGACGGGCGATTCAAGTTCCAATCGAGTTTCACGCTGAGCGATCGGCTGATGATGTCAAAGACTTCGCGCTGCTCGCAGCCTGCGATGCGCCGGAAATATCGATCGACTTTTTGAATCCGCGCAAGCCAATCGATCCTGCAACTCGCTTCCGTCAGCGCGTGGCGATTGCGACCGCAGTGGCAGCTTTGTTAGCCGCTTTGGTAACTGTGCCGCTGGCTTGGAACAACTATCGATTGGATCGCCAACTAGCCAAGATCAGGCAGGAAAAGAACGATCTTCTACAGCAAGTCGAACGGCTCGAACCGCTCGAACAAACTTGGAAGAAGCTGGTTTCATTCACACGAGCTCGAGTCGACTATGCGAGTGAACTGCAAGATCTGCTCAGTCGGTTGAAATCCTCAGAGCAGATGCATTTGACGAATCTGGAGATCAGTGAGTCGCCCGGAAGCGACATCGTGCTGCTGCGTTTCAAAGGCCTGATCAAGGACCGCGAAACCTGGACCAGCTTGACCAACGATCTGTTGATCGAAACAGAACGCTACCGATTGCGAGCTCCTCAACTTGAGGTGAACCGAGGCGACGAACACTACGCGTATCGTTTCACGATTGAGTTGGAACGGAAGACAAACGCCGACGATGCGGCAACGGGAACTTGACTACCAATTCCCGATCAAGCCCAATCAGGCAGAAGGCAATCGCATGAACTCAACCAAAATGCGCAACAACACGCGACGAATATTAGTGCTGGTGCTTGTCAGCGTGATTGGTTGGAAGCTCTTCTACCCGATCGTGACGCGGCCCTTGCAATCAAAACGCGAAGCGATTGCCAAGGAAGCTCGCGAGCTCGAGCGGTTGCAGGATCAACTAGGGCTTTACACAGGTTACTTGCGTCAAGTTCGCGAGACCGGCAAACAGTGCTTGCAGCCTGACGCCATGGCCGCCTCGATTCGCTATCAAGAGTGGCTGCGCGGACTGTGCGAAGAGGTTGGGATAGCGGACCCAAATATCACTATCAAAGAACCGCTCCCAGAGGAGGGCGTTGGTGCAAGAGTTCAGATCAACATGCAATCCAAAGCACCCTTAGCTGCAGTCGGCGAGCTGATCGACTTGCTATCCGCCGCTTCCATCACGCATCGAATCGTAAAGATCGATCTGAAAGATTGGGAAAGTTCAAGCAATCGAATTGGTGTGTCGGTCGATCTGGATGCGCTTTCGTTACAAGACAATCCGACGTTTGACCCCACGCTGCTGACGCAAACCATTGAACCGCGTGGATTTGGTCAGTTCGTACACAATCGCAAAAGCTTCTCGCGCTACATTCCGCCTCAGCCCGTGATTCGAGAAGCAAGTGAAGCTAATTCGATGTCCGTCTCAACGGAGCCGATCATGCCGCCTCGACCGGACGCACTGAAGACTTTTATGTTGATCGGGATCGTTCAGCGCAATGGCAGTCCTCGCGCATTGTTCCGAGACAGTCTTAAGAGCGCCGACATTTTCGTGGAGTTGGATCAAGAGGTGCGAGTCGATCAGTTTGTTGGTCGAGTCGCTGAAATCGGAAGTGATGAGATCACTCTGGTCGAAGGACAGAAAGTGATTCAACTTTCTTTGGGGCAGTCGCTGCGTGAAGGAGTTGAAAGAACACAGGACTCAGGGATCTTCTGAGCACCATACAGTAGGAGCTTGACGTTGCCGTCAAGCTCCTTGAAGTTTTCTAGCTGAACAGTTGCGAACTATTTCGTGGCAACCGATTCACGCAGAATTTGGTGGAACGGCTTGATGATCTGTCCCGAGATCGTTCCCCAGAACTTCGATTTTACGCCGTACCGCCCCACTGCTGGGAAGTTGGTGAAGTTTTCCAACACGACACCGCGTGAAATTGATTTCACACCGTCTGGCAGCAGCAGTTGTGGATGGTCGAATGGACCCGATTGGTTGCGAACGCGTTCGTCAGTCATCGACATCAGGAACTCAGTTAGAACCGTGATACCGCCTGGTCCCTGTTGTGGATCTTGAAGACCTGGGATGCCGCTGACACCTTGGTCCAAGTTGCCGACGTTTTCGAAGCGGAAGTTAGCACCGCGACCGTAATGCTCCATCACTTCTTCCAGGAACAGCATACCACCGTTATGCAAGTAAGGACCAGTCAACTCGACGTTTCGCAACATAGGCGTCTTGAACGTTCCGTCGACAGCGATTGGCAGAGCTTGGATCGGCGCATCGATTGCGAAGCCATCCACGAACTCACTCAGCGACCGACCGGTATTGCCAAGTAGTTTCGCACGTTTGGTCATCGAGAATTCGCCGAAGCTGTCTTTTCGACCAGATCCCAAATCGTTCGTTGTGACTTGCACACCGGTGTTGTAGTAACCGCGATCGTAGAAGGTCGGTTTATCGAAGTTCTCGCCGCGAAGCATGATTTGAACAGGCTTCTGAAGTAGCACTGTTTTGCCATCGGAACCGACCACTGGGTTCCGATTGCCATCCAACTGCGGAACCATGATTTCAGCGATCGCTGCCGAGGTGGTTTCTGGTCCAGAGTGACAGATGTTGCATCCCAGGCGGAAGATTCCAAGACCTTGCTGAGCCTGAGGACTGAGAGCCGATGTGTCGCCCGCCAAGAAGCGATCGAGCGGCGTGTCATCCGAAACAAGTGTGCGTTGGTACATCAGCAATGCGATGCCCCAGTACAAGGAAAAATTGGCTTCCATCTGTGTGTAGCCATTAGCATCCTTGAGTCGTGAACCCCACCACTTTTCGTTGAACGCTTTGCGAATCAGATGCGAATAGGAGACGTTCAGGCCTGTTCCGTAGTAACGATCGTAGGGAGCGAGTGTTGAGTCGGTGAAGTAAACTTCTTGCTTCGCCAGAGGACGAAGCGAAAGTAGCTTGCGACCAAGTTCTGGGAGAGTGCGTCCTTCCCAAGCCATTTCCGATGCGGTTGGCGGTGCGGCAGCCTGCGAAGCTAGCGACGCGTTGTCGAGCGCAACTTGAACTTTGTAAAGCGACTGGATTGCGCGGTCGCGAGTGCCTCGCAGTTTGTCAATCAAAGCGTCGGTTGAGTTTCTGTAAGAAAACGCAGCTTGAAGAACACGCGCGTCCGGATCGAATTTGCCGTATTGATTCACACCGTTGAATGTGAAGCTCGCGCGGCCGTCCCAGTTGTTGCGATGATTGAAGACAGCGTTAATCACACTTGGTGAGTTGCGCGAGGTGACGGTTCGAATATTCGTTCCATGGAAGTTGAAATCGTCGTCGGGCTTGATCGTACCTTGATCGGCCGATCGACCGATGTCGATCCGTTTGAAATCACGCAGTTCAACTCCCTTGGAGCCGACGATTTCTTGACGGTTTTCGACAATGACCGAAGTCGGATCAAGTGGGTTCGAACTGCTGAGGCGCGCGAACGGAAAATCGCTTTCTTTCAGCTTGGTGATTGGACTGCGGAGACGGACGTTATTCGGATTATCTTTGGGCAAGCCGAGTGTATTGCTAATGCGTGCATCACCACCAGCGTGGAAGTGACAAGTTGCACAGGCGACTTTACCGTCGCTGCCCGCTTGCATATCCCAGAACAGGGCTTTGCCAAGCGCTACTGCAGCTTCCCGATTCACGACGAAGTCATCGATGTTTGATGGAATCGGAACAGCGACTGAGTTCAGTGGCTTCAGATCCCGCGCGGTCTGTGCGGGCGTAAGCGAACTGAGGGCCGTCGCCCATGCGCCCCAGACCACTAGGAATTGGGCGGTTCTTAATCGTAGTCTGATCAAGCTCATGAAGTTTTCCTCTAAGTTGTTGTCTTCCGGTTTTGCAGGCCGCCGATCAAGCGACCGGTT
>JBGSJB010000294.1:0-2286 GCA_041742175.1 Pirellulaceae bacterium
TATCGTTGGACCTTTGAAGAAGATGTACTCAACTACAGCGCAGCCGGTTTCGGCGCGATCGGAATCTGGCGTCCGAAACTGACCGACTACGGCGAAGAAAAAGCGGTTGAGCTGCTTCGCGAACACAATCTAAAGATCTCGTCGTTGCAATGGATCGGTGGCTTTACCGGCAGCGATGGACGCAGTTACCGCGACAGCTTTCACGATGCGCTCGATGCGATTCAGTTGGCCGCCGATATCAAAGCCGAAACCGTTGTCGTGCTTTCAGGCGGTCGCTGCGGACACACTCGCAATCACGCTTTTCGATTGCTCAAGAACGCGCTCCAACATCTTGCGGAAGCAGCCGAAGCGGTCGGTGTGCAACTAGCGATCGAACCGATGCACATCGGCTGCGCGAGCGATTGGTCCTTCGTCAACTCGGTACCTCAGTGCCTCGATGTGATCGCATCGATTGCCAGTCCCAACCTGGGCATCGTCTTCGACTGTTATCACTTGGGGCAAGAGTACTTCGAGCCCGAGTTCTTGAAAGACATTGCTCCACTCGTTCGCTTGGTTCAGTTAGGCGATGCCAAGCATGCACCGATGGGCGAACAGAATCGCTGTCTGCTCGGTCACGGTCGCGTCCCACTCGAGCGCATCATTCGCGAGTTCCAAGAATGTGGCTACCAAGGCTACTTTGAGTTGGAACTAGTCGGCGAAGAGGTCGAACATCTGCAATACGAAACCGTCCTCGGCCAAGCCCGCACCGCGGCCCTACAGTGGCTGGCTTAGTCCCATTCGATCGACGTCCAACTCACGCAGTATGCATTACTTGGAATTCTTCCTCTCTTTGAACTGCTTGCGAAAGCTCTGTTTCGGAGCTGGTGGGAGATCCCGCGCTCGAGCCCAGACGTTCAAGCGATTGTGAGTTAGCCAGTGCGGCAGAATTCGTAGTGCCATTCGTGCGCACCAACCACCGGTTTTGAACAGCAATGGACTGCCGAGCAGAACGCGACCAAACTTCATCCCCACGCGTTTGCTCAGCGGTATCAGCTTTCGCTCAGCCAACTCGCCGCGCCAAGCCAACAACTGGTGATGCAACGGAATCTTGACTGGACAAACATCGGTACACGAACCGCACAACGTGCATGCATACGGCAAGGAACTGTGCGCGTTCGCATCATTCATCGGGCCCAGCACGCTGCCGATTGGGCCCGGCACTGTGGCTGCGTAACTGTGACCACCGCTACGGCGATACACAGGACAAGTGTTCATGCAAGCGCCACAGCGAATACACTGCAACGACTCTTGAAACGTTGGGCTCGCGCGAATGTCGCTGCGTCCGTTGTCGACCAACACGATGTGCATCTGCCCGCCAGCCTTGGGACCATGAAAATGCGACGTGTAAGCGGTGATTGGTTGACCGGTCGCGCTACGGGCTAGCAATCGAGTGAACACAGCCAGGTCAACCAGCCGTGGGATAAACTTTTCAATGCCCATGCACGCGATATGAATCGGCGGCAACGAGACACCCAAGTCCGCATTGCCTTCGTTGGTGCACACAACAAAGCCACCAGTTTCGGCGATCGCAAAGTTAACGCCCGTGATGCCAGCCTGCGCCCCGAGAAATCGCTTGCGAAGATGATGGCGAGCTTCATGTGCCAGGTAAGTTGGATCGGATGCGCCTTTGGTCGTACCGATGTGCTGGTGCATCGTCTCGCCAACTTCTTCCTTTTTGATATGAATCGCAGGCAGAACAATGTGACTGGGCGTCTCTTCACGCAACTGTACCAACCATTCGCCCAGATCCGTATCGACCACTTCCAAACCACGCGATATCAAATAGGGATTGAGGTGGCACTCCTCAGTCAACATTGACTTGCTCTTAACAACTCGCTGCACCCGATTTGACTTTAGAATGTCGTAGACGATCTCGTTGTGCTCTTTCGCGTCCGCTGCCCAGTGCACAACGGCGCCCTGAGCCGTAGCGTTGCGTTCGAATTGCTCCAAGTAATCCGGCAAGTTCGCAAGCGTATGAATCTTGATCTGCGCCGCCAACTCGCGCAGCCGTTCCCACTCGGGCAACGACCTGGCCATGCGGTCGCGTTTCTGTCGGACGAACCACAACGCACCGTCGTGCCAATGAGCTCGTTGTTCGTTTCGAGCAAATCCGTCGGCCAATCGAGCGTGGTCAGTTGCGGTAGCTTGCATCTGCGAAATTCCCGTGTGCGGCAATAAAGTCGATTTCAACTCGACCTATTTTAGCGCGGCTGTCCACTTTTCAGTAGCCAAAACACCACTTTCGCG
>JBGSJB010000295.1:0-2997 GCA_041742175.1 Pirellulaceae bacterium
GTTGGCGTGCGTTAGCCTCTCGCCCAATCTTCACATCACGTTTTCTCCATTGTCGGCAGTCGCAGGCTTGTCTAATATCCAGCCGACAGCTCAGCCAAAACTTGCGTTTTCCGGCTGTAATTCAGCATTTCCAGCTTGGAATCAACATGCGTACCAGCCTAATTGTCCCGATCTACAACGAAGTTGAGAACATTCGCCCCCTCGTCGTGCAAGTCACCGCCGTAATGGATCAGTTGGAGGGTGAGAGCGAGTTGGTGTTGGTCAACGATGGCTCACAGGACGGCTCGACGGAGTTGCTGGACGAATTGGCAGCTGTCGAACCGCGATTGGTCGTCGTGCATTTTCGAAAAAACTATGGCCAAACCGCCGCCATGCAAGCTGGCCTGGAAGCGGCCCGAGGTGAGTTCCTCGTTACGCTCGATGGCGATCTCCAAAACGATCCCAAAGACATTCCCAAGATGCTCGAACAACTTGAGCAGGGTTACGATCTCGTTCACGGTTGGCGCAAAGATCGCCACGACACTCTGGTCACTCGAAAAATCCCCAGCCGCATCGCGAACTGGTTAATCTCACGCGCTACCAAGTTCCCGATTCACGATCTTGGTTGCACCTTGAAAGCGATGCGGCGTGAGATCGCTGAAGAACTTGAACTGTACGGCGAGATGCATCGTTTCATCCCGATACTTGCACACTGGCGCGGTGCACGTTGTTTGGAAATGGTTACAACTCATCATCCAAGACTTTTCGGGAAAACCAAATATGGCCTGTCGAGAACCTTGCGCGTGGTGCTCGATCTACTAACCGTAAAGTATATGCTCGACTACTATTCGAGCCCGATGAAGCTGTTCGGCCGAATCGCAATCGCCTTTATGAGCCTCGGTACGCTGATGCTTGCTGGTACGGTTGCCATGAAAGCGTTCGGTGGCATCGACATGACCGGCAATCCGTTGTTGTTACTCGGCGCAATGCTCTGCGTTGTCAGTGTGCAGATGTTCAGCGTGGGCTTACTTGGCGAAGCCAACACACGCTTGTACTACCGCCGTGACGAACGGCGACCGTTTGCGATTCGTCGTATCGTCTGCTCAAATCGACAAGACGAATCGCCTGCCACCATCTCGATTCGCCGCGCTGCCTGAGTGAACTCATTCGTCCAATCCAACCAACCGGTCGCGCGCTGCGAGAGTTGGAAACAGACGCAACCACATGGCCACGATTATCAGAGTGCCTACGCCACCAGCGACAACACTTGGCACCACTCCAAAGATAGCTGCTGCGGTTCCAGACTCGAATTCACCCAGTTGGTTCGAAGCTCCGATGAACACGGAATTCACCGCGCTCACGCGTCCGCGCATATCGTCTGGCGTCTCCAGTTGAACCAGCGATTGTCGAATAATAACGCTGATGCAATCCGCCGCTCCCAGCGTCACGAGCATGGCTAGTGAGAACCAAAACGAAGTCGATAGCGCAAATAAAATCGTTCCAACGCCGAACACAGCCACCGATACGAATAAGCTGCGACCCACACGTCGCTGAAGTGGATTGCGCGACAAATACCAAGTCATTGCCAGCGCGCCGATCGCGGGCGAAGCTTGCAGTAACCCCAACCCAGTTGGACCAACTCGCAAGACGTCCTTTGCGAAGATGGGCAGCATCGCCGTCGCTCCGCCAAGCAGCACCGCGAACAGATCTAACGACACCGCGCCTAAGATGACAGGTTTTGCGAAAATGAACTGCAGCCCAGCCCACAGCGATTCACTCGATTTGCTCGACACGCGCGGCGGCAGCGGTGGCATCAAGAACATCATCGTGCATGCGATTGCAAATAGCATCGATGCTACAACGTAAACCGAAGTAACGTTTGCGAGAAACACTAAGCCTGCCAGCGCTGGACCGCCGATGATGGCGATTTGCGTTGCCGCGGTCGACATCGCCAGCGCTCGTGGATACGAAGTTGCTTCGACAATGTTTGGTAACATCGATTGAATGGTCGGCATCTCAAACGCTCGAGCCGCTCCTATAATCGCGATCAGCCCAAAGATCGATTCGCGAGTGAGCCACCCAAGACCGCTGCCCCAAGCCAACACGCCGCAGGTAATCAACTGTACAAAAGTGCAGATCCTCGCAATGTGACGTCGGTCAAGTCGATCGGCTACAGCTCCTGCCCACAAGGTCAGCAAGATCTTGGGTAGAAACTGCGCGAGACCGACTAAGCCCAAATCGAACGCACTGCCAGTCAGTTCATATACGGACCAACCTGTTGCCACAACTTGCATCTGGTAAGCGCCGCTTGAACAAACTCTCGCTGTCCAATAATTGCGAAACGCTTTCAGGCGGAACAAAGAATGGCCAGTCACCTCAGCAGCAACTACTTCCATGTTGTTCCCGTACGTCGATGCTCCATAAAGGTCTTCGTCGATTCAGGTAGGTTGCTCATTTATGACGACTGCACTCAACGAACATCAAGCGCAGATGATGCAGCGTGTTGTTCAAAAAACCGGCTTCATCGTTGGTGAGGTTATTTCGAGTCTTGTCCTCGATCACGCCGATCAGATCAATAAAATGCCTTGCAAATGGAAGGCTGACGGGCAAGGGTTTGCCGTCTTCACCGGGGAGCTGCCCCATAGATGCCATCGCTTGAGACGCTAACGACGAAATCAAGATGACCAACGAAGCAGGCGGAAGGTCGCCCTCAGTCGGCTGCGCGGGTTCATCGCGCATGATGGATTCTTGGGAAACGGCTTGAACCGACTGCTCCTCGCTTTCCGTCGCGGTGTCGCTCACTGAATTCTGATGGCGAATTTGCTCTTTCTCGCGGTCCACTTGCGCTTTCCAGTCTTCATCAATATGTAGTTTCTTCTCTTCGCTCATGATTCTCGGATGATCCTCCAGAGTTCCCGTTGAGTGCAAACTGAGGCTGTTTTACTTGGAAAATCATTTTACCGTGCCATGGTTTTCTGTGGCGTGTGAATACCAACGCAAGGCCGCGGAAAACGCCCC
>JBGSJB010000296.1:0-5596 GCA_041742175.1 Pirellulaceae bacterium
AGGAAAGAAAATATCCAACACCGAACAAGGAATGTCGAATTTCGAAGTGGTGGCTGGGAAGTTTCCTTCCTTCGTCATTCGGAGTTCCTTGTTGGATATTCGATATTCAATCAGCCAGGAAAAGAATATCCAACACCGAACAAGGAATGTCGAATTTCGAAGTGGTGGCTGTGGAAATTTCCATCCTTCGTCATTCGGAGTGCCTTGTTCGACATTCGATATTCTCCAGGCTTTCATCTGCAACCGCTTCATCTCCGATCCAATAAACGGCTCCTCTCTCCCGAACCGTACTGTTTCGACGAGCCGTCTCGATACTCCTGACGAAGATCGCGATCAGTTCATTGCATTCAGCTACAAGCTCAGGCAACTTTTCTGACGTACAAAGTGGCTTTCGTTCAATGATCTGAAGCCAAACGTTTGTTTCGCGAAGCTCCTTAAGTGCGATCTTCATCTTGTGAACAAAGTCGGCGCGTGACTCGGCACTTTGAGCTTCACCGTAGTTCGGGGCCGGAGAGGTCCCCGAGCGAACGAGTTGTCCTGCGACATGACGCCCTGCTTTGGTGTCCGGTAGCGATTCGACCACGTTGATAATGCGAACCGCAAAAGTGATTAGTCGATCTTCAAGATCGAAGTGGCGTTTTCTGGATCCTGTAGAGTCGGAGTGGTTCATGCAAAAACTCCTTGGTCGTTTGGAAATTTGTTTTGTTCTAGATTCGGGATCAAATTTAAGAATATCCAACACCGAACAAGGAATGTCGAACTTCGAAGAGTCGGCTGGGAAGTTTTCTTCCTTCGTCATTCGGAGTTCCTTGTTGGATATTCGATATTCAATCAGCCAGGAAAAGAATATCCAACACCGAACAAGGAATGTTGAATTTCGAAGTGGTGGCTGGGAAGTTTTCTTCCTTCGTCATTCGGAGTTCCTTGTTGGATATTCGATATTCAATCAGCCAGGAAAATAATATCCAACACCGAACAAGGAATGTCGAATTTCGAAGTGGTGGCTGTGGAAGTTTCCTTCCTTCGTCATTCGGAGTTCCTTGTTGGATATTCGATATTCAATCAGCCAGGAAAGCGAATATCGAACACCGAACAGGGAATGTCGAACTTCGAAGAGTCGGCTGGGAAGTTTTCTTCCTTCGTCATTCGGAGTTCCTTGTTGGACATTCGATATTCAATCAGCCAGGAAAGCGAATATCGAACACCGAACAAGGAATGTCGAATTTCGAAGTGGCTAAGACGAATCCTCCGGCGGCAGCGGCACAATCATTGCGATCCGGAATGCCGTCACCACGACTGTCAGAAAGTCCTCGTGATTGCCAATTTGCTTTCGAATTCTGGGAGTAGAAACTCGAATATTGAAGAGCAGCTTTTATAGGCAGCCAACCACCAAGTGAGACGGATTGCACAGAGCCGAGGCCAAGGATCGAGATGGCGAGAATGAATATTGAGAAGAATTTGCACCGAGCATTTTTTTTGCTATCCATCGTTGTCGCCAGTCCAACCGTGTTGGCTCAATCGTCCAGCTGCGATAGCGGATTCTACTGTGACGATCCTGCAGAGATGTGTTGCGATGCCTGTTGCCAGGAATTGTCGTGTCGCGAGCAATGGGCCAGCAATGGTATTACTTTTAGTAATAATTTAACTCAATTCTATTTTGGGACGGTCGACGGCGGTTTGGAACAAACGGATCTGTACGGCGGCCACGGAGACTATCTGGCCAACTTTGATATGGGCAAACTTGGCGTTCAAGAGGGTCTGTTCATCAAACTTCGAGCCGAACATCGTTTCGGAAACTCGATCACCGAATCAACGGGAGCCCTGTTGCCGGCAACGCTGGCAGCCGATTTGCCTGTCAGAGATAGCCGCGACTTGTACTTGACCAACTTCGTGATCACACAGGCATTCTCGGAGAACTTCATCGTCTTCGCTGGCAAAGTTGACACGCTGGACGGTGACGTCAACGCATTTGCCCACGGCCGCGGTATCAAGCAGTTCTCCAACGTTGCCTTTGTCGCCAACCCAATCGCGCTGAGAACCATTCCATACGCATCGCTTGGTGCTGGATTCGCGATATTGATGGAAGGGAAACCACTGTTTTCATTTTTGGTGATCAATCCGACGGACACGACCAGCAGCAGCGGGTTTGACGAACTGTTCGCCGAGGGTGTTGCGATGTCAGCGGAATTGCGATTGCCCACCAAGCTGTTGGGCCGTCCCGGCCATCACCTGTTTGGTGCAACCTATAGCACCCGGGATATTGCCAGCCTGGACCAAGATCCACGTATCCTGTTGCCGCAAATACCGATTGATCGCGCAAATGATTCTTGGTCGCTTTATTGGAACACGGATCAGTACTTGGTGACTGACCGATGCAATCCTGGACGCGGCTGGGGCTATTTTGCTCGTGCCGGCATTGCCGACGATGATACCAACCCCGTCGCTAGTTTTCTGAGCGCCGGTATCGGTGGCAGTAGCATGATCGGCAGCCGAGAAAACGACTCATTTGGTCTGGGATATTTTTACTACGATACCAGCGATGAAATCGCACCCTTCTTGACAGGCTTGCTCGGTGGCATTGGCGACAGCCAGGGAGTCGAAGCGTTCTATAACATTCAAGCCACCAAGATGCTAACGATCACACCTGACTTCCAGTGGATTTCACAAGCCCGCCAAAACGTTGACGACGCCTACATTCTGGGCCTACGAGCAAACGTCGTTTTCTAATCGTCTTGCATTTGATGGCAGTGATCGCTGGGGGAATGTAGTGCAGGCTGGCAGCCTGTGCTACGAATCGGACACATTGCTTAAACCAGACCTCCGTTCGGCGGTAGATCAATCCCTAGCTTTGCCAAATGGGCGTCGAGCGCATGACGGGCCCAAGGGATCGCTTGCTGTGGTGCGTCATCGTAGGCCTGGGCCAAAAGTTCGTCGAAAGTCTCAGCCCCGGAATCATAGGCTTGCCGGATCTTCGCTTCCCGCCACCGACGATGATCCAAATGCGCCTTGAGAAACTCGCGTGGGCTTCCCGCCGGATGTCCGTGCGCGGGAATGATCAGCTTGCAGTCCACATCGATCAATCGCTGAAGGCTGTGCATGAAGTCCGACATGTCCCCGGCAAATTGCCGCGACACGACGATCGAACCCGGGTTGGCCACCATGTCGCCGGCGATCAGCGCACCGGTCGATTCTTCCAAGAAACAAACATGCCCCGGATCGTGCCCCGGCGTATGGATGCAGCGCAGACGCCACATGGGATCGCGACCACTTTCCAGTACGTCGCCGTCGTGCAAATGACGGTCAACCGCGAATGACAATTGTTCGGCGGTGGCCGAATGCGCCATGATGGGGACGTGGTATCTCGTTCGCAGCGTATCGGCGCCCGCCGTATGATCGATATGCGAATGAGTCAGCAGCACGCCTGCGACCCGTCCACCAATTTCGATCAAGTGGTCGATTTGACGATGCAGATGTTCCATCTCGATGCGATCACCAGCGCCCGGATCGATGACGTACAACGATTCTTCGCCAACCAGAATGCAGTTGGTATGGGTGGCTGGTGGTAGGGTGGCGCTGGCCAACGGCACGAGCGTGATCCCACGGCGAATCTCAAACCAATTGTGCTCGCCCGGCGCCCGTTCGGTCCCCCGTTCCAGTAGCGGGAGCGCCTCGGGTAGCCCAGCGGCGGCCAACTGACGAAGCGTATAGGCGACAGGTGTTGAAAGTTTGATTTGCCCGCGATGCCATTGATCGCGCGCCTCGGCCGGCGTCAGCCAATCGAGCCCCACAATCTCGCCTTCGATCAGCTCTTCTTGCTGATCGTCGCCAGTGCGGTACAGATAGTAGTTCGTCTGAAAGCGAATCGGCAGACCAGGCGGCGTCAGCCAGTCACCGGCTGGGTCAAAATCATTTGCGTCGATCACCAATGAATGTTGTTGCAGAAACTTGGTGAAATCGAGTTTCTCGGACAACATCAGCCGCCGCGCCTGCCGGACAACATCGCTGGCCGGAAGTTGCCCACGGACACACAGTATTCCGGTCTCTTCGAAAACTTCGCGCGCGGCCGCCTGGATACTTCGTGCCTGTTCGGCGCTACTCGCATGGACCACACAGCAAACCGTTTCATTTTGGTCACAGCGCCCACCAGGAAAAACATGGTGCCCGGCCATGAACCGAAGCGATGGACTGCGCCGCGCCAGCAATACTTGTGGGGCATCGCCCCGCACCAAGATGCAAGCAGCCGCTAGTCTAGGCTCGATCGACATGAGTAAATGAATCCTTGGACAGCGACGAAAGCTTTGATAGAGCGAACCGACTCCATTGTAACCTTGTCTCTGTCGCCATCGAGTCTGTGAACCATCACACCCAAGGGGATCGACGTATCGAATTTCGTAATGGGATTCGCCAGAATTCCTTGTTCAGCTTTGCACTGTTCAGCGTTGCGCTGTTCAGCTTTGCTCCCAGAGTCAACCGATCTGTAGCAACGCCAGGGAACTTCACAGCAAATCTTTCAAAAATTCGTCATCGGATAACCCGTGGTCGGCTGCGAATTCCCGGTCCGTGTTCGATGGGTTGAAATGGCCGAAATTGGAGTGATTGCCCGCAATGACTTCGGCGTGTTCGAATGAAATCGTCTGTCAGAATATGTACCTCGTGTACACTTGTGGCAGCGCTGGAGGAATCGATCGGAAACGCCGTCGATCACCTCCGCAGATCCTTGGGCACGTCGGCCAAGGCGGCATCTGGCAACTCGTAAGATCCGGCCAACAACTCGCGGTCTTCGTTGACCAGTTCGGGATAACGTGCCCCTGGCAAGACTTCGACAGCAAAGATCTCTTGGACAGCTTCCTCGAATTTTACAAAGCCGATGACTTCGCCTGATTCAATGTTCACGACCCAAACGCCACAGGTGCGATCTTGAAGATCCCGTTCGGCAATCGGGATGCCACCGAACACAGCTGTCTCACGAACTTGGGACAAGCCGATAAAAGCCAGCGGACCCCAGAATGACAACCCCCGCGTGAAGCCGGGCAATTCGACAATCGATTCGTACCTGCCGGTTGCCAGATCGATGGTTCCAAATCCGCCGGTGCCGCTATGCAAGACCCACAATTGTCCGTTGTACCAGCGAGGTGAATGTGGCATCGACAGTCCGCGCGCGATGATTTCGTTCGACGGCAAGTCGATCAAGATGCCGCCGTCTTTTTTGTTCCCACGCCAGCCGCCGGGCTCGTTCGTCTCGCCCAGCGCCGTCACGTAGCGAACCCGCCCATCGCGCGTCGCAAGCCCATTCAAGTGACATAGGTCCCCCGGAATGTAGTGGGTCACAAACGAGGGACGCCAAACGGGATCGAAGTTGTAGGTATCACTGCGGCGACACAAACATGAAAACAAGGTGTTGACAAAAATCATGTCGTCACCGGTCCAGGCCATCTCGTGAATCTGAATGTCGCCGGTCCAGTGGGCGACGCGCGGTAGAAAACAGGCGTCGTGTTTCGTTACCGGTTGTGCCAAATCGTCTGAAGCGGCATCGATCTTGGCGCCAACCGCCGGGATGTTGTGAAATTCCCAGACCTGCATCGATGTGCCGATCGCG
>JBGSJB010000297.1:0-8785 GCA_041742175.1 Pirellulaceae bacterium
GGCACTGTCGCTCGTGGTCGGCGGCGACAGTACCCGGATCATTTGGAATCACAAGTTTTTGAAGCGTACGCGGTTGAACCGAACTAGTTGCTATCGGAGCTCACTAGCGATTCGATCTCGGCTCGGCCTTCACCGAAGTAGTCAGCGATGTCGTCGAGCAAGTCTTCTTCGGCTGGTTCGTCGAGTTGAATCGTGCCTTCAAGTGCACCTTCGCTGGCAACCATGCGTTCTGCAACATCGATCCGAGTTCGGATGTCATCGAGCAGTTGGCGTGTGTTGCTGAGGTGGCTGTCGTCGATCGAGACTGGGCTGGAGGTCTGAGCGACTTCAACCATGGTCATGCGAGCTTGCAGGTTTTCCACTTCGACTTCCAATTCACGTTTGGCGGCGAGCATCCCGTCGAGTTTACGACGAGCGGCATCGAGGTTCTTTTCGCGAGCGGCCAGCACTTGGCTCAACTTCGCCGTGGTTTCTTCGTGGACTTGGAATTGCTTGAAGCGATTCGACAGGTCCTCTTTGACTTGGCCTTCGGTGTAGCTGCGACCAGCGTACACAAAGCGAACGGAGCCGCTTTCGAGGTCGCCTTTAAGCCGCATGATGTCGCCACGGCTCTTGGCCAGTTGTTCTTCCTTGGTCTTGATTTCACTGGCCAGTCGTTGCACGCCGCTCTCTTCGCGGGCGACAACTTGCAGATTGCGGGCGATCTCAGGCTTCAAATCTTGGATCATCTGCCGAGCACGTTTGATTTCCCAATCGATGGGCACATTGTCGCGAACGGTGTCGCTAGCGGTGCGAATACCGGTTCGCATGTAGCTCCATGCACCAGTGCTAGCAAGCGCGATGGTGCTGGCCAAACCAACTGCTGAAAGGATTACAATCTTCTTTAACATTTCCCTAATCTCCGACTCATTTGAGTTGACCTGAGCCTAGTTTTCGTCCGCAAAAACCGGCTCAAAACTTGTGATTCGCTGTTGGACCAGCATCCCGTGGCCGACTCGTCCGCCGACCCTGCCTCTCGTGGGCCTTGCTGTCCATGGGGAGTTGTTCGTGCTTGCCGGTCGGATTATTGGCAAGCCTAAGATTTTTTATGGAAAAATCTCAACTGGCGTGGCTTTGCGGACCAATCCGCAGCTCGCGCTATCCAGCTTCTGTTATCCGTCTTCTTAAGCGTGTATTATTGTGTGCTTAGGTTGCCTTCTTTCGCATCGCACGCATTTTGCACAATTTGCGTCGATCGGTATTTTTCGCAATTCGCACTCGTTTGCCGCGGCTTGTTTGGGGGGATAGTGATGCTTCATTTCAGATTGATCTTGGCAGTGGTTGGCGCAGCTGTCTGTTGGCTGGGCGGAAATCCTCCAGTCGCATATGCTCAGCCCGTGAAACAGAAGTGGACCAGCAGCACTGGCAGTGTCATTAGCGCTGAATTTGTTCGCTTGGAGGAGGGCGCGGTTGTCGTCAAAAAAGACGGCAAGGAAATCGCTGTGCCGCTGTCCAAGCTGAATATCGATAGCCATCTGCAAGCTTTGCAATTAGCGAACCCCCAGGCGTATTCCAAGCCCGCGCCGAAAGCGAGCGTTGGCATCGAGCAGACCGCGGAGAGCACGAAGTTGCTGAACGAATCTCCGTTTGCTGAAGAGCAAACGATCGAACAATGCCTCGATACACTTACCGCAGAAATCGAAGCTGGAAATGCGACCGCGCTGTGGCACATGTTAACGCCTGAAATGCAAAATGATGTTGAAGACGTTGTGCTGTCCGCAGTCGAAGTTGGAGGTAAAGGATTCTTGGTTCAGGTTCGAGCTCTGATGAAGAATCTGGCTACGATCGTGAAAGACAAGAAGACGTTCATCTTCGCCAGCCCGTTGGCTACATCAGATCCTAAAGTCACTCGGCAACTGCAATTGGGCTGGCCACAGTTGGAGGTGTTCGTCGAAGCGTTCACGGATAAGGCCAACTGGGATTCAGCCAACTTCACGGCCGGTAATGTGGGTCCGTGGATGGCCGCACTGACCGCGAAACTTGGTAAGGCATCCGTCGAAGTCAACGAAATGGCGTTGAAAGCTGGATTGCCAGTCACTGATATCAAGAAGGCGATGGCTTACAAAGTCATTTCGCAGTCCGGAGATTCCGCGGTTGTGCAGTCTCTCTTTGTTGTGCCAGCCAGAATGAATCCGCAAACCAGACAGATGATACCGGCGCGTCCCTCCGAGCCAGTCGAATGGGTTCGCGTTTCAGGGAAGTGGTTGCCGAAGGACTTGGTTGACAATTGGAAAGAAGGCGTTGCGGTTGCGAAGGCACAAATGGATTTCGTGATGCCAACCGTCTCAGGCGGTTTGGGAGTCGCCATCCCGTTCGCAAGTTCGCTAGCCAATGCTAAGACTCAGCAAGAATTCAACGCGGCGCTTCAAGCGATCATGTCGATTGCTGGCGGCAGAGGCGGCCAAAGTGGTTTTGCTGGTATGCAGGACGGGTCAAGTATGGGGTCCGGAAGCATGATGGGTTCGGGGAGTATGGGATCAAGCGGAATGGGGTCCAGCATGAACATGGGTTCTGGATCAGGCTCTGGTTCGAGTATGGGATCGGGTTCGAGTATGGGCAGCCAGCCGGGCGGTGATTCGGGTGGCTCAAGACCTGGAAAACCTTCCCTGGGCGTAGGCGGCGGAGGTGCTTCACCTCCACCACTTGGCGTTGGAAAGTAATCGCACGATGCGCATCATTGTTTTGGCCAACGGTCCATTCGCTGTTCCGACGTGCAAGCGACTGTTGGCTGAGGGACACGAAATTCCGCTAGTTGTCGTTCGACCTCTGGTCGATCCGACTGCAAAAAAATTGCCACCGACTCCAGTTCGCGATTGGGCGCGAGAGAACAACTTGCCGCTGTTCGAACCGGCGAGTGTCAACGACGTGGCAGCAATCGCCGAGTTGCAGAGGTTTTCGCCGCAGCTATTTTTCGTGTGCGATTACGGACAGATATTGTCCAAGGACTGCCTCAGCGTTCCGTCGTTGGGCGGAATCAATCTGCACGGTTCACTCTTGCCACGCCATCGCGGTGCCGCGCCGGTTCAATGGGCGTTGTTGCAGGGAGATACGGAAGCTGGTGTCAGCGTGATCCACATGACTCCGCGCCTCGACGCCGGTCCTGTGCTGTCGATCGCGTCGACGAAAGTTCAGGCAGATGAGAACGCAGGACAACTCGAACCGCGACTAGCCGAAATCGGAGTGGATGCCTCGTTGCAAGCCATTGCTCAGCTAGAGCACCGGGACGGTACGTCTGACATCGGCATCGTCCAGTGCCAGGACGGCGTAACCAAAGCTCCGCGATTTGCTAAGTCGCACGGACAACTTGATTTTCGTTTGCCTGCTTCCTATTTAGTGCGGTTGATTCGAGCTCTTCAGCCGTGGCCCGGGACATACGCTGAGTTGCAATTGGCGGATGGGAAACGGATCCGAGTGTTGGTTCGCTCGGCCAGGTCGAGCGATTTTGACAGCGGTCGGGAAGCTGGGATGGTTTGGCCATGCGCGACTGACGAGTTAGGTCCGGAACTTGGTGCAGGTTGGAATGCGCCGCTGCAAAAAGTTTTGGCTGTAGCGACTGGTGCAGGCACTTTGTTTATCGCTCGCCTGCAGCCAGCTAGTAAACGCGAGATGGACTCAGATGAATTTCTGCGCGGTCACGCGATGCTGGAAGGAGCCAAGTTCGAGTTGCCCGAACCGCCCGTCGCGAAACTGACCGAGCACTGACAATTCAGCACTGACAATCGAGCACTGCGAACTGCTTCCAGCCGACTGCTAAAGGCTACTTGCGTTCCATGATGCCATCGAGGCTACGACGTCCAGCGGCAAGTTCTTCTTGGTCCAGTTCGCCGTCGCCATTCGAATCAAGCAGGTCAAGCAGTCGATCACGAAGACGCTCTGGGATCTCTTCCTCTTGCAGTTTGCCATCGCGGTTGCGATCTAAAAACTTCATCAAGCCACCTTTACCAAGGCCGCCGCCAATCGCAGCTAAACCGGCACCCTGCGACTGAATACGTTTGCGCAAACTCTCTCGGGTAGACTTGCGCAGATCGTCTTCCAACACTGTTCGCTCATTTTCATCCGATGCAACTACTTGTAAGGTAATCGATCCCATTTCATCATTCGACTCGCGGCCCCAAGTAATATTGCGAGGTGGAGAGTAGGGATTCTCTGGATTGTTAGCTGAGTTGTCGTAAGTGATTACTACGTTCAACTCAGTTCCTTTTGGTAGGGGCTGCGGCTCAGCGAACTGATATTGGTCCTGCCAATCGAGATCCCAGTCGTCGATGTTTAACAACTGCAACGCTTCGCCGGTGGGCAAGGTGGCGGTCATTTGCATCGTGCTACAGATGTAATGAGCATGGCCGCCAATCTCGATACCACGAACATCGATCGGCAAAACATAGCTGGCCTGAATGCGGTAGTCAGCTTTGCCAGCAGGGATGTCGATGCCAGCACCCATACCGAACAGTGGCGGAAGCTGGATCGGCACCAAACGCTGCGAAGGCGGTTTATCTGAAAAATACAAACCCAGCTCAGCTTGCTCAGTTTCAGGTTTGCCGGTTGGGTGAAAGTGAGTCTGCATAATGATGTCGCTTCCCTTCGGAAGATATCGCGCAAGATCGCCCGGCAAAGTATGAGGAACCGCACCGGGGACGTAACCGCCAAGACCACCAGCCAGCCGCTCCGGACCGCGTTCGAGAAAGTTCCCTCCTGCGCCTCGCAAGAAATTCATGCCCTTCAGACCCGGCTGGCCATCGCGTTCCCTTTGATCGCGAACCTTGCCAGACTCATCAATAAAGAACAGTGCGTGATGAACCGCATTGCGAGCTGTCGGACGCAATTCGAAAGCCTTGATCCATTTGTCTTCTGTAAGTCCAACGGGCAAAACAAAGGAACGGTACAAGTCGCCTCCATCCGCAGGGACGTTGAATGGCGATTGCATTTTCACAACAAGATCCGGCGTTCCCAAACTCCAACCATCTGCAAATTGCGGTGCAGCTGGAACCTTGTCGCGATCGCCTTCTGGGCAATCGGCTGCAACCCAAGCATCAATCAGTTTGATTTGCTCATCGCTCAGGCGTCGGTTATGAGCAAACTCAACTCCGGTATGCACCGGCTTCCAAGGAGGCATGTAGCGGCTGGCGGTGACCAACTGAATCGTTTCCGAGTGCTTGCGAAAATCCTCGTAAGTCAACAGAGGAAACGGTCCCGATTGACCGGGGCGATGGCATGCTGAACAGTGATCGAACATGATCTTCGCGATATGGGACGCATAAGTCACTTCGCTCGCAGCCGCAGTGTTTATAGCAAACGCAATAAAGACGACAACGTTAATTGCGGCCAAAGATAAGCTAACTTCTGGCTTCCGCTCGTACTGAAACTTATTCATTGTGTTCCTCCTTTTGATAAATCATTCGTATCGTGTTCTGCAGCATCGAGTTCAGCCGTCGACTGAATCGAAACGACTTTGCGATCAGGGCTAATGTGCCCCTCCAGTTCGAACCAGTTGGCGGGCAGCGTCGGCGACCCAGTCAACTCGATCGTCCAAGATACCGGTCCGCGCTCCGACGGCGAACGCCCCCAGGTCAACACAAGCCGCCGCGCCATACCAGTTTCAATATCAGCCCACAGTTCAATCTGCGAGGGTAAGTTGCGATTGCCCGGACGCAATCTGCCGCGAATGTGCTGGCACTCACTGGTCACGTCAGGCGCCGCAGCATGAGGAATAAACTCGTTATCTAGCATCCGCAAATGATAAAAGCGGCTCATACGTTCAAGCACATTCGACACATGCAGATAGGGGCTAAGGATATCCTTTCGCGTTAACCAGCGGCCCACGATCTCTTCGCCGCCAGTAAATGCGGGACCAATTCGCGGCGCGATCCAACGTTTCTCAGCATCGCCGCCGATCCAAACATCCGCAAACCCTGACCATCCGGGATGGCGTACTACAAATTGATCGCGGTCGTTCAAATACAGTTCAGATATAACTTCGCGTTTGCCCCATATCGGTCGCTGATGCTCCATCCGAATTCGATAGGCGCGCGTGGTTGGAGTTGCTTCCAGGGATCGAACGACTGCTGCGTAAGCTGCGTTGGTCGTCGTCATATAGATAAACGAATAACCAGCAGCAACTAAAACACAGGCCGCTAGAGCCACCGATACCCAACGTGACCAAGGTTGCCGCCACAGTCGATTCGATATCGGTGGGTTCTCGATCGGTAGAACAGATTGATCGAGGCTTGCAAGAGCTCGGTTGATTCGGGGCGCGTCATCCGGTTTCGCCGAGAAGGCTTCACGCAGCAACGATTCGAGCAGCGCGTCATCGAGCTCTTTTTTTCGATTCGGTTCTAAGGTCATATCAACTCACGCAACTTCGACTACGGGACTTCGACTACGTCACGTTGGCTTGCAATTTCTGCTCGAGACAGTTTTGCAATTGCCGCTTGGCTCGAAACAATCGCTTCTTCACTGTTTCAAGTGCAACGCCAATCCGCTCGCTCATCGCAGCAGGCATTAGATCATCGCGAAATCGCAGTTCGATGCACTCGCGCTCGGACATGTTTAAGTTGGACACACAATCGCGGAGTGCGTCGAGCTTCTCGTCCAGCGTATCGCCCGCCAACTGATGAACACGCTCGTAACGCTCGCTGAGATACTCGAGCGCTTCGGAATCGTCGGTCAAAACAACTCGAGCCGAGGCGCGGCGATGAGCCATCAGTGTTCTTGCCGCGATGCCTCGCAACCAAGGCCCAAACGGTTTCGATCGATCAAATTCGTCCAGCCTTCGCCAAGCCACAATCATCGTCTCCTGCCAAACATCGTCTAGAAGCGTGCAATCACAACCAGCCGCCCGCAAATACGTCGTTAACATGCGCGAATTCTCACGCACCAGGATCTCAAAGAGGTCTTTCGATTGCACAATAAATCCGAAAAACAGCGAAGTCCGAATCGATAACCATCGCAGCAAAAATGAACGCATTATGCCTAAATCAGCGTGCGTCAAATACGCAACTACGCTCATTTAAGATGCCACCGCGCAAGCCCAGTATCTGTCATTGTCGGTCAACGGAGAATCGAGGACAGCCAAGCCGCGCTATTTGCGGAGTGCTGTCCAGCAAGGTGCTGCTGTCCAGCAAGGTGCTGTCCAGCAAGGTGCCACCCACCTTGCATTGCTGTCCAGCAGCAAAGCCGCAAGGTGCCACCCACCTTGCGGTGCTGCTGCGCGGTGCCACCCACCTTTCGTCCACTTAGCGGTGCTCTTAGCTTCCTGTTTGCCGTCAAACAATTAAACGCGAGAACTTTGTGGCGGGCAGTGCAAGGTTTGCGACCTATACCGTTTGTCGACAGCGCGTTTTCTGCTTAGACGAGCGGAGCGTTGGAGTAGCAGATGCAGTAGCGTCTGCCAGATCAATTAGACCCCACGAAGCGAGAGGAAATCCCATGAGTAAGAAAACCCGTCATTACCGTCTGAATTTGGAATCGCTCGAAGCCAGAAAGCTGATGGCTGGTGATGTCATCGCTGCGTTGGAAGGAAGTTTCCTACGAGTTGAGGGGGACAACTTCGGCAATCTGGTCGCGATCAGCCAAACAGCCCGAGGCGATGTGGTCGTCGCTGGCCAAAATGGAACAACCGTGAATGGGTTGCCTTCCGTTCGATTTGAGCGTCCTCAAATCAACGCACTTGAATTACGCATGGAGGGGGGCAACGACGTGGTTAACCTGCGAGGGCTTTACATTGCGAATGATCTTTTCGTTGACCTAGGCGCCGGCGACGATCGCGTGGCCAGCCCGGCAGCTTCCCCAGTCACAGTTGGGGCCAACGCTTCAATATTGGGAAGCGAAGGGAATGACATCGTCCAACTGAACTCCATGACAGTCCACGAGGACCTCTATATTGATGGTGGCCTCGGTACGCTGAACGCTACACTCAATAACCTTCAGGTTGACAAAGTGCTCTCTGTCCTAGGTGACGATGCCATCGACGTGATCACCATCAACAACTCGCGAGCGGGGAATGGCGTGGTTATCGAAACCAAGGGCGGATCGGATCGCGTGTCACTTACCGATGTTTCCGCTTTCGCGTTGTCCATTAACACGGATGCGAATGGGGACATAGGTCTGGATCAAGTAAACCTGACTCGCGTCACGACGCAAGAAGACCTGGGCATCTTCACGGGTGCAGGGAATGATATTGTGCGCCTGACAGATGTAAGAAGCGGGAAATCGATCATTGTCAGCCTCGATGATGGCAACGACCGACTGATTGCAACTCAAGTTTCCGCTGCTGAGGATGCAGTATTTGAAGGTGGAGCTGGCGTTGACATCCTAGAAAACTTCGGAATCTCAGGAGGTATCAAACGCGAGTTCAAAGAATTCGAAACCATTCGCTAGCTGTAGTGGTCCACCGCCAGTTGGATAGCGAAAGAACCGACCAGGGTCAGGCTTCTCAGAAGCCTCGACCCTTCTGGCTTTTCACTATAAATCCAGCCGCCGAAAAGCGCCGAAAAGTGCCACCCATAATCTTTCACTCTCTGGAAAGTCCACCCAACTGTAGTGCAGAGCCGGTAGTTGCCAGTTTCGCGTGAGACAACGCGAACTGGACGAAACGACGTGCGATTCACAGAAATTCGGTTGCCACAATTTGGCGAATTAGAAGCCTGACTTTGGTTTTGGCTAGATAGTAGTGGAGCAATAGCGAACTTACGAGAGACACCTAACAACACTTTAGGCGTTCGGCCTAGCCGGCGGCGAAGCACTCGGAGGC
>JBGSJB010000298.1:0-22660 GCA_041742175.1 Pirellulaceae bacterium
ACATGAATGGGTTTGGCTAAGCCTTAAAGCGAAACAGTAAATCAGTTGCGATTTGGTTAACCAGGTTTACTTCCAAGCGGCAATGCGGCTAGATACACTATGCCCATGGAAGTCATCACATTGCAATCAGGAAGTTCCGGAAACTGCGTGTTCGTACGAAGCGGCGATACGTGCGTCCTATTTGATGCTGGTATTAGCGGAAGCAAAGCCGAGGCGAGTCTCGCCGAATTTGGGTACGACATTCGGGATTGCCAAGCCTTGGTGCTCTCGCATGAACATTGCGACCACATCTGTGGCGTCGGCGCGATTCACCGCAAATTCGGCTTGCCAGTCTACGCCAACTTGCGAACTTGGAATGCGACGCGTGCAAAGCCATCGACTGGGTGCATTGGCAGTCCGAATCATTTCGTGTCGGGCGAGCCCTTCGAGATTGGCTCGCTGCGAATCGGGCCGTTGCGAACGCCTCACGATGCGATCGAGGGCGTCTGCTTTGTCATCGAAGATATCAATTCCGGACAGCGATTCGGATTGCTGACCGACTTGGGGCACGTCTTCAGCGATCTTCGAAAAGTTATCAGCAGCTTGGATGCAGTGCTGCTCGAAAGCAACTACGACGATGCGATGCTGCGTCATGGTTCTTACCCGCAGCGTTTGAAAGATCGTATCTCCGGAAAGCGCGGTCACATTTCGAACGACGATGCCGCTCGGCTTCTGGACAAATGTTGTCCAAGCCAGTTGCAGTGGGTTTGCTTGGGGCATCTGTCCGCGCACAACAATTCGCCTGAAGTTGCTTTAGCCACACATCGTGAGCGATACGGAGGTCGCTTTCAGCTATTTTGCGCCGATCGCAGTGGCGCAATGCAACTGCCGAAGATTAAGCAAATTGAGTTCGCGCTCCAGGCGCGAACTGCGTCCAACTAGATTGGTGCATGAGAATTCCTAGTTCACTGCATCGATCCTACCACAATGCCTACGAAGCCATGACATTCAAATGCTATTCATCGTTTGCAAGGCTGACGGTTCTTGCCGTCCTGACCTTTGCGCCAACCTTATGCCTTGGTCAAACGCGTATCAGCGAATCAGCAGATGTGATTGGCGATTCTGTCGCAGAGTTTAGTAATGAGCAAGGCAAAAACGGATGGTACTACGGATATTGGGATCTCTCGACAGATGCCGATGGCAAGTACAACCAGTCGACGGACTTCAAGCTGCTAAAGAATTTCGGGACGGATGCACGGAATGGATTGAGTAAGCGCAGCGAATTCACAATCGGTGATGTTTGGTATCTTGAAGATGGTCGGTCCTACACTTCACTGTGGGCCAAAGGAGGCCATGCAAACAATGCTATTGGACGTGCCAATTACTCGACGGCTGAACAATGGGCAACGAGACGATGGATTAGCGATGCATCTGGAACCGTGACGATATCAGGTCATGCCGGGAAAATAATGCCATGGGGCGCTAATTGGAGCGGAGAATGTCAAGCGACCATTATTGTCGATGGCGAAGTGATTTTCTCGACAGTTATGGATGAACATGGCCTTGACTACACGGTTGCGATTAAGGTCCAAGAGAAGTCAATGGTTGACTACTTAATTGCGCCGAACCCAAGTATTGGTGTCGTAACATTTACCGCCACGATACGGAAGCGTCCGAGCAGGCGTTTCGCAGAGTGAAAATAACTCGGCAGCGATCGGGTGATTGTGATTGCTAGACAGAGACAAGAGATAAAGTAATCGTGAGAGAGATTAAAAGCCTATGCGCCAGTTGCACCGTGATGCTAGTCGTCGTTTTGCTTGGCTCATGCTCGAGTCAACAATCTTCGGAGCGAGATACTGTAGAAACACCGTCTAACCCTGCGTTGAAGACTGACGCGGTAGCCCGCGATACGGGATCACAACTCCAGTATTCCAGCGGAATCAGTTCCATCTTTGAAGACAGCCAAGGTCGCTTTTGGTTTGGAAGTCAGAAGGAAGGCGTGTGCCTTTCGATTGGAAACGAGTTACGGTACTTCACGACAGAAGACGGGTTGAGTGACAACCAGATTCGGGCAATTCAGGAGGACCAAGCTGGAGTAGTATGGTTTGAGACTGGGAACGGATTATCTACCTTCGACGCTGATGGTTTTGACATTCGTACAAGCAAAGAACGAAAACCTGCAATCTTTCCCGGAGCAAAAGCTTGGCCCTTGAGTACCGAGGGCCTTTGGTTCCATGGTGACGACGCAACGCACCGAGGGTTCGATGGCCAAGGGGTGTATCGCTATGATGGCAAGACTCTTTCCTATTTGGACCTCCCCGTTCCAGACGAAGTAGACGCCCAAAATCCCTTTCTCGTCACAAACATCGCAAAAGGAAAGGATGGAACGGTCTGGTTCGCCACGTATCCAGGCGTTTACAGATATGACGGCGAGTCCTTTACAGTCATCAACGACAAGACGCTTGGGATCCAGGCCGAGAACGAACGACTTCATGTACGCAGCCTTCTCGAAGACAGCCAAGGAAGGTTTTGGATCGGCAACAACGGTATCGGAGTTTTGCTTTACGATGGCCAAGCCGTTTCTAACTTCACTGAACAGCACGGACTCAGCATTCGGGAAAAAGGAAAAAGCGGTTCCCTCGGCCGAATATTCTCGATTGCGGAAGACGCCGCTGGTAACATCTGGTTTGGAACTCGCGACAATGGTGCGTGGCGATTCAATGGCCAGTCGCTGACGAACTTCACAACGGAGGACGGTTTGACCAGCACCTCCGTGTGGACCATTTATCGGGACAAGCGAGACGCGTTGTGGTTTGGTATGAGTGACGGCCGCGTGTGTCGATTCAACGGCGAATCGTTCGACAGAATGTACTGATGGTCACTGGAGCGGTCGACTGAATTCTGCCAGCTTGTCTCGGTTAATGGGATCGTGGGTGAACAGATTCAGCGTTGGTTTCTTCTGCCGAGCACGAAGAAGAACTTCATAACTTTGAAGCGTTAACTGGCGATTCTCGATGATACCGGGTATAGCTTTACCTTGCACTTGTTGGTCATTAAATGCGGAGTCCCCAGCAATTACAACTTGCCGTTCGCCAAGATCGATTACAACACTCTGATGACCAACGGTATGTCCAGGCGTCGAGATAACGAAGACATCGTTGCGTTCAGTCAAAGGCATAACACTTCCGAAGATGTCTTGCTGCTGCGTAAATGATGTCGCCATTACGCGGCCTCCCTTTGGAAGCCTAGCCAGAAGCCTCCCGCCGCGTGCCGAAGGTATCAGTTCTTCAGGCGAGACCAGGACTGGCGTGGAATGGTCAAGCTGGTCTATGTTGCCGATGTGGTCGGAATGCGTATGTGTCAAAACGCAGAGATCAATATCCGCGGGGGTTACTCCGGCGAATGCTAACGCCTGCGTAAGATTGTTTCCGCCCGCCGCGGTTGCATCGATGATCTTCGGATAACCCTTTGCCAGAGTTTTGGGTACGCCTTCAAAATATGCCGACGTGCCAAAACCGATGGACTCGCCTGTGTCCACGAGAATGCAACGTTCGGGATGATCGATTAACCAAGCTGTGCAATCGAGCCATTTGGTGATGCGAGTGTTCGACATCATCACCGGGAAACGCAACTCATCATCCACCTCGGCCAATTCTCGCGGCAGTTCACGATGCCACTCTCTCACTCGCACCACACCGACAGGTAAGTGCCAGAGTTTAACTCCGTTGCCAAGTTCGAACGCGGCAGGCGATTGAATTGAGGGCAACGCTGGACGAGCGGACCACCGCGCGATTGGGGGTCCAACAAATGCGCCGATCATACGCGCTATATAGTAGAGTTTGGTTGGAAGCGAGACGGTCTTTACCATAGAATTGGTCGTCATTCTGTTGTTCTGTTAATCGAAAGCGAGTCTTATGAACTACGGAATTGTGTTTCAGTGTCAATGGTTCGCTGGTTCTATGCCCGGAAACAAAATTGATTTTTCTTCAACGACTCGGCCGTCTTCCATTTTGATGATGCGATCGGCATAGTCGAGAACGCGATGATCGTGAGTGACCATGAAGATGGTGGTCTGTCGCTCATCAGCGAGTCGTCGCAGCAAGCTTACCACTTTATGACCACTCTCTTTATCCAAAGCAGCCGTGGGTTCATCAGCAAAGACAACTTCTGGGTTACCGACAAGTGCTCGCGCAACTGCTACGCGCTGTTTTTGACCTCCGGACAGTTGATCCGGCATAAAGTCAACTCGGTCACCAAGACCAACCAAATCAAGCAGGTGATGACAGGCTGCTCGCCAGTTGCGGTTGGCCACGTGACCATGGATCTGCAAGCCCATTTGAACGTTCTGAGTTGCGGTCAAGCTCTTATGCAAGTTGTGAGCCTGGAAGATAAAGCCAATGCGATGTCGCATATTCATCAACGTTTCGTCGTCGGCTCCGTTGAGTTCTGTCTCAAGTAGTTTGACGCTGCCTTCTTGAACGCTTCGCAGGCATCCAACCAATGTTAGCACCGTCGTCTTTCCGCTTCCCGATGGGCCCATGAGGATCACAACTTCGCCACGTTTAATGTTTAGGTCCACATTATGAAGCACCTTGACGCCAACAGCGCCGGTACCGAACGTGTGGCAAAGCTGCTGCGCTTCAATTGCGAACTCACTGGCCATTAAAACAACTCCGCTGGGTCCGCCGCATTCAAGCGACGTGTTGCGATGACGCCGGAGATCGTGCACATCGCTGCCGTCAAGAAGAAAACGAACAATGGGCGTGTCCAAGGCATGGTGATAGGTAAGCCGGTTTTCGCCGCGGCCAACTGATACAGGACCAAGCAAATGACCAATCCAGGGATGAAACCCAAAGCTGCCAGAGATAAGGCTTCCTCCAGCACCACTCCAAAAAAGAAGCGAGGCGGGTAGCCGATTGCTTTGAATGTTGCATACTCTGACAAGTGATCTTGCACGTCCGTCGATAGAACTTGATAAACAATAACCAGACCGACCACGATACCGATCGTGACGCCAAAGGTGAACACAAAGCCGATGGGCGTTTGCGTTGCTTGGTAACTTTGCTCGGCGTCGATGAATGCTTGCTTGGTCATCGCTTTCACATCGCCATGAGCCAGGTGTTGGTTGATATGCTCAGTGACTTCCGCAGCCTTTTCGGGATAGTCGATGTTCAGCAGCACTAAAGTCGGGGTACCTGGGCGGCGATCAGGAAACAACCTCAGGAACGTTTGGTCCGAAACAATTAATGAGCCGTCGACGTCGAAGGATGCGCCTTGGTCAAACAGGCTGACAAACGTAATCGATCGGCCGCCGATTTCTACATTGACCGACCGGCCAGATTGCAACGTGGCCTGGATAGTTGCATTGAAGTCGCGTGTTCTTTGATCGACGATCGCGGTGTCGGGCACGTGCAGATCTCGCGTCTTTTCAGAGAGAATTTGATCATCAAAGACATCGGCGTTTGGGTCCACCCCGGTAACGCGAAAGTTGGTGGTATCGCCCGTCGCTTTATCGGTCCAAAACCGAGTTCCCATATAGATCGGAGTTGCCACCTGGACCCCGGGGACTGCGAGAGCTTGGTACATTCGCGCACGCGGCAGCGGATTGGCTTCGCGAAGCGAGCGAAAGTCAGAGCTGACCAAGACGATATCGGCGTCGAAGGATCGATGGGAGAAGACGCTGGTTTCAAACAAGGCGTTCATGAAGCCCAGTTGCATGAAGATCAGTACATTGGCGAACGTCACGCCACCGACCGCTGCGATCAATCGAGTTTTGTTGTGCATCAGTTGCAACCAACCGATGGGCAATCGTCCCCATAACCAGCCGATCAACTGACTCATAATGCAAACTCCGCTGTTACCTGCATGCCCACAAAGCGAGAAGCTTGCTCAGACGAATCAGCGTCGATTCGCACGAGCACTTCCACAACGCGTGCATCGGTATTGGCCGCTGGATCACTATCGACGATGGATTGTCGCTGAACAAGTGTGGCAACTTGTTCTACAACTCCAGCTAGGGGTTTATTCAATGCGAGCGCGTGAATGGTTGCCGATTGTCCAGTATAAATTTTGGCGATGTCGCTTTCGTACACTTCGGCGCGAACTAGCATCGAGTCCGTCTTTCCCATGCGAAGCAGCGACTGTTGTCCAATGCGTTCGCCCGGCCGCAGATCGATGCTTAAGATGCGACCTGCATTGGGAGCGCGGACGAGAGAGCGATCTAAAACGGCGGTCGTGTTTAGCAACGAGGCTTCGGCGACTCAGACGTCCGTCTGAGCAAGTTGGACATCGACGGAATCCTCAGCATCCTCAGCGTACCGAGCCAACTTTGCCTCCGCCTCTGCGACGGCTTTATCTGAAGTTGCGAAGGCGAGTAGAGTTGTTTCGTATTCCTGTTCGGACGAGGCGTTCGATTTGCGAAGCTGTGCTTGACGGCGCAGGTCAGAACGAGCGGTTTCGCGTTGTGAACGCAAAGCTTCGAGGCTTGCACGAAGCTGAGCGTAGGTAGTCGAAGCGATCAAACGCGATTGCTGGAGGCGCATGCGAGCTTGTTCGACTTGGGCTTGAGCGACCGCTTGCTGAGTTTGTAACTGTTCATTGTTGTCCAGCACCGCCAGCACTTGTCCCGCTTCAACTCGGTCGCCTACATTTACCGCTACTGATTGCACGCGAGCGTCGCCTGAACCGCTTGGGCCAGCCACTTCAATCACTTCCCCCTCAGGTTCCAATCGTCCTAGTGCGACAACTTTTTTCATGGCTGGCATTGCCACATCGGCAAGCGGTTGCGGGCGGTTGATCGGCAGACCGTCTGCGATCCGATCGCGCGCGAACCACAGTGGCATGGCGGCCGCTGCTACTGCGAGCAACAACCAGATGTTGAACTGTCGCTGGGGCGGCTTCGTCGGTCGATGGCGCCGCTCAACGACTTGAAGAGGCAACGCAAGTGGCCCGGTGGAATTATCGAGCGCTGGGCTCGTCGCTGGTGCTTCAAGCGACCCTGTTCGCTGCGGCTCGACGACTGCAGCAAGGCTTTCTTTGAGAGCTGGGTTCATCGCGGTGTCCTCATGAATTTGGTATGATCCACCAGAAAATGGCATCGGCAACTGACCCGCGGGTCATTAACTAGCATAAGGCGATTTTTAGCTATGGTCAAGGCGAAGCGGCGCGAACGGAGAAAAGACGATCGACCGGCGGAAATACTGCAGGCAGCAGTAACCGAATTTGCGGAGCAAGGTTTTGCAAACGCAAAAATTCAGTCGATCGCGACGCGCGCAGGCGTGGCAAAGGGAACGGTGTATCTGTATTTCACGACGAAAGAGGAGATATTCGAGGCGATCGTGCGCGATCGAATTCAACCCGTCTTCGCTGTAGCGGCCACGATGTCGCAGCAATGGCAAGGATCGCAGGCGGACCTTTTGCGACGGATTATCACGCATTTTTACGGACAGATGATTGAGAATGACGAGCGTCGCATGATTCTCAAGACGCTGATCTCGGAAGGCGAACGTTTTGGCGAGTTAGCTGCGTTTTATCATCGCGAGATTTTAGTAGGCGCGCGCAAAATGCTCCGCGAGTTGATTCGCAAGGGAATTGAGGCCGGCGAGTTTCGTGACGGCGCGTACGCCAAAGAGCCGATGATCCTCGTCGGCCCGGCGATCTTTGCTGCGATTTGGAAGATGACATTCGACTCGGTAGAGAAGCTCAACACGAAACGTTGGCTTGCCGCTCACCTTGAGTTGATCTTACAAGGCGTGCTTTCGAAGTCGTCAAGTTGAACGATTTAGTTCGCGCGAGCAGCGTTCCAATGGGTACCAATCGTTGGCGGTCGGGTTTCATCAGCTGTCGAAGGTCGGATTCAACGGGGAGGGAAACTCTGTTGCCGGTTTCTTATGCGTTCGGCATGTCTTATGCTTAGAGGAGCCAAGTTTGAACGGTGGCTCAAGCTTGCGAAGTGTGGTTGCTTCGGCTGCTTTACAGCTTTGTTGATTGCTAAGGGGGAGATTTACAAAATGCCCGATCACGTCATGCGCGTTACAGCGACCGAACTGCGGTTGGTGCGGGTTACTTGTCGTCAATGTCAACTGACAACCGAGTTGGCTCTGACGAAGTTGACGCGAGCGATCGGTGCGCGGGGAGAGTGTTTGCACTGCGGCACAGATCTGCTCAACATTGAAAAATCGAATCCGCTTGCGGAATTGAAACAAGCGATTGAACGGCTGGAAGATGCCGCAGCGCGGATGCAGGTCGACTTTGTCATTCCGCTGGAAGCTGGGCGATAAGAAAACAAAAATGCCGAGTTTTGCATAGTTGTCCCGCTACGCAAAACTCGGCGTCACGATCGCGAACGCAGGAAGGCGGTGAATCGACCGCTGCTACTCAGTCGATTCACCAATCTCACGTCCGGCGACAGGAGATCACATCGCTCGAACTTGCCCGAACTTACCAGAGCTTACGAGTTGGCGGATTCTGTCGATTCAGGCATCGTTGGTTCAGCTCCATCGAGGAAGCTCATCAGCGTCTTGTTGCGATAAGGCTGTTGAAGTTTGCGAACCGCTTTGCTTTCAATTTGGCGGACGCGTTCACGAGTTACCGAGAAAATGCGGCCAACTTCTTCGAGCGTATAAGCGTAACCGTCAGCCAGGCCGTAACGCAGGCGAAGGATTTCGCGTTCGCGGTAGTTCAATGTTTGCATCGCTTCATCGATGTGGAACTTCAGCGATTCTTGGTTCGCTTCGTACAGTGGATCGATATCGCGGTGATCTTCGAGGAATTCGCCAAAATAGCTGTCTTCGTGATCGCCAACCGGTTGATCGAGCGAAAGCGGCTGGCGAGCCATCTTCATGATCACTCGAGCGTCGTCGATCGACAGACCGGCGCGTTCTGCGGTCTCTTCAACCGATGGTTCGCGACCGAGCTCTTGCAATAATTGACGAGTTACCAAGCGCACTTTGCTCATCGTGTCGATCATGTGAACCGGCACGCGAATCGTGCGGCTTTGATCCGCAATCGCACGTGTGATCGCTTGACGAATCCACCAAGTCGCATAGGTCGAGAACTTGAAACCACGCTCGTACTCGAACTTATCAACAGCTCGCATCAGACCTGTGTTACCTTCTTGAATCAAGTCCAGAAAGCTCAAGCCTCGGTTGCGATACTTCTTGGCGATCGAAACCACCAAGCGCAGGTTACCGGCCGACAATTCTCGCTTGGCAGCATCGTAATCGATGCGATGCAACGCGGTTCGTTCGACACGACGACGCAGAGTCGCTGGACTTTCGTAGGTAATTCGCATCAGGTAGCGAAGTTCTTCCAGCAGTTGCTCTTGCGACTGGCCATCGACGTAGCCCGACTCGCGAGCGACTTCGATCTGTATCTTCAGCGTACGCATGCGGGCTTCGATGCTTTCCAGTTTGGCGAAAAGCGGTTCGAGGCGATTGGTGCGAAGATTCATCTCTTCAACCAAGCGAACAGCGCGGTTGCGACGACGAGTCAGACGCTTCCACGCGGCTGTGCGAGTGTCAGCATCCAAGCGCGAGCTGATGGCGATGAAGTAGTCGTGATGATTGCGAAGCAACAGGTGCTTCAGAGTATGAACGTTAGGCACAATCCGCTTCATGATCGCTTTTTTCTCAGCCGCGTTGGTTACGCTGACTTCGATCGTGCGATCCAAACGCAGTTTGCTGTCGCGGACTTGCTCAAGCAACTTGCAAGCACCTTGCAACATAAAGTCCGTTGCCAGCATCCAGTGGCGGTACTTGGATCGAGTGCGTTCGATTTCCTTTGCGGACGCGACTTCTTCGTGGCGAGTCAGCAAGGGGATCTGGCCCATCTGCATCAGATACATACGAACTGGGTCGTCAGTGCTTTCGACTTCTTCGGCGATTTCTTCGAGATCGCCCTCTTCGATCAGGTCACTGTCGAGACCTTCAATTTCGTTTTCGTCGTCCAGTTTGTCGCGGGTGACAACGATGTCGCGATCGAACTCCTTCGCACCGGTGTCAAACTCACCAGTGTCCATGCTTTCAAAATCACTGTCGAAATTGTCATCCAAACTTGCGCGACTTCGGTTGTTCTTTTTCATCTTAACCCTCTCTGTAGCATCGAGCCGGTTACTGCCACAATCGCGTCGAGCTTCGTTGTCTCGATCGTCATTGGGCGGGACGAGGGTTCTGTAAAGCACAGGTGGTACCAAAGCGATTTAGAGGGGCCTTCGAAAGATCGTAAAGCATTGCAGGCAAACAACTTGCAGCGCGACCTGAGGGGTTTGCCACAAAACTTCGCTGTTGCATTAGCGAGACATTTCCCGAATTTTGAGGGGACAATGTTTCCGAATCGCAACACGATGTCGGCGGCACGCAAAGTTGTCGCTGTAGTCCCATCGTATGCGTGGCGGAAGTCTTGGCCAGTGTTTGTCACGCAAGAGTTTGCGTTTCCGCAAATAGTTTCAGCGTCGGCGGTGTATGAGCGAAGGTAGAGAAGATGTCCTGGATGCGCCGTTCACCGGAAGGTTTTGCGCACGAAACTCGCCGAAACTCATTGAATGTGCGTCGCCGACTTCGCGCGACGTTAAATTATGCGAAGTCGGCGAGCGATTCCAAAGTGAACAACAATTTGCACCGAAATTTATTCTGCGGGCTTTTCGACTTTTGCAAAATCGCCGGCGATAGCAGTCACCAAACGCGCGGGATCGATGTACTTCCGCAACGCTGCATTGACCTTGGCCACGTCCAGTTCCTCGACCGCTTTCTCGAACTTGGCGTGATACTCCATGGTCCTATTGGCGAAAATCGTCCCAGCCAGAATCTGCGTAAGCGCTGCGTCGCTTGTCCGCGAAAGCTGCTCGCCCTGCAAGTAACCCTGTTTGGCTGCTGCTAATTCCTCTTCGGTAATGCCCTCTTTCAACAAGCGATCGATCTCTTCCGTGACGGCAGCCAGCAGTTTGTCTTTGTTCTCCGGGTTGGTGATCGCAAACAAAGTGAGCCGAGCACGTTCGTCAACTGGGTGCGCGCTAAGGCCGGAACCGACGCTGTAGGACAGCCCATCTTTCTGCCGGATGCGGTCGCCCAATCTCGACGACAACGCGCCGGCTCCCATGATGTAGTTGCCGATCAGCAGAGCCGGGTAGTCGGGATGGTCGTCGCGCATCGCAATCGCTTCGCCCGCATAGAAGACAGCGTTGGCCTTGTCGGGAGTTTCGATTTTCTCGATTTTGCCCGGCACATTCGTGGCAGCAGGCTGTGCGACGCGCTCTTGCGGAACCTCAGAGGTCCAACCCGAAAGCATCGTTTCCATCGCTTTCTCGACCATCGCTGGGTCAAAATCGCCGACCGCAGTGACTTCGCCAAATTGGCCGTTGAGCAATTTGCTATGCATCTCGCGAACTTGCTCAATCGTCACACTCTTGTAACGTTCGATCCGCTCCGACAAGGTTGGCACGTAGCGAATATTGTCTTTGTCGTAGGGTGCCAAAGCCCGACTGACGGCAAGTCCCGCCAAGGCTTGCGGCTCAGTGATCCGCGCTTCGGTGCTGGTTACCGCTTGGCGTCGCAGCACTTCGAGCTCTTCAGCTTCGAAACGCGGTTCGCGCAGAATCTCACCCACCAGCGGCATCAGTTCTTCGAGATACTCGCGTTTCGTTTCGATCGATACCGACAGCAAGCCGTTGCCCGCCGAACTGATGTCAACTTTGGCGCGCAATTCATCTAAGCGATCTTGCAGTTGTTCGTGCGTTAGATTCTTGGTGCCGCGCAGCATCAGCTCAGGCATGAACTCTGCCGCAGCCACGTAAGGCAGCAATGCCTTTTCGTTTCCGAACCGCAGATTTAAATCGATGTTGACCATCTGCCCGCGAGTTTTCTTAGGCAGCCAAGCGGTTTTGAAGCCATTGCTGAGCATGCCGCGCTGGGTTCGTTCTTCAATCGCCATCGGGTCGGGATCGAAGGTTTCGCCTTGCTGCAGTTCTTCGCGGCCCTTGTATTCCGCCAGCAAATCGGCCAGATCCGGCCGAGTGGGAACTTCGATACGTTCGCTTTTCTCCGTTGGAATGAACAGACCCAACGTGCGGTTATTGCGGGACAAGTACTTCGTTGCCGCTGCGGTACACTCTTCCGCAGTGGTAGCCTCCACGTGGTCGCGGAACAAAAAGTACAATCGCCAATCGCCCTCGGCCGCCCATTCGCTCAACTCGATCGCAATATCTTTCGAATCGCTCGCTCGCAGTTCGCGATCCTTCATGAACTGAGTCTTCGCGCGCTTGAGTTCTTCTTCAGTGATCGGTGACTTCGCGACTTCTTCTGTGGTCTTGATCAGTGCTTCTTGAGCGGCTTCCAGCGACGCGTCCTTACTAACTTGTACACCGAACATCATCAGTCCCGGATCGTGCAGCGCCATTGCGAACGAAGATGCACTTGTCGCTAACTCCGTTTTAACGAGATTCTGATACAAACGACCCGTCGGCTCGGTACCGAAAATGTATCCCAGCAACTCAATCGCCGCGAACTCGCGATGCGCTCCGCTCGGCACGTGATAAGCAGTGGTGATCAACTGAGTTGTCCCGACGCGACGAAGCGTAACGGAGCGTTCACCATCTTGCGGCGGCTCCGTTGTGTAAGTGCGATCAAGCGGCGTTTCCGGCGCTGAAAGGGCTCCAAAGTACAGCTCCACCAGCTCGATGCACTTCTCTGGTTCGAACTTGCCCGCGACCACCAGCATGATGTTGTCGGGTCGATAAAACTTGCGATAGAAAGCTTGCAGTCGATCGATGGGCACGCGTTCGATGTCGCTGCGATTGCCGATTGTCGAGCGACCATAGTTGTGCCACTCGAACGCAACCGCTTGCACGCGCTGCATCAGCACTCGTTGTGGACTATTCTCGCCACGTTCAAACTCGTTGCGCACAACGGTCATTTCGGAAGTTAGATCTTCGCCTTTGACAAAACTGTTCATCAAGCGATCGGCTTCCAACGAGATCGCGAATTCGAGATTCTCAGTTGCTTGCGCGTCGGTTGCGGCGGGCAATGTTTCGTAATAATTTGTGCGGTCGAGCCAAGTGGTGCCGTTGAAGTCCGCGCCGCGATTCTTGAGCTCCTCGGGGATTTTCGCGTGGCTGGGCGTTCCTTTGAACAGCATGTGTTCCAGCAGATGCGCCATACCGGCTTCGCCGTAACCTTCGTGACGCGAGCCGACGAAGACCGTCATGTTGACCGTAACCTGCGACTTGCTTTCGTCGGGGAACAGCAGCAATTGAACGCCGTTGTCCAGGCGATACTCAGTAATTCCCTCGATCGACGTGATTTTCTTGGCCATCTGGTCTTCCGCGAACGCGTTGGTATTGGATGCATGAAAAAGAGCTACACCGATGGCAAAGCCAGTCAGCCAACCGCTACAATTCCGATTCGACACGGTTCCTCTCCTCTATAAATAACGATTGCAGTTGCAGGCACCCAAACGATTCGAAATGCTGCTGTTCGAAGTGCTTCTGCGAGTGGGCTTTGGCGCGGCAAAGTTACAAATTCTCACCTGCGGCGAAGCACGAGCTAAAATGACGACCACAGCTAACTACAACTAGGTCGACTTTGTTAACTTGTCATTGTAGCGCATTCGGCGAACGAGGTTCAGTGGGGATGCGCGGACAAAGCAACTCAACCAGCAACTCAAGATCTCAAACACTACCCTGACACTACCCTGAAAAAAATCTTCGTTCGAAGCGAGACGAACGTCATGCAGTTGAAAATAGCTTGCCATCAGTGTTCGAAAGAACTGCTAGTGCCACTTTCCGCGGCTGGAAAATCGGCGCGTTGCCCAAGTTGCCAAACAGTCGTGAAAGTGCCGCTGTACTTCGTCGCGACACCGATCGCTGCTCCGCAAGCCGCGCCGGTTCCAGCTTACGCAACAGCACCTGCTGCGCCTGCGATGAACCCCGGTTACGCGTATCCCATTAATCCGACACGCACTCAGAAACCGAAGCCCAAGCGTTCGAAAAACTCGCGTGGCTCGAGCGGCTCCGGCAGCGGAATGCGGATTCTTTTGATCGGAGGCGCGTGCATCGGAGTTTTGTTTATCGGTGGCATGCTGCTTGTCGCTGGTCTCGCGGTGCTCGGCAAACAATCGGTGGCTACGCTGTCGCCCGCCAGTATTCCCGCGCCGCAGCTGCCGAATCTTGGCGTGGCGACTCCACTGCCGGGAACGAATTCAACTTTTCAGTTCTTGCAGATTAAGCAAGGTTCGGGTCCGGGGCAATCGATGCAGTTCCGCGTCTATTTGCCCACCATGCAATCCGCGCCGGGTTCAATTCCTTGCGTGTTGCTCGCCCCCGCCGGAACCAACTTGCTCCATGGCAATCCACTCGATGCAGGCGATTACCACGACGAAGCGCTGCCGTACTGCGAAGCCGGTATGGCGGTGGTGTGTTATTCATTAGACGGCGAATTGACGGCTGATCCAAGTGCTGGCGAGCAAGCATTCGGGCTCGCGCTAGCGACGGGCTATCGCGAGTTCACTGCAGCTAAAGCGGGCGTGGTTAACGGACGCAATGCGCTGGAATTTGCTTTGGCAAAGCTGCCGCAAGTTGACCCCAAACGGATCTATGCAGCAGGACACAGCTCCGCTGCCACAGTTTCATTATTGCTGGCCGCACACGAAGAACGACTCGCCGGTGCCATTGCGTACGCGCCAGCAACGGACCTAAACATTCGGCTCGGTGAGGTCGCCGAGGACCCAACTGTGAGAAGCAGTCTGCCCGGTATTCGACTTTACCTGCGCACCGGTTCACCGATCACTTATGTCGACCGGTATAAATGTCCGCTGTTTGTTTTCCACGCGCGCGACGACAGCAACGAACCGTTTCGCAATACGCAAGTGTTCGTCGATAAGTTGAAAGCAAACGCTGCTAAAGTTGATTTTGTGGCGGTTGATTCCGGCGACCATTACGATTCCATGATCGAAGCTGGTATCCCGCGTGCGATTTATTGGATCCAAAACCGAGCGAAGTAATCGAAAGCTGCTTACTTTTGCCGCAAAGCCGCTACCCCACGCCAATCGATCAAATCCAACTCGGGCTGCTCGCGTCGAAATCGTGTGTACAGTTCGATTCCAACTGGGTCGGGTAGTAGATCCACGGTTACGCCGCGGTCGCGTAACATCGCTTCATTGTTTTCAGCATTCGGGCTGTTCCCAATCACCACGCGACCAAATCCGCGTTCAACAATCAAGCACGCGCAGACATTGCAAGGCGTCAAGGTTGTGAAAATAGTCGTCGCGCTAAAATCGATCGAACCCGCGTCGCGCATGGCTGAGGTTTCACCGTGATTGTAAGGATGGTTATCTTGAACAAGCGTATTGTGACCTTTGCCAACGATCTGGCGCGACCTGTTGTCGATGATCACCGCGCCGATGGGACAGCCGCGCTCTTGGTAGCTTTTCTTAGCCAAGTAGACCGCGATACGCATCAAGTCCGCATCGCTGAGTTGAGCGATGAAGTCGCCAGAGATAACTTTACTTAGACTGCTCGTCGGCAGATGTGCGATCAGGTTGAGGACGCCGTCGTTAACCGGCGAGTTATGATCAACGAAAAGATCTTCCATGAGCGCTAGCTTTCGATCGGTCGCTTTACCTTACTGCCCGCGTTGCTTTGCTTAGAATAGTGCAACACCGCTAAAACTAAAAACAACTGTGCCGCAGCTATAGATGCCGGCCAAGTTCGTTGTAATAGTGTATCAATTGTCAGCGGACGCAGTTGCCCGATGGGCGGTTCAAGCAATCGATCCCAGCTTTCAACGCGCTCCCATCCGCGTGGAGTTCTTCGCCAGTTGTCGATCTCCGACTCCGCGAGCACGGACGCAATCTCCGTCCCGGCGAGTGCCAGCGCGAAGCAACTCGCCAGCCTTCTCTGCCGTTTGGATTTCGATACGATGCGTAGCTGACGAGTAAACATGAATGCCCCAGGGATAACGTCACTGCCTTGTTTGCGACTCACGGTTGCATACCGAAGGCCAGAATCGATAGTCGGCGTCGGGAGCAATCGCCGCGCAGCGAACTTAACTGTCGAATCAAAGAGTGTTTACAGCGATCTTCGCCGGTGCGAAGCAGATTGCAATGCATAGGGCGGTGCAACTGGCAACGATGCGGAAAATCGACATAGAAGCGGACTGGATGTTGCCAAATTGCAACGTGAATCAAAGTGGAAACAAAGCAGCCGCGATCGAATTTTTCGCAGGTATCGGCGGCTTCGCAGCCGCTTGGCCTGAAGCCTCCATTACCGCTTCGATCGACATTCATCAAACTGCAGCCCGCCTTCATGCGGCGAACTTCGATCATCCATTTTGGGTGCGCGAAATTGGATCGATCACAGTCGACGAACTTCTGAAGCTCGACGCAAACCTGTGGTGGATGTCGCCGCCTTGTCAACCTTACACGAAGCGCGGCAATCAAGCGGACACAGCCGATGCCCGAGCTCGATCGTTCCTGCGACTGATCGACTTGATCGCTGAATGCGTTCCCGAAGTTATTGCTTTGGAAAACGTCGGTGGTTTTGCCAACTCGATCGCACGCGAACAACTAGAGAAGCGATTGCAGCAAAGCGGCTATCGTTGGCAATCGATAGAACTGTGCCCGACCGAGATGGGATGGCCCAACAAGCGACCGCGCTTCTATCTGCTTGCAAGTCGCCAGCGACCGATTGCAGCGTGGCGCGAACTGCCGCGTTATCGTTTGCGATTAGCAGAACTCGTCGAGCGCTCACCGGAATTACAACCCGTTGCATCGGAGTTAGAAATCGATCCGTCTACGCTCAGCCGCATTGAGTCGGCCATCGATCGCTGCGAGCTCGACTCTGAACGACCCACCGCCTGCTTCGCGAGCAGCTACGGGCGCGTGCTGCTCAACTCGGGTTCGTACCTACGAGTCGACGCCCATCGCTATCGGCGTTTTTCTCCGCGCGAAGTTGCTAGCTTGTTAGGCTTTCCTGCCACATTCAAATTGCCCGTCGACATCCCGACTCGTTCCCTTTGGAAACTGCTTGGCAACAGCCTTTCACTGCCCGCCGTTCGCTACCTCCTCAGCCATCTTCCCGACGGCCCAAACCCAGAATTGCCATGGTTTAAAAATCAGGGCTAACCAATTGTGGCGATACGCTGACGTTGCTAGAACATCGGAAACAAAGCCGAGATGGCGAACAGGATCAGCAGAAAGAAAGCGACGTACCACCACAAATTGCGTTTGGTCGAAACGTACGACTCTTCACCAAACTCTTCGGCAACATATTCGTCATAGTCAAAATCGTCGTTGCTATCGTCGTAGCCCCCTTCGCTATGATGAGCCTCTGAATGCTCAGCGTCGTTGTCGACACTGGCGTTCAGACCAGCCCGCAAAGTTTCGTGACCGCAATGTCCGCAGCGAGCCGCAGATTTGGCAACTCGCTTGCCACAGTGGCGGCAATCCATAAATTCAAGTCGTATCAGAGTAGTTTTCCCTGGTTAATCGCTGCAGAACTTGGGCATGGGATACAAGCGTCGGTTTCGAGCGGGCATCTGGGGGCAATGGCCGTTTTCGGTTATCTTAAAAACTTATTCAACACAATTTAAAAAGGAAGATCGAGATGTCGACAGCGCAAATGGGACAACAGCAGAAAATTCTGGTCGCGGGACAATGGCGAGCTTCGGATGCGAGCGAAAGTTTTCAATCCGCGAATCCCGCACTCAACGAGATGTTGCCCGAACGCTATCCAGTTAGCTCGTGGTCCGATTGCGATGCGATGCTGGATGCTGCTTACGAAGCGGCCGAGCAGTTGCGTGAAGTGCCTGCGACAAAGATCGCTGAGTTTCTGGAAGCGTATGCCAAGTTGATTGAAGCCAACGCAGAGAAGCTGGTTTCATTCGCGAATCTTGAATCCGCTTTGCCGATCAAACCGCGACTGGCCGACGTCGAACTTCCGCGAACGACTGGTCAGTTGCGGCAAGCGGCTGCGGCGGCGCGGAGCGGGTCCTGGTCGATGCCGACGATCGACACCAAAGCCAACATTCGATCTTGTTACGAGCCGATCGGTCCAGTGTGTGTGTTCGGTCCGAATAACTTTCCGTTCGCCTTCAATAGCGTCGCAGGTGGCGATTTCGCCGCGGCCATTGCGGCTGGGAATCCAGTGATCGCGAAAGCCAATACATCGCATCCAGGCGTTACGAAGTTGCTCGCCGAGCTGGCTTTTGCGGCTGTCGAAGAGACGGGTTTGCCAAGTGGTACGGTACAGTTGATCTATCGTTTGTCGCATGAAGATGGTGAACGATTGGTCAGTGATCATCGTGTCGGTGCAAGCGGCTATACCGGAAGTCGCCGCGCGGGTTTGACTTTGAAGGCGGCTGCCGATGCGGCTGGCAAACCCATTTATTTGGAGCTGTCGAGCGTGAATCCAGTTGTGATTCTGCCCGGCGCGGTGCGTGAGCGTCGCGATGATTTGGTGACCGAGTTCGTTGCCAGCGTGCTGATGGGAACCGGCCAGTTCTGCACCAACCCCGGCATGGTGGTCATGCTGGCAGGCTCTGAAACCGATGCGTTCATCGAAGCGGTAGCTGGCAAGTTTTCAGGCGGCACTCCCGGCACGTTGTTATCGACGGCTGTGAAGAAGTCGTTGACTGCGGCGATCGAAACGCTGCGCGACGCAGGTGCGAAAGTCTTGACAGGCGGAACAGCGGTTGAAGGAAAGTGCAGTGTTGCGAACACGCTTCTGCAAGTTGACGGCTCTAGCTTTGTAAAGGATCCCGAAATCTTCCAAACAGAAGCTTTTGGAAATGCATCGCTAATTGTCGTAGCTGATTCGATCGCTCAGTTGGCTGATGTACTCAAATCGCTGGAAGGCAACTTAACCGGCTGCATCTACTCTGCGAAAGATGGATCGGACGATGCCCACTATGCTGCGGTGGCTGGACATTTGATTAAGCGGGTTGGCCGGATATTGAACGACAAGATGCCGACAGGTGTAGCGGTCAGCCCTGCCATGAACCACGGCGGACCGTACCCAGCCACGGGTCATCCAGGGTTCACCGCTGTCGGAATTCCAGCCAGCATGATTCGATTTGCCAAGTTGACTTGCTACGACGGCGTCCGCCAAAATCGCTTGCCAGCAATTCTGCGCGATACCAATCTCTCAGATAACACTTGGCGCCACGTCGATCTAAAGTGGACTGTCGAGAATCTCTAGTCGTTTGCACGCGTTCCAAGCGAACATCACATGTTTTCCTTGCTACATGAGCTGGAGAGATATCTTGCCCCGCACGGCGGGCAGCTTCGCGAGCAAGAGCTTGAGAACGTAGTTGCGAAGCCGCGCGATCAATGGTTAATGGTTCTAGTAGAGTGAACGAGTCGATTTGGCATCGACTTTCCGTCGACGTGCCTTAGTTTGGTTACTGAAAGCCACCCAGACTTCTATTCCATCCGTCGCTCGACGCGGCTCTTTATTTCATCGATTGCCGCCGCGACGTTAGCGGATTTCCCCTCCCACCTTGCGTGAACCGTATTCCCTTCACGTTTGATAGAAGGCTAATTCTTCTGCAGTTACTTGATCGCCTTCGAATCCGCTGCCCAATGCCCAAATGCCCAAAGACAGGCAATGGGGCAATGCGCCTAAGGACAGGCAAAGTCTGTCGTGTAAGTGTGTCGTGTAAGTGGACAGGCAGTGCAATGTGCCCAAGGACAGGCGATGTCTGTCGTGTTGAAGGGCTGCGCCTAAGGACAGGCAGTGCAATGTGCTCAAGGACGGGCAATGTCTGTCGTGTGCCCAAGCATGTGCCCAAGGACAGGCAATGTCTGTCATGTCTGTCGTGTTGAATTAACCATCTAGCCTTGTAGGACTTGCATCTTTCGATAGGGCTGGCTCGTTTCCTGAGAATCTCCATATTCCGACGTAACTTTCGCTCAAGTCCGGCGTACTGTACCCGGGAACCCAAGGTATGAGTACTTTTGAAGAAATCTATCGAACTTATTCGGAAGACGTATACCGTTTTTCCTGCTGGCTGTGTGGCGACCCCATTGAAGCGGAGGACATTGTGTCCGAAACATTCCTACGCCTTTGGGGAAGCCGCGACAGTTTGCAAGTCGCAACGACGAAGGCGTACTTGTTGACCATCGCTCGTAACGTCTACGTGAGTCGACAACGACGCTCGAAACGCTATGAGCCATTGTCGGACAGTCCGCACGACATCTCTCCTTCTCCAGAGGCGAAAGCCGAGAAAAAGGAAGAACTGGGAGTGATCATGTCTGCCATCGCAGAACTGCCGGAGGGCGAGCGAACAGCCTTTTTATTGCGAACGCACTGCGGTCTTCCATACGAGGAAATTGCCAGGGCGTTGGGCATTGGCCTATCGGCGGCCAAGGTGCGTGTGCACCGGTCCCGTATCAAACTCTCCAAACACTTTACCAATATGGGTGACTAGCGATGAAGATTACGAGAGACGTTGTCTCCGACCTTTGGCCACTCTACAAATCGGGAGAGGCTAGTGACGATACACGACAATTGATCGATGAATTCCTAAGAACTGACAGCGAATATGCTAGGCTACTTCGCGAATCCCCAGAAACATTTCGAACGGACGTGTTGCCGCCGTTAACCCAAGAACGAGAAATCAAGACCATTCAGATGACGAAGCGTCGATTGCGACTTCGGGATTGGACGTTCATCTTTGCCGCGTTCCTGACGTTCACGCCTTTGACTGCTTACGACACGTCGTGGGGGAGCGGCTGGGTCATACGCGACCATCCTCTGGTCGCGAGTGCTCTCGCATTGGCGGCATGTGTCGCTTGGCTTAGTTACTTTTTGTTGAGGCGCCGTCTGAGCACTACAGGATTGTGAACAGACTTCGAACATTGTCTTCTGAATTGAGTCAACTGCTCGTTGAGTCTTACCGCAGTCCTGAAGATTCCAAGGCTTGGGGTGACCGGGGGTGACCGCGCCTGGCTGCTAGCCGCCTCGCCCATGGACGAACATCGAGACGGGCAGAAAACTCGATCCACACAATCTAATTGATTCCCACACACTCAGTGCGCGAAACAGGAGTTTGGTCGAACGCAGCCAAGAGACCGGCGTGGCCGCCGGCTAGCATCGAAGTACAATGGTTGCGTTGGGATGAATCATACGTATAGGAGATCCCTTTTGAGTTCCCTATTGAACGAAGCGTCTGAGACGCGAATGGTGCTTGAAAACGTTAGCTGGGAAACCTTCGTGGCTCTGGCAGAGGAGCGTCGCGGGAGCGTCCCGCGCTTGACCTACACCGAGGGAGTCTTGGAAATGATGAGCCCCAAACGCAAACATGAGAATATTGGCTGTCTCATCGGGCGGATGATCGAAGCCTATTCGGAAATCAAAGGAATCGAAGTTTTGAGTGTGGCTTCGGTTACGGTGAAACGCAGCGATCTTAAAAAGGCCTACGAGGCTGATGAATCCTACTACGTGACGAGCATTGACCAAGTCCTTGCGAAAGAGGAGCTTGACTTCGAAGTAGATCCAGCTCCGGATTTGGTGGTTGAAGTGGAACTCACGTCGTCGGCTATCGACAAGCTGGAGCTTTTTGCAACCATGCAGGTCCGTGAAGTATGGCGGCATGATGGGGTATCCGTTCAGTTCTATCGCTGGGTGGACGGACGCTACGACTTAATTCCGACCAGCCTAGAACTACCCGGCTTGGCTGCAACTCTCATCAACCGTTTTCTCGAACAACGGTTGCAAGCCGGTGAGACCACTCTCATTCGCGCTTTTCGAAGAGAAATTGAATAGCCCCATGCTTACTCGCTACCTTTGTTTGCGAGACTATGCCAGTTACGAACTTTCCGGCGACGTTACAGAAGCATTCATTCCTCTGTCCCCATTCCCTTGTCTATTCTTTCGACAGTGGTGAGCACCTCAAGATGACGAGGAACTGGCGAGTAGGGAACTGGCGAGCAGGACAGGCAATGTGTGGCGAGGAGGACAGGCAATGTAGCTGCTAACGGAAGATGCTAGGCCCGTTCGCGGCGATAGAGATCCGATTGCTAAGCAAATCGTCCTCAGAGACCGTCAACCCGTAGGTGATCGGGGAATTTCTTGGCGGTATACAGCGATCTAGGTCGAAATTCGCAGGATGCGCGCAGCGGCCTACGCAGATAGTCATGCACGCGCTAGTCACACACTCGCATCGAAGTTCAACGACAGCCAACAGGCTAGCCGCTTTGGACCGCGGAGAGGTTGGCTAGCCGCGCTAAGCCGAGACGCTGGGCGGTGGACTGCAGCAACTCGCGACTGCCGGAGATGAAACGGCCTAGCAAGCGCTCACCCTGCAACCGCTGCATGCAAGCTCGCCAACCTGCGGCGGAACTGCCCACCCGAGCCAGAATATCAGTCACTTCAGCAGTGATCGACGCTTTGCCTTCGCGAAACATCCGCCCTGTGTGCTCGACCAACAGCAGATAGTTGGCCAACGTGAAGCCAGCTAACATCCCCTCGCGCTGCGAATCCAAATGGCGGCGGTCCTCGATCGGAATCAACCACAGGGCCTCCTCCAACTCGCGCGAGGCCCGCGAACCAGCCACGCTCCCCTGCCGAGCCGCTTGGAGGTCCGCTTGCCGTCCTTGTTGCTGAACATGTTCCACCCGAGCCTTCACCGACGTGTGTTCGCTGGCCTCCGGGGTTGGTGCGATCCCAGCCGCCACTGGGTTCAAATCGATG
>JBGSJB010000299.1:0-1822 GCA_041742175.1 Pirellulaceae bacterium
GCGTAAGCTGCGCTCTGGCAGCGGCGCGTATTTATGCACGATCACATCCACCAGGGCGTCCATCGCTTGTATGGCGTCATCGCAAACATGCGGCAGATGCTCGGCCACTGCATAAGTGCGAACGCCACTCACTCGACCCGCCACGCGCAGCAAGCCCCGATAGTGCATCCCATGCAAAAGCTGCGTGCTCGCGTTCGACGAGCCGCCAAACCAATTGCGCACCCGGCCATGCGCGAAATGCGCGTCCACTTCGCGAGGATGTACCACGCCACGATCCTTCACAAACTCCAAAACGCTCTGAGCCTGTGTCACCCGCGCCTCCGGCCAAGCCAAGCGAGTCGTTCGCGGATGCATCAGCGCCTGCGTTCTACGCGGCAAAAAGCCGTAGTTTACAAAGAAATCTTCCTCCACGCATAGCGCCGCATACCGCCGCTCCAAATCCCCCGCCGCATAATTCTTCACCCGATGCCGTAAAGTCAAGTCCTGCGCCCGACACGGCGCACAAATAGGATCCGCCTGCACAAAGCCTAGTTTTTCAATCGCTCTGGGCAGCGTAGTCGGCGAAAACAAACTGCGCGAGATGGCGTAGCGGCGTAGGGTGTCGAGCGTGATAGCTACTGTAGGCATATTAAAGAGGACTTTATGAAGGCTTTAGGCTGATCGCAGCCATCAATCCACTCAAGCCGATCTAACGACAGAGGGCACGCAAAGCACAGAGCGGTCATACAATCCCGAAGCACGGCACGTCAACTTTTACAGCGGGAACGACAGGGTTCAGCGGGCGGGCGCAAGCGATTTTCCATTTCACCATCGGCAAGCTCGCCCGCTCCGTTGCAACCCATGGTTCTGCGAGGTCCATGTTTTTAGCCCCGAATCATCAGGAAGTAGACGACGTTCTTCTCAGTGTCGATGTAGTACTCGTTTGAAAACATCGAGGTGGTCGCAGTGTAGTCACCCTCTTCCGAGTACAAGTCTAAACTCTTTTCGAATGGGAAGTCAAACCATGACGGGATGGTTCCCCAGCGAGAGCACATTGCAAAGCGTCTTTTCAATTCGCCAATGTCCGATTCATCCGGATCGTATTGCGTCAACTGAAGTCCGCTGCTTTTAAGGGCGGCAACTCCCGTATCATCAATTCGAAATCGAGCAATCGAGCCTTCGCCACCGACAGCGCCGAGATATGAGAAACGTAAGTCACCTATCGCGGTCTCGGAAAATGGAGCGAGATATCGACGAATGTATTCAGCGTTAGATGGAACTGGACGGGTAAAGCATCCAACCATCAGCGTCGTAAGAATTAGGATTGAGCCAAGCAAAAAATGGTGCTTCATTGATTCGCAGAACGTTGCGGATCACCAAGTTCGAGGAGTGATCTTTCGGGTAAGTAAGGACATTCTTCGCGAACTTTGGTGCATCCGTTTGTTCCGCCGCGTTTGGAGTGGTTTTGCAGCGGCAAGTCTCGCTGGCGTGATTCTAGCGTTCGCACCATGCCAAATCAATTAGTTTTCCGGCAACCGCATATACAGTCGCATCGATGCTACACCGGTCAGCCCCTCGTCGCTCCCAAATTTGTCGCCGGTGACCAAGCCATGAAAGCGGCTCTTTAATCGCGGCAAAACCCAAACGAAGTGTCAATCGAAAGTCCGCGTTGAAATGCATCGAAGCGAATCAGCTTGCAACGAACAATCGCGCACCAAAGCCGCAACACAAACCGATTCTTCGAAGAGTTGCACCCGCAAGCGATCTCTTCAACCATTTCCCAACAACCAGACCGCCTCCAGCGAAACGTCATTCTCGCAATCGCACCCAGCAATCCAACATC
>JBGSJB010000300.1:0-4415 GCA_041742175.1 Pirellulaceae bacterium
CCGACGCCAAATCGACGACCGCATGCGACTCGTTGGAACAAGTCTCACCGCCGTTGAAATCGCCAAGATAACCTACGCCATCGATGAACTCGTCAAGCGACCCGAAGTAGACGCCTCTCGCATCGCTATGGTCGGACTCTCTTATGGCGGCTACTACGCTCAAGTCACCCCAGCCATCGACACTCGCATTAAAGTCTCCGTCTCTAGCTGCTATTTCGGAGTGCAAGAAGGCCGCTACGAGTTGAATGAGCTATCGGTCCCCACTGACTTTCGCTTTCCCAACCGCATCACGCTGTTTAACGATGCTGACTTGGTCGCACTAATTTGCCCCCGAGCCCACCAAATTCAAGCTGGCTCCAAAGACGCGGCTTCCCATCGCGAGAAAGGTGCCCAGCTAGCTCCGCGCGCCGCCAGGTTCTACGAGCAGCTTGAGCTCTCCGATCGATTTCAACACGTCATCTTCGAAGGCGGCCACGAATTCAACGATACCACGGCATGGTCGTTCGTCGAAAAGCACCTATAGGCACTACGACTTTCGCGCACTTGCAGGCGTCGGTCCAAACAACTCGCGCATTGCACTCTTCGAACCTGGATCCAAAGCGTGCAATCCAAACCGTTCCGAAAGCTCGCGGAACACTTGGATTCCGCGCACACTGTTCCCCTTGGAATCCAACGGCGGAGAATAAACGGCAATGCCAAACTCGCCCGGCACCACACCCACGATTCCACCCGAAACTCCGCTCTTCGACGGAATACCAACTCGATACGCCCACTCGCCCGCATAATCATACATGCCGCACGAGAGCATGATGCCTAGCAAATACTTGATGCACGACTGCTCGATGGCTACTTCACCCGTCATCGGATTCGTGCCGCCATTGGCCAGTGATGCGCCCATCACCGCCAAATCGTGCGTTGTCACCAAGACCGAGCATTGTTGAAAGTAAAGTTCAAGCGACTCTTCAAACTGAGGAGTGACCATGTCAAAGTTGCGCATTAGATAACCGATCGCTCGATTGCGATGCCCCGTTATCCGTTCCGACATGAAGATTGAATTATCGATGTACACCTCGCGACCGCAGTAACGCGAGAACATCTTCAGCAATCTACCAATCCGATCTGGAAGATCCTTCCCTTTCACTAAGTCGACCGTGGCAATCGCACCTGCATTGACCATCGGATTGAATGGACGATTCGAGGACTCATCCAGCACGATCGAATTGAACGCTTCACCAGTCGGTTCAACTCCAACTTTTCCCAGAACCGCCTCCACGCCATGATCTTCAAGAGCCAACCCATACACAAACGGCTTTGATATCGATTGAATCGAGAACAACTCCCCACAATCACCGACTTCGAACACTTGACCACTCGTCGTGACAATCGAAATTCCAAACGCATTGGGATTCGACTTGGCAAGCTCCGGTATGTAAGTCGCAACCTGCCCGTCCTCGTTCGTCCGGATGCGCGAGTGCATCTCGCGCAGCACTTCGCGCAAGGGCGCAGCCGCGGATTTCATGCGTCCGAGCAATAGATCAACTTCTCTATCTTCCGAGCTTGACGTCAAAGTGGCTGAACTCCCGTTTGTTAGTTGGACGGAATCACGTAAAACACTTCGCTACGCCTGCGGATGTCCTAGCAGTCTCGCGACAACTTGCTTCAGTTGCAAAGTCAGCGGATGCTGAGGATAGCGATTGCAAAAGATATCGCCGCTGGCCGTCTTCGCCATCTCAATGCTCAGCGGCAAAGCAGCCGCAACGTCCACGCCAAACAGCGAACTCACATGCGTCCGTAAAGCCGTTGGATCAACATCCGCTGGAACCTTGTTCACCACCATGAACATGTCCGGCACACCCAACTTCCTCGCCAATTCAACCGTCACGGCTGTGCCTTGAAAATCCTGCTGATCAGGGCGCACCAACAGCACCAACGTGTCCGACACCGCAATCGACAACAACGTCTCTTCATTGACGCCCGGATGTGTATCGATAAACAAATAATCCAAACTCAAATGCTTCAGCAAATCCTGAAAGCCATCGTTGAGTCGACCGACGTCATATCCTTCGCGCAAAATGCGTGCGATCTCACCAGTCTTCAAACTCGAAGGAATCAAAAACAATTGCGGGCGATCACTGTCTTCATGAATATCCCCAATCGCTCGCTCAGTCACGTTGTAGGCAGCATCTTTGATACTGCACTTGCCCCACAAGTAATCGTTGAGCGTCTTGGTGATCGTCCCCTCAGGCAAGCGAAACAACACGTGAATTCCAGGCGACTGAATATCCGTGTCAATGACTCCCACTCGATAACCTTGCTTGGCCATCAACACTGAGAGGCTGGCAGTAGTATTCGATTTACCAGTGCCACCACGAAAGGAGTGCGTCGAAATTATCTTGCCCAAAGTCGGTTCCCATAGCTCGCTGGAGCACCTCACGAAGCTCACCTTCGACAAGATGCAATATTTGTAACGCCTTCAATCTTGCTTGCGTTGGCTCCTCATCTTTCTCGCCAACTCTTGCAACTTCTGGAAGTACTCGCTGTCGACAACTTCCTGCACCTCACGCTCGACTTGCTCTTCATCGAGCGAGAAATGCGAGTCATCAACTTCCGCTGATGCAGTATCGGTAAAGTGATACGTCGCACCAACATCTTCAACTTCCGGGGCAAGTGAAAATTTGATCGTCGGACCATGCGCGCCCAACCGAAAAATCAACTCAATTCCAGCGGCATGTTCGGCGACCACCTGGTTCGCAACCATCACTCCGTTACGCCCTAAAGACGTCAAGTGCCAAGCCCCATCCCGACAAACCAAACTCGCATGATGTCGCGACACATACGGATCGGCAATCTCAACATCGCGATCCGGCGACCGGCCAATGGTAATCGCATCGGTCTTCGAAAACGTCCACGAATTCAAAGGCCTTCCGGAGTTCGGATCTAGCAGCTCGACCCGAATTCGATTTCTATCGCTTTGAAGTTCTGGCGAATTCTGCAATGGTTGTCGTTTTCGTTTTGGAACCAGCCACCTGCTCACACCGGCAAATAGCTTAACGTAGCATTCCCCATTCGCAACCAACCATTCGCGAATTGATTCAAGTCCGCGATGAGATTACAGTCGCCGTTTGCCCTGCAAAACGGCGCAGAGTCGTGCATTGCTCCGAACTCGATGCGTTAAGGCACACGGCTACGACGCAATTTCCTGCTGCACTAATCTTTTTTCGCGTCGCCCTTGATGGCGGCAATCGCTTCAACGAGAAATTTCCTGCGAAACTCAGAGCGTCCGCCATCACTGCTGGGCCTGCTCAACATCTCTTCCAATTTAGGAAGCGCCTCTGCCGCAGGCGGACCGATTTTCCCCAGTAAGGACACAGCGTAAAAGGCCGTTCGACGCTCTTCCGAATCCAACTTGCCTATCAGCAAAGGTATCGCTTCAAGCGGCGCCATGTTGATTTCCTTAAGCGCGTTGCTCGCAACGTCACGATCTTCGTCGCTTTCCAACAACTTAAACAACTTCGGCACCGCGTTTTTCGCATTCGGTCCTACCTTGCCTAACGCAACGCAAGCCGCGCGACGCACCTCCCACACTCGATCCTCCAACGCCTCTGACAGGCGTCCTGTCAACAGCTCTCGATCCTTCTCAATCGCCGCCAACGCACCAATCGCTGCCACTCGCAACTCAGGTTTCTCATGAGACGCCAACTGCGAAATCGACGGAACCATCGCAGAGGCCTTCTCTCCAAAACCCGAAACCGCTTCCAGCGTCACTCGCAACAACGGCAAGTCTTCGATCAAATTCCCCGACAACGCTTCCAATACCGAAGTATCTGAGATCGCGAGCGCCTTCACGGTTTCGGTCGCTGCTATACGCACCAAGTAAACTTCATCGCCAAGCGATTTAACGCACGCACCCACAACCGCCTCATCAACCATTTTTTTGTCGAGTTTGCCCAGTGTTTGCACAGCCATCGTGCGCACCTGCGAATCCGCATCGCTGACCAGCCCAACCAATTGCTCTAGTCGTGGCTTTAGCAACTTCGGCAAAGTCATCAACACTTGCAAAGTACTCGAACGCACCTCAGCCGCTTCATCTTGCAACCCGCGTTCGAGCGCTTGACGCATCTGATCTTCGTTGAACTTGAACTTCGACAGCGACAGGTAAGCCGCAGCCCTCACCAAAGACGATTCATCCTCAGTCGCTTTCAAGACCGTTTCTTTTGCGAAGTCAGCCTCCTTCGCCGCATCAATCAACGCGGCCACAGCAATCTCGCGCACCGCAGCCGACTTGTCTTTCGTCGCGCGCTCGAGAGTTTCGAGCAGCGTGCGACTTCGCGGCCGCACTCCACCCAGCGCCCGCGTAGCAGCAATGCGAATCAAATCCACATCGCTTGCCAAACAATTCTTTAACGACTCGACAG